>JAGQPY010000069.1 GCA_020426485.1 Planctomycetaceae bacterium
GTTCTGGGGCAGCAGATGTTCCACGATCCGGAACGAAAGGATGACCCGACATACACCGGCGAATGGGTTTCACCGTTCGAAGCATCCAAACGAACGGGCAGCAGCCCCGAATACAATCATCCTCAGTTTGGCTGGCTGCCGGTGGAGCACATCGTTCGCTACGAACAGGATCTGCGTCCATGGCAGGGCAAGTGGATTTCTGTTCAGCGAGAGGCCGAAATTCGCCGTGACTTTCGCAACGCGTGGGAAGTTCGAACAGAACATTTTCTGGTGAAGACCAACACCAGCCTGGAAGAAGGCGTCGCCATTTCGCGCAAGCTGGAAATCTATTACGACTGGCTTCAGAAAAACTTCGCCGCGTTTTTTGAGACTCCTGCGTCGCTGCAGGAAAAGTTTGAGGAAGCTCAGTCACGACGCCGCAACAGCACGACAATTCGCCCGATGGAAGTTCACTACTATGCGTCGCGAGGCGAATACGAAGAACGCATGCGAGGCAAGATTCCGCCGAACCTTGTGACCAACGGTCTGTACTGGGAACCGGATCGCACCTGTTACCTGTTTCGAAATCCGGAGGTCGAAGACTTTTCCACCGTCTTCCACGAAGCGACTCACCAGATTCTGGACCTGGCCAGCATTGATGATCGCCTGGCGGCCGCTCGCAAGCGAAAGCTGGTTCTGCGTCAGCGAACAACCGAACGCTGGGAGCTCTGTGAACACGCCAACTTCTGGATTCTGGAGGGCATCGCCTGCTACATGGAGTCTTTCGACGTGAAAGACGGAGCCGCTTTTGTGGGACGACCGGACCACATACGGTTTCTGGGGGCTCAGCAACGCCTTCTGCTGGACGGCTTTTATATTCCGCTGCAAACGTTCAGCGCGCTGGGGAAAGACGAGTTCCGACAGCACCCCAATCACACTCAGCTTTATACTCAGGGATCGGGAGTCGCCCACTTTCTGCTGCATTACAAGGATGGAATCTACCGCGACGACTTTGTCACACTGCTGACCGCCGTGTATCGTCCGAATCTGAACAGCGATATTCTGAAGTCGCCCTCACTGGAAGCCATCACCGGCGTCTCATTTGCCGAACTGGATCGGCAATATCGTGAACACCTTGAAAATCTCGCGGCCAGTCTGCAGCAGAGTGCATTGCTTGAAACGAAACGAGAATAGGAAGCCCGGAAATGGTGCCGAATCAACACATGATCCTTTGCGGTGTTGTTCTGTTCGGAAGCCTGGCCGGTCGGCTTGCTGCAGACGATGAAGTCCTCGTTCGATGCGAAGTCATGCCACTTCCGGGGCAGCAGGTTCAGCTGAACATTGACGGAGTTGAAAAACTTCGGTGGCATGCAGCCGACAATGCTCCTCGACCATTCTTCTATCCCTTCAACGGCCCCTCCGGAGTTTCCCTCACACGCATGGGACATCCCGGCGCACAGAATCATGATCATCATCGTTCCGTCTGGTTTGCTCACAACAAAGTGAACGGCATCGATTTCTGGTCCGACAACACAGCAGCTCGAATTCGACAGAAGTACTGGTATCGTTATCGAGACGGCAACGATGAGGCCGTGATGGCGTTTGTGCTTGGCTGGTACGGACCGGACGGCGACGAACTGATGGAACAGGATGTCGTGGCCGCCATCATTCCCCTGGAAAACAATGAACACGCTGTGGAGATTCAAACCACACTTCGCCCCTCAGCGAATCGCGAGAGCGTGATGCTGGAGCAAACGAACTTCGGCCTGCTGGCCGTTCGAGTCTCTAAAACAATTTCAGCGTATTTTGGCGGAGGACACCTGACGAACAGCGAAGGCGTCACAGGCGAAAAAGACATCTTCGGTAAACCAGCACGCTGGATGGATTACAGTGGCCCGGTGATTGTCGGAACAGAAGCTTCCCGCAAGGCCGTTACAGAAGGGATCACTTATTTCGATCACCCTTCAAACCCCGGATACCCTTCGTCATGGCATGTTCGAGACGACGGCTGGATGGCGGCATCCGTCTGCATGCACGCTGCCCAAATGCCCACTGCCGACAAGCCCCTGACGTTGCGCTACCTGCTTCATGTACATTCCGGCGACGTCGACCAGAAAACAGCAGAACAACTTCTGGAAGCATTTTCCGCACGTCCGGGATTTCTTATTCGGAAGCCCGTGGCCGGAGAACCACACCGTCAATATGAGGTGGAGCGGGTTTCGAGTCAATCCGACAGAAACTGACCCCACATGGCACAAAATTCTGCCGCACGCTCCACTGATCGCCAGAGTGAAAAACGGCGGCATGCACACCTGATGTGCACACTGGAGAAGGCGAGAACATCGAGGATTTTGCTGATTTGACCGGACGGCGGTCGGATTTGTCGGCAGATTTCACCGAGCAACAGAATCGCAGGTTTGCCCTTCCTACCTGTTCGTAAGTCTTGACAATGTTCTGTGTGAACTGTTTTATATCGTAGGAAAACGCGGACGATTTGACGTTGATCATTCTGCAGATCAGCCGAAGAATGGCGGTGTCGCCTGCTCCGCGGTGACTTACGTCGGAAACCAGAATCTGGAGGTGTTTGAATGCGTGGTATGAAAACCGTCGGTCGCTTCGCGGTCGTTGGTGTGTGCCTGTTGGCAATCGTGGCTGTGAGCAACAATGCTTTTGCTCGTCCAAAGTACGGTGCAGTCATGTCAGCCACTTACCCTGAGCTGACTGAAAAGCACGGCAAAGACGGCAAGCTGGCTTGCTCTGTGTGCCATCCTACGAAATCCAAGAAGGAGCGTAACAACTACGGCGCTACTGTTGCGAAAGGCCTCGAAAAGAAGAACGAATCTGACGAAGCCAAGATCAAAGAAGCGCTGAAGAAGGCTGAAAAAGAAAAGAGCGCAACTGAAGGCAAGACCTTCGGCGATCTGATCGAAGCCGGTGAACTGCCGGGCACAAGCGAAGTTGCTGGCTAATCGCCATCGAATTCGGAATCGATTTCAGGCGAGCGAATTTCCATCGGAAGTTCGCTCGCCTTTTTCGTTGGATGGTTCTTTTTTCTTCTGTCACCGGGAGCAACACAAAAGTTGTTTCACAACGATGTGCAATAACCATTATCCTGCACTGTCCCGCCGCAGCGTCCTGTCGGATGCTTAATGTTGCGATTTGACATTCCCGCCTCGTCTCTCCCGCATTGGAGTCTTAAGATGAACACTGACCAACCCACTCGCCGCAACTTTCTGACCACGGGAGCTGCAGCGTCAGCGGCCATCACCCTGACATCAAAGATTTCACTGGGCGCGTTCGCTGGCGGAAGTGATCTTCTGAAAGTCGGTCTGGTTGGCTGTGGCGGCCGCGGCACAGGAGCAGCATCGCAGGCCCTGAACGCAGATTCCGGCGTGGAACTGGTCGCCATGGCTGATGCCTTTGATGATCGCCTGCAAAGTGCTCGAGCGCGACTGCAGCGGCAGTTCAATAAGGAAAACGAAACTCCGCGGGTGAACGTCATCGACGATAACTGCTTCGTCGGTTTCGATGCCTACAAGGGAGTTGTGGACAAGAGTGACGTTGTTCTGCTGGCCTCGACGCCACATTTTCGACCTCGACACCTGAAAGCCGCCGTGGAAGCCGGCAAGCATGTCTTCTGCGAAAAGCCCGTGGCGGTTGACGCTCCGGGACTGCGATCGGTGATGGAATCCGTCGAAAAAGCGCGTGAAAACAAGACATCGCTGGTCAGTGGACTCTGCTGGCGATACCACCACGCCAAGCGAGCGGTCTTTGATCAGATCAAATCCGGCCTGATTGGCGACATCGTTTCCATGCAGTGCAGCTACATGACCGGCGGCGTCTGGGATCCTCGCAAGACGCGCGAAGAATGCAGCAGCGAAATGGAGTATCAGTTGCGGAACTGGTACTACTACACGTGGCTGTCCGGTGACTTCAACGTCGAACAACACATTCACAGCCTGGACAAAATGCTGTGGGCCATGAACGACGAAGCTCCCATCAGCATCAGCGGTAGCGGCGGACGTCAGGTTCGAACCGACGCCAAGTACGGAAACATCTACGACCACTTCAATGTTGTGTACGAATGGGCCAACGGAGTCAAAGCGTTTGCTCGCTGCCGCCACTGGGCCGGCTGTGAAACGGACGTCTCTGACTACATCGTGGGCACCAAAGGTCGAGCCGACGTGATGAAGCACGTGATTTACGATCTGGCCGGAAATGAAATCTGGAAGTTCGAAGGCGACGGCGGTGACATGTACCAGATCGAACACGACGAACTGTTCGCCAGCATCCGCGGAGCCAACCCCATCAACAACGGCGACTACATGTGCAAAAGCACGATGTTGGCGATTTCCGGCCGAATGGCAGCCTATACCGGCAAGAAGCTGACGTGGGACGAGGTGATGAATTCTCAGGAAGACCTTTCGCCGCCGACCTATGACTGGGTCGATGTGCCCGTTCCTCCGGTGGCCATTCCCGGCAAGACGAAGTTCGTCTGATATTCCACATCGACCGACCTGCAGCAGTCAAAAAGACTGCTGCAGGCGTGTCCGATCGGGAGCCCGAGCAGCAATTCACACCTGACGAGTGGTTTTCGTCGATGTTGTGGGTTGCCGGCGTGATGGTTCGAAGAATGCTGCAGACAGAGCGATGTGGAACGCAGATGTCGACGGTCCGTGTTTCGCGCGACTATGGGCTGCCCCCAAGCCGACCATCGTTTCGCTCCAGAATTCGATGCCAGCGCCGCAGGGCACTGTCACGGCGACCGGCATCATCACCGGCAAAGAAGCCGTTTCGCTCGCCGGTTAACCGTTCCAGGTTGGTGATCGCCAGTTCTCGAAGTGCGGTGCGTTTGCTTTCCAGCATTCCCACCAGCCACGCACAGACTTCCGGATCTTCCGCTGCCGTGGGCGTCACACCTACAATCAGTCGAACGGCACTCTCCAGTTCCATTTCGCCCAGGCGTTTTTCCATAGCAGACGCCACAATCTGCGGTCCCTGAGGCGTTTCCGCGGCAATCTTCTGCAATCCTGCAATCGCTTCACGGCGAACGGACTCGATTTCTGACTGCAACAGAATCGAACACAGATCATCCGCGCTTCGAATCAGCACCGGAATCTGAACGGCGTAGGCTGCGACCAGGGGATTGCGGTCCGTACTGATTTCCGTTGCGGCCCCCGAAATGGACTCCGACTTTCGCAGCTTGTCAGACATTTCCACCAGCATTTGGTGAGTCGTTTCTGCAGCCGGCAAAGCACCGCGAAAGATCCATTCCGGCATGATCAGACCGGATTCCACCGGCTCCGGTGCATCCTTCGTGGTATGCCAGTGCAATACGTTCCCACGAGTCAAGGTAACAGCGTCGGGCACGTCATCCCGCCGAACAACAACATCACTTTCGGCCGCATACACCGTAAACACTTTGGGTACATCAACGGGAAGCGCTGAAGCGGTCGACAGCTCTGCGGTCGGATCACCTGCCGGAGCCCCACCTGCCCCCAATGAATTCACCGCGACAGCCACGCGAGTCTCTTCGTCCGCAACGGAAACAGAAAAGTGATGATCCGCCACCGTCACGCCTGCCAGGGCGGTCTTGTCTCGACCCGCCGTTCGCCGGAAAATCATTCGACCATCAATTAACTCAATGCCGGCGTTTTGATCAGGAGCCGCTCGGAACAATGTGGACCCCAGAACATCTGCAGTCCAGCCAGCGTCCGGAGAATCGATGCGAACGGCAAAAGGTTCCGCGATGCCCGCCACGTGGCTGCTCAACGTCGCACGCCAGTCATCTCCGGGAACATGTCCCACGGAAGTTCCCCAGGACCAGCTTCCCGTTTCGCGATGCTGCATAATCAGCATCGACCACCGATCTGTCAGGTTCAGTCGATCAACAGGCCCCGCACCGGCATCCGAGTTCAGCAAGGACTTCGGCGAAACTTCTGCATTGTCCGCAGGCTCAACTGCCGCAACTGTTGCCGGCTCCTGCGGCACCACGGTGGTGGGCATTTCTGACTCCGGCTGATCGGTCGGCTTTCCGGCCGGCGATTCAACGGCTGACATGTTCTGAACCGCTCCGGGTTCTGTCGCGACAATCGTTGCGGGTTCAGCCGATTGCGCGGACCCAGCATTCGGCACCTGAAGCGGCGTGCCGACAGCGGCATCCGCCTTGCCCCCGGCAACAGGTGGGGGCAAGGCAACAGGTGGAGTCCCGGCAACGCTTGATGGAACCGGGTCGACCTTCGATCCATCTGCCCCTGTCGGTCCTTTGCCGGCGACGACCGGTTCAGGTGAGCTGACCTGCGGAACACCAGCGGCTCCGCCTGATTCGCCGGCGGATTCAGTAATGGAAGGTGATCCGGGATGATTGAAGAGATTTGCATCTGTCGCCAGCAACGCAAACCAGCCCAGGACCATCGCGGTCAGCAGGATGAGCGGCGATCGACGCTGCTGCTGGGTTCGAGGAGTCAGAGGCTGCCATTCGGCAACAGCTTCCGTCTGTGGTTCAGCAAATTCAGGTTCCTCACCGACGTCTGCCGCCATTCTCGACGGATCCAGCGCGTAGAGCCTTTCCTTCTGGTCGGCAGAAACTTCGACCGGATCAGTCAGCAAACCCAGCACCTGATGAGCCGCAGCCACTTCTGCCAGCGAATGGTCCGAGGCCAGAATCTCTTTTTCAATCAGCGCGACAAGTTCGGGCGTTAACTGATCGTCCAGATATTCTGCCAGCAGATTGGCATCGATTGTTCGCGGAACAGGCGCATCACTCGCCAGTCGGCGGCGACGCACAACATCACGAATGCGATCCGCCAGATCCTGAGCAAACGGGCTTTTGGAAATCTTCTGTCCCAGTTCACGGGCATTTGCCGGTGACAGTCGGTCGTCCAGATATGCCAGCAAAGTTCTTAGCGTCAGTCTCATTTTTCTGATCTCACTGAAAGCACAACCGGGCCACATGCACAACCAGGCCCACGATCCCGCACATCAAACACCCGCGGGGGCACTCCTTGCTGAAACGGCACTCCCAGCAGAAGCGAAAACACGCGCGAAAGCAATTCGTGCCGGCTCCGGTGCGGCGGGCCACCCTGTTTAGTGGCAACGTTGGCTCAGATCCGTTCAGAATTCTGACCAGTTTTCTGAAATACGCGTTTTTGCGCGGACCGATTTCTCGGCAACTACTTGCCGATGCAGAAATTGCTGAAGATGTGGTCCAGAATATCGTCCGTGTAGACTTCCCCCAGAATCACGGACAACTGCTGAAGAGCTGATCTCAGTTCGTAAGCGACAATTTCGTCACCCCGGTGTTCACGGACAGCGATTTCTGCCGTGCCGACAGAATCCAACGCAGTTCGAATGGACTCGCGGCACCGCACCGCTGTGCTGCTCAGCAAACCGGACCGTGGTGACGAATTCCGCTGAATCAGCCGAACGATTTCCTGACGAAGAATCGGTATTCCCGTTCCGGTCACGGAACTGACGGCGATCACACCCTGCCGTTGTACCAGATCGTCTGCCGCAGGGCTTCGATCGCAGCAGGTAATGACGTCCAGCAGCAGAGCCGCAGACTCAACGACAGCCTCTCTGGCTTCCATCGAAACGCGTCTTTCGGTCTCCGAGGTGTCCGCAGCCAGACACCACAGAACAAGATCCGCCTGCTGAATCTGATCTTTTTTCAATCGCTGCGCGGAATCCGTGATCAGGTCCGTGACCGATTCCCAACCGGCAGTGTCAATCAACATCAGATTTTGACCGCTGATCTGCACGACGGTGGACAAATAATCACGAGTTGTCCCGGGGGTATTCGAAACGATGGCGGCGGCCCTTCCCGCCAGCATGTTAAACAAGGTACTCTTCCCCGCATTCGGAAGTCCGGCAAGGACGATTCGCGGAAGATGACCGGACGGCAGCCTGGACACAGAGTCATTCTGAAGTGCTTCGAGGACCTGACGAGTTGCCGCCAAACGACGGAGCACCTCGTCTGTGGAAACGAACTCAATATCTTCTTCCACGAAGTCGAGACCCGCTTCCAGATCTCCCAGCAGGCGAAGCATTTCATCGCGAACCCGACGCAGGCGATTCGTGACAGCACCGCCCAATTGCGTCAGCGCTGTCTGAAGCTCTTCGTGATCAGCGGCATCAATCACGCCAGCCACGGCCTCGGCCTGCACTAAATCAATTTTTCCGTGAAGAAATGCCCGCAGAGTGAATTCACCACGTTCTGCGTACCGAGCACCTGCCCGAATCAGATGTCCAGTGACAAGGTCCAGCAGTGGTGGTGAACCGATGGTGTGCAGTTCCGCCGTCGGCTGGCCGGTATAGCTTCGATCAGTCGGCCAGCACATTAAAGAACATGGCAGCGGCACAGCACCTGACGACAGAAGGATGTATCCTTCCTTCCTGTGAGGGCGAGATTTCGGCACCAAACCGAAAGGCACAGATTCTTTGGCTGAGGCAGGTGTCTCGTGAAACACGGCAGAGACAATGCGGTGCGCATCCGGACCGCTGACCCGAATGATACCGCGAGGTCCGGCTCCGGCTGCAGAAGCAACAGCAACAATTGTCTCATCCGTGCCTGGTAACATAACCTGAGAGTCGCATCGGATTACTACCGCGACATCGAAACGACTGCTGAGTTCCTGAATGATCCGGTGCCAGCAGTGGAAGCAACGCTGGCGGCTGGCGAATGGTCGACGATCCAGATATTGCGGAATCTCACGGGATCATTGTGATTCTGAAGCCGAATCGGATAAGGATCGGGGGATTCCGGCTGCCCCGCCCCCGTCTTGCGTTCAACGTTGAATTCATCGTGAACCAGGACTCCATTGTGTGACACGGTCAGTCGAGCATTCTGTGTTTTGGCCCCCGATTCATCAAATCGCGGAGACCGAAACGCAATGTCGTACGTCTGCCACTGCAGCGGAGGCAGGCACATGTTCAGCCGAGGAGGCTGGTACCTGTAGAGTGCTCCGCATTCATTGAATTCACCGTCCAGGCCAAAGGAATCGAGTACCTGAACTTCGTAACGACTCTGCAGATAGATGCCTGAATTGCCACGTTTCTGTCCGCGGGCTTCCGGCATGTAAGGCAGCCTGAATTCGACGTGCAGTGTGAAGTCGGTAAATGTTCGGCGAAAATCGGCACCTTCCATCAGCAAACCGTCGTCCGTGATTCGCCCATTATGGAATTCGTCCACCCCCGCGCCGTCGAACAGAACAATCGCTCCCGGTGGTGGCACCTGCCCCAGAGTTGGACTGGTGCGAACAACTCGTGGAATCCCTCCCAGGGCATAACCGCGAGGTGATTTGAGAATCATCTGCCCGGCCGTGACTTCCGCCGAAAGCTGATCGCCATGAAGCCGCAGCGTTTGTCCATCGCGCGATCCTTTCAGGCGAAACTTTTCCTGCTGATTCCAACCAGCACCGGGCAAACCAAAATCGTAATACACAGCCTCAAAGGCACCGTTGCCCTGAGCGACCACCTGCACTCCGGCTCGCCGATAGACACTGCAGACTGAACCGGTGTCCGGCAAAATCAGGCCCGCGTACTCTCCCTGAAAAGCAAAGTCCTCATCAACATTCTTCGGATCAGAAGACACAAACCCGTCGGCTCCCACAGCATCCACGGGAACCACAAGACAGAGGATTAAAAGCAACCAAAGGCCAGCAAACGGCATGACAGTCCTTTTCACAAACAGGAAAACATGTGATACGAGTGAAGTGTGATCGCTGAGCAAAGAACACTCAAGTCGTTCAGCTGGTGGCCGCGTGTTTTGGACAAGGTTTTGACGCGTTCGGACGACATCTGTTTCCGTCGCCGTCACCATTCGGAACCGACTGCCACGAACGACCAAACGGGACGGCCGACATCCGGATCAGTCAAGCCGAAGGCTGTCGCAGAGGCTGAGGACTCGTCCGGCATGTTCACCGAACACCGTCTCAAAATCAGCAAAACGCCATCGGCGCGCGAATGAACAACATTGACGTAACCGATTGACAAAAAGCAACTTACAACCTTGACGCAGCTTTGACAGACGTTTGACCAGGTCCGGACAGTCGTGGGTTGAGGCACGTCGATAATCGCAATATTGTCGCGGTCGTCTGAAGTCTGAACGGTGATTCTCCGGCAGGCAGATACTTTGGACCGTCATCGTCGACGCAGAATTCATGCAACAACAATCCCGCCGAACTCAGAAATGCCTGCTGTTTTTGGCTGACGCAAGGTTTCAGAATACATGAGTGGTTCGATTACATCTCTGGGAATTCCCAAGTCGCTCTCACCGGAAGTCGAAGCACGAAAAGAGCGGGCAAAACAGGACAACGAGACTCTTCGTCAGGCGTTTTCCCGCAATCAGCTGCGGTTGGACAATATCGACTGGGTCGTCACGGGGTTTTTGATTGCCGTTCATGTGGGATCACTGGCTGCCTTCCTGCCGCAGTTTTTCACATGGCAGGGCATCGCGATCTGCGTCGGCCTGCACTGGCTGACCTGCAGCATCGGAGTCTGCCTGGGATATCACCGATTTCTGGCACATAAGTCGATGAAGCTTCGCGCCCCTGCCGAGTTCTTCGTCCTGCTGGCCGGCTGCCTCTCAGGAGAAGGCTCTCCAATGACATGGGCGGCAACTCACCGCCTGCACCATCAGAAGTCCGATCAGGATGGCGATCCACATTCTCCACTGGTCGGTGCCTGGTGGTCTCACCTGCTGTGGTTGTTTGTCAAACGCAAACCCGAGGATCAGTCCCTGCTGTGGCGAAAGTATATTCCGGAACTTGTCGACCGACCGCTGATGAAATTCTTCGAATCCACTTTCGCCATGTGGCTGTGGGTTCAGGGGATTGCTCTGCTGGGCATTGGCTGGGCGATGGGCGGCTGGACAATGGGTGTGTCGTTTCTGGTCTGGGGCATGTGTGTCCGAATGACGGCCGCCTACCACACCACATGGCTGATCAATTCAGCGACGCATCTTTGGGGATACCGCAACTACGACACTCGCGACGAATCCAGAAACCTGTGGTGGGTCGCCATTCTTGCCTATGGCGAAGGCTGGCACAACAATCATCACGCTCATCCCAGCCTGGCACCTGCCGGACACCGCTGGTGGGAAATCGATATGACCTGGTGGGCCATTCGCGCTTTGCAGATGACCGGGCTGGCTTACGATGTTCGTAACACCATGCCATCCGGACGAAAGGCAAATGATGCCCCAGTCGAAGAAGCATCGGCCAGTGCTGTCACCAACGAATTCGCGGCATGAATCTGAAGAGCTGAACTCGACACTGAACAATGTCCCGACCGGTCTTTTCCGGTCGGGATTTTTTGTTATTGCTGCTGATGGTCGAATTGCCGACGATATGTCATTTTCAGCTAACTGACACAGTTCTCAGACAAATCAATTCGGCAATATGTCAGCACTTTCAATCGAGGCCGTCATTTTCGACTGTGACGGAACGCTGGTCGACAGCGAAACTCTCAGCCTTTCGATTCTGATTGAATACGTCGCCGAATTCGGCCTGACGATCTCGGAAGAGGAAGCACACGAGAAGTTCGCTGGAAATGAGCTGTCTGTCGTTCTTGTCGACATCGAACGCCGCTTAGGTCGTTCGCTGCCCGAAGAGTTCCTGGATCAGTTTCGCACCCGACAGATCTCTGTCCTGAAGCGACAGCTCAAAGCCATCGACGGTGCCCATGACATTCTGAAGCAGCTGAAACTTCCCGCCTGTGTGGCATCCAATGCGCCGCTTACAAAAATTCAGGTTTGCCTGGAAACCACCGGTCTGCACGTTCATTTTGGACCAGACACCATCTTCAGCGCCTATGAAATCGAAGCATGGAAACCACGCCCGGATCTGTTCCTGAAGGCGGCGGCGACGCTGGGTGTGAATCCGGAACGCTGTGCAGTCGTGGAAGACAGCATTTTCGGTGTCAACGCCGGACTGGCGGCCGGCATGTCCGTCTTCGCCCTCGACCCTCATGACCGAATGAGTCATGTGTCCGGCATTACCCGAATGCGCGGACTGCGAGAACTCGTTGGTCACCTGCCAGCGTCATTCCTGCCCGAGACGTTCTGAAACGGTGGTCGTTTTTCAGGCAACCGGCCCGTCACTTTAATGGACGGATCGTTTTCCGGAATCCGATTTGTTGGCCGCAAAATGCTGAGCACTGTGCTCCCTGGCTCGACGTAGGTACGCGAAAAAGGCGGAACCAGTGTGTTCTGATTCCGCCTTCGTTTTGTATGGTCATTTCGCAGCAGGTTCAGGAAAAACCCATGAAGCGTCTGCGCGATGTAACAGAAGACACTCCAACCCGGCAGCGGCACTGATCCTGCTGGTTCACTGATCCTGCTGGCCGCAGCCTACTTGCCGGATGGTGCCAGCAGAACAGACATCATGCGGCCGCTTTCCATCTTGGGGGCCTGTTCGACGGTGGCCACGTCTTCCAGTGACTTCACAATCTCCTCCAGCATTTCGCGACCGCGATCGTGGTGAGCGTTTTCTCGACCACGAAACATGACGTTGATCTTTACCTTGTCGCGTCGAGACAGGAATTCACGAGCCTTGTTGACTTTCACTTCGATATCATGCTGCCCGGTTTTGGCACGCAGGCGAAGCTGCTTCAGCTGAGTCTTGTGGTGCTTTGACCCGCTGGACTTTTTCTGACGCTCGTAGATCACCTTGCCGTAATTCATGATTCGGCAAACCGGAGGACGAGCATCCGGGCTGACTTCGACCAGGTCCAGACCCTGATCCTGTGCCATCGCAAGGGCTTTCGCCGTTTCCATTTCACCCAGCATTTCGCCATCAGCACTGACAACGCGAATCGGTGAAATTCGAATACGTTCATTCATGCGCGGCGCGTTTGATTGTGGGGCCGCAGAAGGACGAGATCGCTTAATGATTACCTCCTCAATTAACTAAAAGAAACCGGGTCGCAGAGACACTTCGCCCGAAACCAAAGCGTACTATGCAAAAGTCCGCAGGAAAAGAGTAATTCAACCCGGAAGTTTCCACATTTCCCGCGGAAACAACTGGTCTGAGACCATCATCGGCGGTCCGGGCCTGCCGGAAACAGCTGCGAAAACCGCCTGTTTTCCGTACCAGGGGATTTCGTCAAAAACGACCACCTGCATCAGACTGATAAATCCGCCTGGGCTGCCAAAGTACGGCGCAGCAGGTTTTCTGTCCGTCGGCAAACGCTGGCGGCCCCCGTTCCTCTGTGTCAGACGCTTTATTCTGACTCCGGTCCCGAAGCGGCGACAGACTTCAATAACTGACGACATTCGTCGACCAGTGGTGCCATTGCCGAGTCGTTCTCGTAGATGCGAATCAGGGACTGCAACCGGAGCTGATCCACTGCTTTCGGCCGGTTCTGGTTTTCCGACCTGATCTGACTGAGAACGTTCTGAATGAGCTGCCGCCGGCCTTCGGTATTCTTCTGATCCTCCCATGCTTCCATGGTTGTTGTCAGAAAGCTTCGCAGGAATTCGTATTCATCGTCCCCCCGGATCAGCACAAGAACATCGGACAGCAACATCTGAGCTTCAGGAACATGACCGGAAGCAAACTTGTCGAAGGCCAGCCTGACAAGCCGAAAGAGCTCCGTCTCCTCTGAACTGCCCGGAGCCGTGGTGACTTCCAGACTTCGACAGAATTCATACTGATCCACCTTTCGCACCCAACCTTCCAGCTCAGCACGTCGGTCAGGGAATCGCCCCTCCTGCAGAGCCGGCGTCAGCACATCATCACGAATTCGAATCCACGCCGGACCGGATGGACCACTTAATCGTTCGACCGCAGCCGTCAATTCCTGATTCGCATCCGGTCGATTGAGCTGCGACAGGTAGATCCCCGCGCCGATCACCAGCACCAAAAGAAGAACCAGGACAATTGTGTTGTCGAAGAAGGCTGCCACCGGTCCCTTTTTCGACTGCGAAACTATCTCGGCACGAATGGCGTCCCGAACAATGGTCGCCGCACCGGGCACATGCTGCAGCGATTGACTGCTTCCGCCGGCCCCTTGAGTGCAGTCCGATGTTCCGCCCAGAGTTCGGTCGATGTCGCCATCGGCAGATGAGCTTCCGACTGAGACAACCGACTGCTGACCGAACTCAATTCGAGATCGAATCTGCTGCAGCTTGTTGATCACAACCAGTGCATCGGGAAATCGTTTCTCCGGTTTCTTTTCCAGCAGAGTGCAGACGAAGTCTTCCAGAAGGCGCGGAATCTCGGGCACGTAGCGACTGGGACGGTCAAACTGTGAGAATTGGTGCCGATGAAGGATTTCCGCCGCCGTCTGCCCCGTAAACGGAGGCCGCCCGGTCAGCATGACATACATCACGGCTCCCAGCGAATACAAGTCACTCTGCCTGCTGGCTCGCTGTCCCCGCGCCTGTTCGGGAGACATATATTCTGCTGTGCCGACAACACCTCCGGTGCGAGTCAATCGGGTCGTGGCAAACACATGGGCCACTCCAAAGTCAGCCAGTTTCACGACACCGTCACTGCGGATCATCAGATTGGACGGTTTCAAATCACGATGAATGATGCCCGCATTGTGAGCCGCCTTCAGCGCCTGAGCAATTTGAAGAGAGATGTCGATCACCTCCGGCCAGGGAATGCGGCGGCGATTCGAGATGACGGATGTCAGAGTTTCACCCGCAACATACTCCATCGCGAAGTAATAACTGCCATCATCCATCATGCCGCTGTCGAAGAATCTGACAATGTTGGGACTGCTGAGTTTCTGAAGTGATTCGATCTCCCGCGAGAATCGTTGCACAAAACCATCTTCGCGTGCCATGGACGCAGGCAGCACTTTGACGGCAACTTCGTCGTTGGTTTCGCGATGGACGCCATGATAGACGTTCCCCATACCCCCGGCTCCGATCCGACGATCGATTCGATAGGGGCCAATCTGGTCCGGATGCATCAGGATTCTCCAGGTACCATTGTCCGGCATTCATTCACGACAAACGCCTTCGTGACAAATCAACTGTTGAAAGTTCGTCAAAGGATAAGAGGGAAGTCTCAGGAATGCGCCGCGGAGAACAGCAGCGATGACGCATCAGAAGTCACCCCGAGGAATGGCGGCGGCATCAGGATAAGCCGCCCGTTTCCTTGAAGTGTCAATGCAGTTTGAAAAATCCGGGCAGACTGCGGCACTGCGGCAGATGTTCCGGACCAATATTGTGAACGTCCAATCACAGCTGGCAACTTCCCGGTGGACTTCCCGGTGCACATTCGTGACAATCTGTCTTCCGGAGCACAGGCTTTTCCGCATTTCGCATGCGTCCCACACACGGTGCCGTCAGTTTCCTGTTCAATTTGGAGTGACAGATCGTGACTCTCGTCCCGCCATCATTGCGTAGCACCCGAAGGTCTCACACCTCCTCACCGGACATCTCTGGTTCTGCAACGCCTGCTCCTGAAACCTCCGGTCAGTTACTTCGAAGGAGCGGGCACCAGTCGCACGCGTTCTCAAATTTCAATGCGCTGACACCAGAAGGGCTGACAGTCTTCAGCCGAAGAAACCTGCTGAAGGCGGGGATAGCAGGCATCGGCGGTCTGACTCTGCCGGAACTTCTCAGACAACAGTCACTGGCGAAGGAATCCGGCAGGAGTGTGCGTTCGAAAAGCGTGATTCTGCTGTGGATGACAGGAGGCCCAAGCCATATTGATACCTGGGACCCCAAGCCGGATCGGCCACTGATCAATCGCGGACCGTTTTCCACAATCTCAACCTCGGTACCCGGCACATATGTTTGCGAACACCTTCCCAAACAAGCCGCCATGATGACGGACTTCACGCTGATCCGTTCCGTGGATGCCGCCGGAAGCAACCATCAGCCGAATCAGGTGATGCAGACCGGCGCGCGGGCAGCGGCACCGCGCAGCAATCCCAAAGGCGACCGCTATCCTGCGATTGCCTCAATTGTTGCTCAACATCGAGGCTTCGATGAATCGGGGATGCCGCCGTACGTGGCCTTTATGAAACATCATTCTCACATTGCCTGGGGCGGCTGGCTCGGGAAGGAATATGATCCGTTTATTGCCAATCGGGCCTGTGTGCTGCCGGAATATGACCTGCTCGGCAAACCTCTGAATCGCATGTCGGGAGCAGATCTGTTTCAGCTGCCCGGAGGACTCAGCATGGAACGCCTTGGGCACCGCAGAAGCCTGCTTCAGGATCTGGACCGGATTCGCAGCAATCTTGACCTTCGCGGTTCCATGTCAGCTCTGGACCAGTATGAGCAGCAGGCGTTTGACATGGTTCTGGGACAGAAAGCACGAACCGCTTTTGATATTTCCCTGGAACCCGCTTCGTCCCGTGAGCGCTATGGACAACACCTCTGGTGCCAGCAGGCCCTGCTGGCTCGTCGACTCGTGGAAGCGGGCGTCAGTTTTGTAACACTGGACCTGAGTCACCACACGGCATCAGGGACCTGGGACAATCATGGAATTCCGGGCGGTGTTTACGGAGGCATTTCCAAAGGCCTGAAACCTTTGCTGCCCATTTTCGATCACCTGATTACAACTCTGGTGACCGATTTGAAAGAACGGGGACTGCTGGATCAGGTCCTGATCATTGCCATGGGCGAGTTCGGTCGAACACCGAACATGGGAACTCAGGGCAGCACGGATGGTCGTAATCACTGGCCGGCAGTGATGTCGATGTGCATGGCAGGCGGCGGACTGCGACATGGCCAGGTAATCGGTTCATCGACGGACGATGGCGGATCAATTCTGGACCGCCCCGTCAAACCTGCCGACCTCGCGGCCACGATCTACCAGCACATGGGAGTGCCTCTCGACGGAACATATACCGATGAACGTGGCCGACCGCGCTACTACGTTGAAGAAGATGGAAAACCGCTGACCGAATTATGTTAACCCTGTCGCATCCTGCAGACGTCGCGCAGATGGCCGATACCCGATTGCCGGCAGTTGAGAAGAATTGACGCAGCAACCGCATGTCCAGCTTTCCAAGAACACCGTCTCCTCTGCTCACGAAGACCGAAGCCGGAAAATCCGACGCTC
>JAGQPY010000006.1 GCA_020426485.1 Planctomycetaceae bacterium
GGAAGTTCGAGGAGAACGCCGCCATTAACCCATCCAGCCTTTTTTCCGCCGTCTCCCCTCGAGTGCTCCGCGGCGGCGATTGGAATGGCGCTCCGCACCCCTGTCGTTCGTCGTATCGCCGCGGCAATCATCCGTCGGGCCGTAACTACGACTTCGGTTTTCGTGTGGTGTTGCCGGTCAATGCGGTGAAGTAAACGGTCTGCCAGCAGCCTGAGCCGGCGCCCCCTCACAGGCTGGCAAGGCTGTCGGGCTATGCGGTTCTGCCTCCAGAACGTTGTTCCATTCGCACGGCAAGGCCGAGCGCGTAGCGGCCAGGGATGATGTCCTGAACCGCTGATCAGCTGGCAAGCAGGTAGGATCGCAGGTTGATCATCAGTTGCAGGCAGCGAAGTTCGAACGTGGCTTCGTTGGGAACTTTCCCGATGGGCGTGATGGTCACGACAACCGTGCGGCGAGTGCGACCTTCGCCGGTGCGAGGATCCTGAACTCTGGTGGTTTCGAATCGAACGTCGATATCGATCGGCTGACGTTCGATGGTAGTTCCCCAGCGGCGAGTGAATCCCAGAGAACCAGTCTGCATTTTCAGATGCCCGTGTTCCTGATGCGTAAGACGCACGTCGGCCGAGGAAATAAACGCATTCAGCTTCATTGCTGTCAGTTCCAGTGACGTCGACATTCCGATTTCGTCGCGAAATGTCAGCACACCGTTGACGGTGGAAACTTTTGATTCCTGCTCTTCAATGACGGGCTGAAGTGCCATTTCGTGGTCCTTTTCCTGGTCTTCCCAGCAGGTTCGATTTCGTCCGGTTTCTTTGGCTCGATACAAAGCCGCGTCAGCTCGTTCCAGAAGCGTTTGAACACTGTCACCCAGTCGCCCCGTGGAAACTCCAAACGACGACGTCACGTTCAGTCGGCTGATGCCGCCGATGGAGCTTTTCATGATGGCGTCACGCAGGCGTTCCGCTCGACGAACGGCGGACTTCAGATCCGTATCCGGACACAGCACAACGAATTCTTCACCGCCGTATCGTCCGATGATTTCACCGGAGTAGGTTTCGTGCTGCAGCAGGCGAGTCAGATCGACCAGCACCTGGTCACCGGCTTTATGTCCGTATGTGTCGTTGATGCTCTTGAATTTGTCCACGTCCAGAAAGATCACGCTCAGCGCTCGCGTGCCTTCATGGTTATGAAAGTCATCCAGCAAATGCCGGAGTTGCGTTTCCAGCTGTCCGCGATTGGCGACACCGGTCAGGGCGTCACGCGTGGCCGCCAGTTTCAGCTCCACGTATTCCCGAGTCTGCCGACGGACGCCACCTTTGCAGCGGAACATCTGAACCAGACCGTTGACGCGACTGGGTCCATCCAGAATCGGCAGTGTGTACACATCGACGCTTAACTGTCGATTTTCATCGATTTCCACCACGCGACTGCCAAACTGAGCTCGACCGTTCCGCAGAACCTGCGGGACGATTTCTTCACTGGGTTCATTCTGGCGAGCGACAGTCTGGTTGACGGGCAGCAGGCGGATATCGCTGGGCTGCCAGCTGCGTCCCGCCACCTGAGTCAGATTCATGCCGGACAGTTCTTCCATTCCTGACGACCACGCACAGTAATTGCCGTTGGCGTCCAGAATGAAGTAGCCGTCGTACAGGGTCTGAAACTGATAGAGTACGTGAAGGATCTGCGTCAGGACGACGACTTCGTTGCGTTCTTCGTCGCTGATTTCAATCGGGATGTCGACTTCGCCGAATGGGTCGCCCAGAGCGAACAGGCTGTCTCCGTCGGCTTCATACCAACGGCTCAGGGTTCGCACGACATTTCCATCGTAGCGGCTGCCGGACTGTTCGTTCAGCACTTTAATGACTTCACTGTGAGCCATCCCGCGTCGATACGACTTCGGTGAACTCAGCGAATCATAGGCGTCGGCAACGGCCAGAATGCGCGGTCCGAGTGGCAGTTCATGAGGAACACCGGTGCCCTTGGCTTCAACACCGGCACCGTCGAAATTGTTGTGCAGCATCGACAGCAGCATCAAAAGATTGCTGTCCACATGCAGGGCCTGCAGCAGGCTGATCGCCGCCTGATGGTGCAGCGTCACGAAATCATATTCTTCGCAGCTCAGCTTGCCTGGCTTTTTCAGAATGTGCTCCGGCACTCCGATTTTGCCCAGATCGTGCAGCAGAGCCGCCAGTTCCAGTTCCGTACGCTGAGCATCTTCCCAGCCCAGGAGTTCGGCGATTCCTCGTGAAATCGCGGCGATTCTCTGGCCATGAAGAATGATGCCCGGATCGCGAATCTTCATGGTCCGCAGCAGCATGTTCATCACGCCGCGACATACCGGCAGTCGAACAGGTGTCGTCGTCAGTTCGTTGCGTGCCTTTTCGCAAAGGACCAGCAGTCGATTGATCACCGCGCACGTATCCGTCGGGACTGCGGGAACAAGGTCGCAGTACACCTTTGACGAGTGTCGATTGGAGGTGATTCGGGTCACGACAAACTGCCTGTTGCCATTCTGCGTTCTTCCGGCGTGGTGTGTTTCGCCGGATGAACCTGAAACTGCATGTGCTGAATTGCTGGCCGTCGGATGTGGAAAACCACAGCCTATAGGTTCAGTCTAGGTTGCATAATGTCGTGCGGACGAAACTTCAGGTTGAATTTTTGAAACAACCATTCGGCGCAATCGATTTCTTTGGTGTAATTGAACCCAAGGTCGTAGCGAGCGACATCAGTTGGGGCGGGCAGCGGAAGCACATGGTGCTGAGCAGCAGGTTTTCAGGATGAGGGGCGTTGTACGACGTCAAAACGGATGGGGCTGGTTCTGAAGCTGCGGCATCTGATGGAAGTGGGGTTTCCTGTCGATCCCCGGTGATTCCGGATCGTGGCATCGCCGGATGTTGGCCCCCAGTTGCTGCAGTCGTGTCTCCAACGCGGAATAGCCTCGATCCAGGTGATAGATCCGCCGAATCTCGGAACGTCCGCTGGCGGACAGAGCGGCAATCACCAGTGCAGCACTGGCTCGCAGATCGCAGGCCATCACGGCAGCACCTGTCAACGGTCGCCCTCCGGAGACAATGGCCGTGCTGCCTTCGAGTCGAATATCGGCGCCCATCCGCGCAAGTTCGGAGACGTGCATGAAGCGATCGGGAAACACGCGGTCCCGAACGACACTCGTCCCCGATATCGTTGTCATCAGCGCCATGAACTGAGCCTGAGCATCTGATGGAATTTCAGGGTATGGCAGAGCCGTGATGTCGCACGTTCGCAGCGGACGATCGGCGTCGATTTGAATCTGATCCGCTGAACACCTCACGTTGATATCCATGCGAGACATGGTTTCCAACACGGATTGAAGGTGTTCGGGGCGGACACCGTCAATGATGACGTTTCCGCGAGTTGCCGCAACAGCCAGTGCCAGAGTCGCCGCTTCAATGCGATCAGGTATGATCCGATGCGCTGTGGCCGACAGATTTTCAACGCCTTTGATTTCAATCACGCTGGTTCCATGTCCGCTGATTTCAGCACCGGCGCTGTTCAGAAAATCCGCAAGGTCAACCACCTCGGGTTCACAGGCGGCGGACCGCAGTATGGTTCGGCCTTTGGCCAGACAGGCTGCGGTCATGACATTACATGTTCCGGTGACGGTGCTGCCGAAAGGTCCGCTGAGAGAAATCTCTGTTCCACGAAGCTGATGGCCCTTCGCGACGACATAGCCGTTTTCAAGTCGAATCTTTGCTCCAAGAGCTTCCATGCCCTTTAAATGCAGATCAATGGGTCGATGACCGATATTGCAGCCCCCGGGAAGGGAGACGTGAGCGCAACCAAACCTGGCCAGCAACGGACCAAGTACGCAGATTCCTGCACGCATCCGCCGAACCAGTTCGTAGTCTGCGTGCTGACTGGTGACATTCGATGCATCGACGACGACTTCTCCGTCGTGTCTGTGCTCAAATCGGACGCCAAGACTGCCAAGCAGCAGTTCCATCGTGCGAACGTCGACCAGTCTGGGCACTCGCCGCAGGGTTGTGCAGCCGGGGACCGCCAGCGCGGCGGCCATGATTGGCAGCGCTGCGTTCTTCGCTCCTTCCACAGTGACGCGACCATTCAGCGTGGTACCTCCGTGTACAACCAGCATGTCCATCTGCACTTGCCTTCGTTGAGGATCGGATCACGGCCTGATCATCGTCCGGAAACAACCAACACTGTTGTCAAGAATCATCCCGCGAACGCCGCAGATGGCTGAAGAACCTGCGGCGAACAATCAGCCGTTCCAGGTCGCCTCGACCACCCGATCCGAGCGATTCAGGTCTTTGTGAATGGTGGCGTTGGTAAAGCCAGCCGCTTCGAACAGGCGAACAACGGACAGACACTGAGCAGGATCGACTTCCAAAGCCATCCAGCCATTGTGTTTCAGCATCTTCGGCGCGGTTGAAATGAGTTCCCGAACAAGATCCAGACCATCTTCACCGGATACCAGCGCCTCAGGAGATTCAAACTTTCGGACTTCCGGTTCCAGAGTGTTCAGTTCGTCCTGACGCAGATAAGGCGGATTGCTGACGATGCCGTCAAATCGGGCGTCCGTGGCCATGGCGATAGCCGTCAACCCGTCACCTGCGACCAGATGAACGCGACTTTCGACTTCATGCTTCCTGACGTTTTCCGATGCAAACCTCATGGCGGTGTCAGAAATGTCGCTCGCCCAGACTTCGCACTGCGATCGCTGTCGGGCCAGAGTGATTGAAATGCAGCCGGAACCAAATCCCACTTCGCAGACCGTTGCAGGTGACGTTCGACTGATCCGTTCCAGACAGACGTCGACCAGTGTTTCTGTTTCCGGCCGCGGTACCAGGACGCCGGCACCGACGGCAAAGTCACGGCCGTAGAATTCACGGCGGCCGGTGATGTAGGCCAGTGGTTCCCGCCTGGCTCGCCGAGTGACGAAGTCCCGCATGCGAGCACGTTCGTCGTCGGTCAGCGGGGTTTCGAAGTCCGTGTAAAGTCTGATGCGAGGACAGCTTCGTGCGTGAGCCAGCAGCAGTTCAGCTTCCAGGCGTGGTGATTCGACATGCTTGCTGCCCAGGAACTCTGTGGTCCACTCCAGAATCCTCTGGACGGTCCACACATCTTCCGCTGACGTTTTGGTGTCACTCATCGAGCTTTCATCCGTGCCGAGCCAATAAATACAGTTGCCGGGACTGAGTCGAATCAGCGACCGCCGGAGCGAGACTTTCCTCGCGCAGGACACTGATTTTGCAGCTTGCGAACGGCGCGGAGGTGTTCCGTTGATCAACGCCTCAGGAATGCCGTTTCCAGCGTGCTAAGGATAACAGGGGGCCGGGGCGACGATAAGTGAACGCTGACTTTCGGGGATGTCCTGTGCTGATTTCTCCCGGCAGTTTGTTGATTAAAGGGCGGACTGCTTCAGTCGTTCCTGGCGATCGAACTCCAGCAGGCCGTCGATCAATGCGTCCATCTCACCCAGAATAATGCGGTCCAGTTTATGAATTGTCAGGCCGCAGCGATGATCCGTGACGCGATTATCCGGATAGTTGTAGGTTCGAATTCGCTGGCTGCGGTCACCGGAACCGACCAGTGTTCGGCGCACTTCGGCTCGCTCGTTGTGCTGAGCTTCCTGCTGAGCTTCCAGAATCTTGCTCTTCAGAACCCGCAACGCTTTGGCTCGGTTCTTGTGCTGACTTTTTTCGTCCTGAATCTTCACCACGATCCCTGTGGGAAGGTGCGTCATGCGCACCGCGCTTTCGGTCTTGTTCACCTTTTGTCCGCCGGGTCCACCCGCTCGCATGGTGTCCACCTGCAGGTCTTCGGGTCGAATATCAACTTCGACATCACTGGCTTCCGGCAGAACGGCGACCGTTGCGGCGCTGGTGTGAATTCGTCCCTGAGTTTCGGTTTCGGGAACTCGCTGAACTCGATGACCACCGCTTTCAAACTGCAGCCGGTGAAAAGCACCTTCGCCGGTGATGGAGCACACAACTTCTTTCAGGCCGCCCAGTTCGGTAGGCGAGAATTCCAGAACCTCGACCTTCCAGTCGTTGGTTTCGCAGTACTTCATGTACATGTCGTATAAGTCTTTGGCAAACAGTGCAGCTTCGTCTCCACCCGTGCCGGCGCGAATCTCCATGATCAGCGAACCCCGCGTGATGGAATCACCCGCGGTCGCCAGATCTTCGAGTTCTTCCTGCATGGCTTCCTGCTGTTTCAGAAGCTGATTCAGTTCCTGTTTGGCGTAAGCTCGCGATTCCGCATCTTCTTCTTCGTCCACCATCATGCGAGCGGCTTCGATGTCGCCTTCCAGTTCATGGAAACGACGAACGGCCGTCGCGATCTTGGTCAGTCCGCCCATCTCCTTCTGGAGCTGCAGCATCTTTTCCACGTTGGACAGAACTTCCGGGTCCTGCAACTGACCTTCCAGTTCTTCGTATCTGCGTAGCTTTTGTTCGAGACTGGGGAACATCTTCAGCAAACTCTCAGGGAAAATGCGCGGTCAATTCGTCGATCGTTGGATGCAGAAATCGCAGAGCCCGATTTCTGAGACATGCACACGCAGCTTGCGAGGCTGCAAAAATAAAGGACGCACGCAGTTGACTGCGTACGTCCCATCGTAGGATTCAGATTAAGCGATGCTAAGATTCGGCGCTGTCTTTCTTGCCCCAGTTGTACTTCTTCTGGAACTTTTCGACGCGGCCGGCGGAGTCCACAAACTTCATCTTGCCGGTGAAGAATGGATGCGACGCAGAACTGATTTCCACCTTAAACAACGGATACTCGTTACCGTCGTCCCACGTATCGGTTTCTTTACACTTGATGGTGGACTTCAGCAAAAATCGAGTGCCGTTTGACGTGTCCTGAAAAATCACGTCGCGATATTCGGGGTGAATTCCCTTTTTCATGTTCTCATTGCCTTTTGCAGCAATCATCGACGGGTGACAAGTACACCAATCCAGTGATGAAGCTGAGTGACCAGATTGAAGAATGGTGCTTCAATCAAAAACTGTATTCCTGTCTCGGATGCAGGTGTCACATCCGGCAGAGTCGCCTGGAACGTACCTGTTCCGAGCCAGTGCCCGTCCGAACTCGCAGCGAGTCCATCCGGAGGGTCGGAAGTCTAAGCCTGCCCCGTCAAATCGGCAAGCAAAAACCGCAGTCTTTACCCGCGAATGACCTTCCGGTGGGTTTTGAATGATCTGGTGGCCCCTGTCGATTCGGTACTGAACCCTGAGGCGGCAGGATTCTGCGAAGTTTTCATGGCTTGTTCTCCGGGGAATCCGGTTTTGGGGGCCGCCGGAACTTCGCCGCAGGAAACAACGGTGAGGATGCTCGACGGAATTCTCAGAATCGAAATCGAGAGCAGTTGGCTGCCTCGAATGCTCCCGGAACTAGTGCCATCGCTGTGCTCGGCGACGTCGTCCGTCCAAAACTGCCCACAAATGGGCCTCGACGATCTTCACGGTCTGCAGGTCCTGGCTCGCGGCGAATCATCAAATGATCGGGAAAACGCCTTAACCGTTAATTCTGCATGTCACAATTCCGGAAGTCTTATGTGTCACCGATCGGAAGGTTGTCCCCGCTGGACGACACCGCCACAATAGTTGACGGTCAAACCGAGTTTTCCATGATCCAAAGGCCCGGTCTCGACATAGAGCGAGCGGTCATTGAGAAAATTCCGCGGCGAAAGCTGTCGGCTTGCGAAGACCAGCCGCGCACCGAAGCTGGAAACTTACCTCACTGATTTTTTTCGTAACGGCTGGACGTCGGGGGGGCTTGGTTTGGAGTGTCTGGCGGTGAGATGGCCACCATCCGGCAATGGCTGTGGCAGAGCAAGAGAATCGTTGTCCGACACTGCAATTGGTTGTTCTTGCCCACTTTATCTTTCTGAAATCACCTGACTGGAAGACGTTTTCAAATGCGCCGATCCTGCCTGATTTTGTTGAGTCTGTTCGTGGCGACTCTGCCTGCTGTTGCAAACGAGCTTCCCGGAATCGTCAAAGCGAAACCTGCTGAAGGTCGGTTTGTGGAAACACCAGACGGTTTCATGGTGCCCTATCAGGTGAC
Organism: Planctomycetaceae bacterium; assembly: GCA_020426485.1. GTDB lineage: Bacteria > Planctomycetota > Planctomycetia > Planctomycetales > Planctomycetaceae > JAGQPY01. The sequence continues at coordinate 8,071 of JAGQPY010000006.1, forward strand.
GATTCCGAACACGGAAGTCACGTTCTGGATGGAGCCGATCCCCGGCGGAGAATTCCTGATGGGAAGTCCGGAAGGTGAAGCGGGGCGCGACAAGCAGATGGAAGGACCTCAACGCAGGTTTCAGGTTGAGCCTTTCTGGATGGCTCGTTGTGAAGTGACGTGGGCGGAATACAAGAAGTACATGCAGGTCTATCACGCTTTCAAGAAGTTCGAAGAACTGGGACTGCGAAAGGTGACGGACGACAATCGCATTGATGCCATTACGGCTCCCACGCCGCTGTACGAACCTGACTTCACGTTCGAGTTCGGCGAAGACGATCAGCAGCCAGCCGTGACGATAACTCAGTATTCGGCCAAGCAGTACAGCAAGTGGTTGTCCGCGGTCACACAGCAGCAGTTTCGTCTGCCAACAGAAGCGGAATGGGAATACGCCTGCCGTGCGGGTTCAACAACGGCCTATTTCTTTGGTGACGACGCTTCTCAACTGGGTGACTATGCCTGGTTCGCTGAGAATTCCGAAGATGCCGGAGCAAAGAAGGTTGGTCAGAAGAAGCCCAATTCGTGGGGACTGCTGGACATCCACGGAAACGTGGCGGAATGGGTTCTGGACGCTTACGAACCCTACAAGCCGTCCGAAAAACCACTCAATGCGGCCACTGACTGGGTGCGTTGTACCAATCTGGATCCTCGCATTGTCCGTGGCGGCAGCTGGGAATTCGATGCCGATGCCTGTCGAGCGGCTTCACGATTTCCATCGGATTCCACAGTGTGGAAGGAGACCGATCCAAATCTTCCGAAGAGCCCATGGTGGTACACCGACGATCCGGCTCGCGGAGTTGGTTTCCGACTGATTCGACCGCTGAAGGCAGTTTCTCGCGAAGCGATGGAAGAATTCTGGAAGATTGACAACGATGACACGAAATACGATGTGGCCGATCGTCTGAGTGAAGGGCGCGGCGTGATTGGCATCGTGGACAAAGACCTGCCGGAAGCCGTCAGGAAACTGGACGACTGATTCGGGACCAGCGACGCCGCTGAACATTCCGCAAGTTGCGGCGTCTCATCATGCCTGTCCCAATGCAGAATTCCAGATTCAGACATGCCCCCAAGCAAAAAGCACGCTGTTTCGGATTGCCGGACCAACTGGCTTGAATTCTGTTCGTTGCAGCCGGCCGTGTGGTGTGCGTCCTCCTCTAATCCGCTCTCATTACAGTGGCGGCGATGTTTGATGTTTACAGTGACGGCGGTGTCAGTCCTAGCAGGAAGGCCACGCGATCGTCATGTCCGTGGAAACGAAGAGCCGTTCTCCCGAAAGTCAAAAAGGCGAGCCTTTTTTGTATGCGTTGAGTACGACGGGCAGGGCACCCGTTGTTCCGGTGAACAGATTTCCCCCTTTCACCAGACTGAGGTCGTGAGTTCCTGCACTGACAATCTTCGACATCAGCTGAATTCTTCCAGGAACCTTCGCCGGGCCCAGGGATTGATTTTTGAAACGATCTCGGTGTTGTTCACGATCACATGTCTGACGGGGAGGCGACTATCTCCGTTCGTCGCTGCGAGCGTACATGTGGCGGCCGCCGTCGATGGGAAGGCAGGCTCCCGTGATGAAGGTGTTTTCCAGCAGGAACTGCACGGCGTGAGCCACCATGTCCGGGCAATTTCCGTCCCGCAGCAGGGTCGAATCTTTCAACTCGCGAGCTTCAGCATCGCTGGTCCCTTCCGGAAACATCACCGGTCCGGGCTCAATACAGTTCACTCGCACTTTGCGATTGCGGTTTGCCAGTTCCAGAGCCAGCGTTCTGGTCAGTGCCGGAATCGCACCCTTGGAGATCAGGTAAGCGGCATGATCCAGATACGGTCGCTCCACCGCCCAGTCACCAATTGTGACAATTGCTCCCCCCTGCGACTGCTGTACCATGACCCGGCCCGCTTCCTGAGCCACAAGGAATGTTCCCAGAGTATTGACGTCAAAACTGCGCCGCAGATCTTCTGCCGTCGTTGATTCCAGCGGCCGGCGGTTCCAGATGGAGGCGGTCGTCACCAGTCCGTCAATCGTTCCGAAGTCGTCCGCGACCGCAGTCACCAGGCGTTGAACATCTTTGGCGTTGCTGACATCTGCCTGATACGCCTGACACGGTATCCTCAGCAACTGCAGTTCTTCGCAGATCCGGCTGGCCGACTCCTGCGAAGAATGATAGTGCAGCGCGATGGAGTATCCTCGCTGAGCCAGATAGCGGGCGATCACATAGCCAACACGTCGGCGTCCGCTTCCGGTGATCAGAACCGTTTTCCCGTTTGCAGCTGTCGCGTTCATGAAGCCATTCAAATTCTCTGGTCGTCCCAGTCAGGAAACCGTTCGAAATACCGTAAACCGTGAGATCACCATGCAGCAGATTGGACCGGCACCGGCAGCGAAACTAGTTCGTTTGAAGACAACGTCCGGTGACTGATCAAACGTCGGCACTGTGCATCAACGTCTCGGCGCATCAACGTTTCGGCAGTTCCACAAACACGATGTGCGATGGATTACCCACCGGGACATATTGCCCTGTGAATTCCAGCCGGCCGGATTTGCTGTTCACTCGAAACGTCGTCACGTGGTCAGCACGCTGGTTACCGCAGTACAGAAATTGTCCGGAAGGATCAAAACTGAAGCTGCGAGGATAATTGCCACGTGTCCAGACGTCTTCCACGTGAGTCAGCGAACCATCAGCGTCATTCACAGCAAAGACACCGATGCTGTCATGCAATCGATTTCCTGCGTACACAAACCGACCGTCAGCTGACACAAGGATTTCTGAACAGAAGTTGCTGCCGGCGTAACCCGGCGGCAGGGTCGAAATTGTCTGTCGAGCCTTCAGTGCTCCACTCACGCTGTCGTAGTCGAACAGTACAATGGTGGAGCCTTCTTCCTGAATTGAATAGAACCAGTGTCCATTGGGGTGGAAATGAAAATGACGTGGTCCGTCGCCCGAAGGCAGCGAAACCCATGGCGTTTCATTCGGTGTCAGGCGCCCCTGCTGATCGTCAAACTTCCAGAGATAAATGCGGTCCTGTGCCAGGTCAACATGAAGAACTCGCTGTCCCGTTGGATCTGTCTGAATCATGTGGGCATGCGTGCGATCGTGCCCGCTGAAGGCAAAACTTCCGGGCGGAGCATTGGTGGCTCGCGTGGGGCCGACGGCAGCTTCGTCAAGTCTGACATCGGTCGCTTTGCCAAGTCGACCGTCGGCGGCAATGGGAAGCACGGCCACAGAACCGCCAAAGTAGTTGGCCACCAGCAGAAACCGACCGGATGGATGGAGGCTCACATACGTTGGCCCGGCACCACCGGACGGCACCGTGTTCAGCAGTGTGAGTTGCCCGGTTGCCGGATCAATCGTCCAAGCACTGACGGATCCATGTCCCAGATCGTTGACGCGGTCCGTTTCATTGGCGGAATACATGCAGGTTCCCGCCGAATTGACGGCCAGGCAACTGGGACTGGTCCCAAGATCCAGCGTTCCGGCTGCCGTCCATACTCCCGTATTGCGATCAACGGAGAATATGTGAATTCCGCGTCCGTTGCCGGGCGGAAGGTCAACCTGAGTCGCCGGAACATCCGACAGCGGCGAACTGAATGTTCCCACGTAGGCCATGAGTCGCACCGGTAACTCAGCGGAGCCCTGTGCAAATGTTTGACTGATGAACGTTGCCGTCAGCATGCTGAGCAACAAGACCGACCGCAGACATCGACGAATCTGAACCACTGAGAGAATCATTTTTGCTTCACCTTTAGATCCGACATCACTGCCGGTTGGCCTTCAATCTGATTTTTGAATCATTACCGATGGTGCCCCGGATGAAGGGGAAAATTTCTTTCCACGACATTCTTCCGAACACCGCGGCCTGATCACAGAAACCACACCGGATACCGGAAGTCTGCACCGCTACGGATTCGTTTTGGCAGCGGGAAGGTCATCGGACCGAAGAAGTTGTGACAGGAACGTCTTTTCCAGATCACGAATCTCCTCGGTCGAAAACTCCGGCCCGCCATGACCGCCACCTTCAATAATCTTAAGCTGCGCGGATACCCCCGCTTTTTTCAGAGCATCGTGCAGCAGCGTACTTTGATTCAGCGGCACCGTCCTGTCATTGCTTCCATGAATGATCAGAAACGGAGGATCGTCCGAATCGACGTAGGTAATGGGGTTGACGATTCCGATTTGATCCGGGGATGACAACACTTCGCCGCCACCAAGTAGTTTTGATTCCGGTGATCCGTCCTGATTGTGTCGTTCGTATCCGGACGTGGTCACGAAGGCTCGGAAGTCGGTCGGGCCGTACAGATCGAGAACGGCATGAACGCGACTACTCTGGTCCGGCCACCCCCCGTTTCCTTCCAGACTCTTTTCGCCGCCGGAAGTCCCCAACAATGCAACCAGATGACCTCCAGCTGAACTGCCGCCCACGGCAACTCGGTTTGGGTCGATCCCATATTTTTGAGCGTGAGCTTTCAGAAATCGAATCGCGCATTTGCAGTCTTCAATCTGAGCAGGAAACGGGGCTTCACCCGTCAGACGATATTCAATTGTGGCACCAACAAATCCCGATCGCACAAGTGGAATCACCTGAGCCAGCCCGCCTTCCTTGCTTCCCGACTGCCAGCCGCCGCCGTGAATCCAGACAAAGGCGGGACGCAGCTGCCGGTCTGACTCCGCTGGCAGCACAATGTGCATTTTAAGATCCCGGCCACCGCCGGTGCCGAAAACGACATCACGAACAACCGTCACATCATCCGGAATACGGATACGGCGTTCCGTCAGATCGCCCACCCGATCGAAATCCTCCTCTGTCAGCACCTGATCGCGGTTACGGTCGAGGCGTTCGAACAGTCTTACCGGACCCTTGAATTCCTGTTTCGTGACCTTACGGTCATGGTCGCCGTCTTCTCGCCGAAGGATCTCTTCAAAGTTGATTCTCGGTCCTGACGGAAGCTGCGTCTGCTGTGCCAGGAAGGAACCCGACCAGGCTACGAAACTCATGACTGGAAACATCAGAAAAAAGCAACATCTCACAGAAATCTCCTTCGCGCCCGGCATCCGAGTGAACCTCGCCGGATGCTACCGGGCATCAGCCGCAAAATCGATCAATGCACGCAGAATCAAGATTCGGCGAACCGCATCGACGTTCCCGAAACGAAGTATGTCCGTTAATATCCGACTGTCTTCATTGAGACTGCCTCGCCAATGCCGGCTGGCTTTTCCGTGCGAATGATCGGCCACTCACGTCGGACCGATGAGTCAAGCTTCAGGGACGAACATGACGAACGCCTCACCCACGACTTCACCAGATCGATGTTCCCGCACCGGCGCAACCGAAGCGTCTGCCGAACAGGCCGAAAGTGCCACCTTTGATCAACGGTACCGGGTTGCGATAACTCTTCTGATGACAGCCGTGCTGGCTCTGTTACCCGTCGGTCAGCAGATTGCAGCAGCGTTTCGATCAGATCCGTTACCACCACTCAATATCAACAAATCACGTCCGTCGCTGCTGTTTGCCACCTACATGTACCACCACGGCACGGATCCTGTCGAACTATCCTCAACTCTCGAATCCAGATTCGTCTTTCGCAACGAAGGTACAGAACCGGTTGTGATTGGCGAAATTGAACGCAGCTGCGGCTGCATGTCTCCACGGTTGACTCAGCGAGAAGTCGCTCCCGGTGAACGAGGTGAGATTCTGGTACCAATCGCCACGGTGAATCAGACGCCCGGGTTTCACGAGTACACTCTGACCGTCCATTACAATGATCCACAGCCACGTCGCACGACGCTGACCATCAAGGCGACGTTTCCGGAACAGATGGTCGTTGTTCAGCCCAGAGCACTGTATCTGTCGCAAAAAACCGACAGGACGATACCGTTTCAGGTATCTGTGTCTGACTTTCGGGAGCAGCGTCTGAAGGTGACCGGTGTTCAATCATCGACACCGTACGTCAAAGTCAACCTGCAGACAGAAACGAAGAATGCGACCATCCAACAGACAGCATTCGCGGATCACGATGCCGGTTCCGTCTTTCGAATCAATGGCGAAGTCCAGCCCAGCATTCCTTCCGGACGGCACGACGTCCTGCTGGTGGCTCAGACTGATGATCCGGACTACGCCATGCTGACGGTACCAATGCTGCTCAACGGCCCCGCTCGACCATCCGACCAACAGGTCACGGTATCACCACCGCAGCTGCGAATACCGATCACTGGAATGCAGGTCATTGACCGAACCTTCGAAGTCCTGCTGAATCTTCCCACCGACTGGAAGATCAGTCAGGCAACGGCATGGCCGGAACAGTTAGACGTCGAGTTTGATAACGCCCTCTCAAACAATTCCGAACCTCAGCTGGAAGGCCGTCAGGACGTACCGGTTCGCGTGAGACTCTCTGCGCTGCCGGAATTTCCCGTGAAGGATGGCGTGATTCACCTGTCCGCGAATGACAATCGGGATCTGGTCACCATCAAGGTCAATTTCCACTGGCCATAGGATGCGCGGCGACGCGACACCACCATCCTGCACTACGGCAACATCAGCTTCGATCGAGGGTCGAGAGACGGGGAATTCAAGTTCACGGAAGAAGATGCGCGCTTCATTGAGGTCGACTCTAATCCAGCGCTGTGGTCCGGATTGGTTTTTTCGTGACGGAAGTCCCGTTATCATCAGACAGGTCACGGGCACCAACTTTTCCGCAATCTCACCTTTCGGACGTGTCACATCTGCTAGGTTTTCGGACAGCCTGTGCCTGCCGTTGGCACACACTGCGGAATGCTTTGGACGGAAATACCAACCGATGATCTCGCCTCCACAAGACTGCCTTTTCAAGCTTCGTTTCGGATTCCCAGGGACGGATCATCCAGGATTAAGCGCGCTGCTCAACGCGGTGAACAGATTTCGTAGCCGAGTTCGGGAGAACTCGGAAGCTGGCCCATGCTCTCAGAAGTCTCACGACTTCTGCGACGGTCCTCACGACTTCTGCGACAGTCCTGTTCCTGCGGAATCGGGTGACAAGAAACCTTCACGGCGTTGCGTGCTGCTGTTCTGTGTCGCCTTTCTGAGTCAACTTGCGATTCCTGTCGACGGACGTGGCGATGATGACGCCGTTACCGGGTTTCTGAAACAAAACTGCACGTCCTGCCACGGTGCCGAAACACGGGAAGCGAATATCCGTCTCGACGAAATCTCACTGTCCAGTCTCGGCAGCGAAAATGTTTCGGCGGCTGCGGACGCGACTTCCATCTGGAACAGAGTGCTGAATGTTGTCGAATTCGGAGAAATGCCGCCATCAGATCAGACGCAGCCGACTACAGAAGCTGTACAGGCGTTTCGAACGCAGATCATCGAGTCGCTTGCACGCCACGCTGGAAACAGACCGGCCGCACTACGACGGCTGAATCGTCGGGAATACGAAAACACGGTGCATGACCTGCTGGGCATTCAGGTCCCGCTGAGTGACCTTCTTCCGGAAGACGGAAGCGTGCAGGGCTTTGACAATGTGGCGGATGGTCTGAGCATCTCATCAGTGCTGATGGAACAATATCTGGAAGCCGCAGACACGGCCTTCGAAGCTGCCATTCGCCGAATTCGGCCTTTGCCCGCGGAAGTACGTCGAGTGCAGTTAATGGATGTCAGTGAGAACATTGATTCCGTCGACAAGGCCAAAGGCGGCACCATCGAAGTCGAAAACTCATTTGTCAAATTCACACCCGGATGGCCTCCGGCTCGACTGGATGCCGTCCATCCCATCGAAGACGGCGTTTATCGCTGCCGAGTCGCCGTCTGGCCGCATGACGCGGGTGAACGCACTCTGTCGCTGGCCATCTATGTGGGAAGCCTGTTTGGCCCGGAAACACGAAAATTCATCGGCATTTTTGACGTCACCGGCACATCGAAGGAACCGCGAGTCATTGAATTCACAACCTTCCTGAAAGAGGGCCACGCCATTCACCTGGAACCTCGAATCTGGCCGGAACACGTCACCTGGCGCGATAAGCACGAAAAGCGACCGGGGATTGGAATTGTCTGGTCAGAAACTCACGGACCGCTTGATCAGGACTTCCCCAGCCTGTCTCAGAATCGCCTGTTCGGTTCCGGTGACACGATTTCAATGCAGGAAGATCGCCCGATCTATATGCGGCATCGCAAAGGAGTAAAGACTCACATTGTTGTTTCCACTCAGCCGGAACAGGACGCCGAACGCATCATCTACGACTTTCTTCCCCGAGCCTTCCGACGCCCCGTCACCGCAGAAGATGCAGAACCGTTCGTTCGTCTGACTCTGGATCGCCTTCAAAGCGGTCGGACATTTGAACAGGCCATTCGCGCGGGAGTGACGGCGGTGCTGTGTTCGCCTCAGTTCCTGACGCTTAACTCCGCAACGACGGTCGACGACTTCACGATTGCGTCCCGCCTGTCCTACTTTCTGTGGTCAACCATGCCGGATCAGGAACTACTCTTGCTGGCCGGACAGGGCCGGCTGAGCCAGCCCGAAGTTCGTTCGGCTCAGATCGAACGCATGCTGCGGGATGAACGATCCGAGAACTTTGTGAACAACTTCACCGGACAATGGCTCAACCTGCGAGATATTGAATTTACCACACCCGACAAAAAGCTGTATCCGGAATTTGATCATCTGCTGCAGGAAGCCATGGTGGCCGAATGTCGTCAGTTTTTTCATCACGTTCTGATGAATGATCTCAGTGTCACCAGCTTTATTGACTCCGACTGGACTTTTCTGAACGAACGCCTGGCACGGCACTATGGGATTCCGGGAGTGAAGGGCAATGAGATTCTGCGGCGGACTTCCATACCGGACGACAGCATCCGTGGTGGAGTGATGACGCAGGCCGGTGTGTTAAAGGTCACTGCGAACGGAACAACGACGTCGCCCGTCATTCGCGGAATCTGGGTGCTGGACCATCTGCTGGGGCGACCAGCCCCGCCGCCTCCACCGGGCGTGCCGGCAGTGGAACCAGACATCCGTGGAGCAACAACCATTCGCGAACAACTGGACAAACACCGCAACATCGCCGCCTGTGCGAGTTGTCATCGACGAATTGACCCTCCGGGGTTTGCCATGGAAGAATTCGATGCCATCGGCGGAGTCCGCTCATGGTATCGTTCCGTGGGTGAAGGAGAAAAGCTGGAAAAACGGCTGCCATACTTCAAAGGACACGATGTGAATTCGACAGCCGTGATGGCCGACGGCCGAGAATTTTCAAGCTTCAAAGAGTTCCGTCAGTGTCTGCTTCAGGATCGGGAAATCGTCGCCAGAGCCATCGCCGGCAAACTTCTGACCTACTCGACGGGAAGACGTCTGGTCCCGGGCGATCGAAAGCAGCTGGACAGCATCGTGATGCAGGCCGAATCCTCAAACCTCGGCCTGAAGTCAATGATCCACGCCATCGTGAACAGTGACCTGTTCCTTTCGCCTTAGAACCCCTAACAGAACCTAAGAGTCCGCGTTGTGACGACAGTGGTCGAGATGCAAGGAAGAGCGACGAGGCGACACACGTCGTCGAGGAGTGATGACGCCGCAGATCGGCTGCTGTCGTCGCAACCCTTCGGGACGCCTGTGGTTGCGTCTCAGGCGGCGGCGCTCGGCGTCGACGAGATGTCTCGCCTCCTTCTCGCTTCTTGCCTGAAACACAACCACAAGCGTCGCGGATCTCTTAGGTTTTGTTAGCGGTTCTTAGTTTGTCGCGGTGAAGGTGACAACATCGCCACGGGAAACAGCCGCAACGGGTTCGTCGAGCTGCGTTTTCCGGTCGTCGGTGGCGTATTTGCCCGATCGAAGCAGGCCTCACAGACTGCCCCGAACTCGGACCATTTGCGATCCCCTTTCGCCGAAAACGTTGGCGAAACAATTTGATTTTCCGCATAATGCAATGACTTCGTCGGCACTGACGGCGGAGTCGTTCCCACCTGAACTCTGCCCACCGGTCACATCCAAGCCTGCGTGACCAGTCTCTTCTGCACGTCCTGCACCCACCGTCGGAGGACCGCCCGTGTCTGATCGAGTCAACACATCTGACTTACGACCTGTTGTTCAACGGATCATCTTTGCCATCGCATTGAGCGCCGCACCGATGGGTGTCTTTGGCGGCCAGCCCGCCGGAATCGAGGTTCAGCCGCCGCAGATTGAACTCCATGGCAACTTCGCGGAAGCACAGCTGCTGGTGCGACAAAAGTCGTCCGCTGATTCGCTGAAGACCGCCCAGGATTTGACTCGGGCAGCCACCTACCGCTGTGCGAATCCTGAGATCGTGCAGGTTGGGCCAAGTGGACAACTGCTGGCTCTGACCAACGGAACCACCGTGATTCATGTGGAGCATTCTGGCAGCAAGGCAGAAGTCGCTGTCAGCGTTTCTGACGTCAGTGACATTCCCAACGTCACCTTTGATGGCTACGTGCGACCTATTCTCAGTCGGCTGGGCTGCAACGCCGGAGCATGTCACGCCAGTCAGTTCGGGAAAGGAGACTTCGTGCTGTCGGTAGTGGGCTTTGACCCGAAACTGGACCACAATTCGATGGTTCGTGATCGCTTTCAGCGACGAGTGAATCTGGTTCAGGCGGACGAAAGCCTGCTGTTGATGAAACCTACCATGCAGGTTCCGCACGGTGGCGGTCAACGGCTGCTGAAAGACTCCACGGCCTATCAAACTCTTCGGGCATGGATTGCCACCGGAGCCGCCGGTCCCGATGCGAAAGCGCCGGCTCCGGTGAAGATCACGACCTGGCCACGGGAGCGAATCGCAGAACCCGGCCAGCAGCAGCAGCTTCGAGTTGTCGCGGAGTTTGATGACGATACAACACGAGACGTCACTTCGTGGGCGAAGTTTGATTCAACCGACGATGCCGTTCTGTCTGTGACACCCGAGGGCCTTGTGACGGTCGAAGGGCGAGGACAGGCTCCCATTATGGTTCGGTTCGAAGGGCAGGCCGACATCGCGATGTTCGTGTCACCTTTCGGTCCGGCTCCCGAACTGAACGACTGGACATCAGAAAATCTGATTGACGTCGCCGCGGTTCAGAAGTTTCGGGAACTGGGAATCGCCCCCTCAGACCTCTGCCGTGACGAAACCTTTATTCGGCGAGCGTATCTGGATGCTGTAGGGACTCTTCCCACGCCAGTGGAAGTCGCTGCTTTTGTCGCAGATCAGCAGCTCGGCAAGCGTGAACAACTGGTGGATGCACTGCTGGGACTGACCGGCGATCCGGAAAAGGACCGCTTCAATGATGAATATGCCGCACTTTGGACACTCAAATGGTCTGACCTGTTGCAGAATTCCAGTAAAGGGCAGGCCGCCGATGAACAGCGCATGTGGGCCATGCACAACTGGATTCGTGAATCGTTCCGAGTTAACAAGCCCTTCGATCAGTTTGTGCGGGAACTGATCACCGCCAAGGGATCCATCTACGCCAGCGGACCAGCCAGCTATTTCAAGATCAACTCCAATTCCTCCGACCTTGCCGAGGTGACGGCTCAACTGTTTCTGGGCGTGCGGCTTCAATGTGCCAAGTGTCATCATCATCCGTTTGAAAAGTACAGTCAGGCAGATTACTACTCTTTCTCAGCCTTCTTTTCGCGAGTCGGCAACAAGAACAGCCAGGAATTCGGTCTCTTCGGACGTGAAACCGTGGTGATGGTGAAGTCGTCCGGCGATGTGCGTCACCCCCGAACAGGGGAACTGATGAAGCCCAGCCCGCTGGATGGCGAACCGGTGGACCACGAACTGGACCGTCGAATTCCTCTTGCCGCATGGCTGACGTCTGCGGCAAACAAAGACTTTGCTCGCAGCGTTGCTAATCGTTATGTGGCTTATCTGCTGGGTCGAGGCCTCGTGGAACCTGTCGACGACATGCGGGCCACAAACCCACCCACAAACCCGGCGATGCTGGAACAACTGGCAGATTCCTTCATTGCCAGCGGGTTTGATTTGAAGCAGCTGATCCGAATCATCATGACATCGCGGCTGTACCAGCTGGATTCGCAACCAACGACAGCCAACGCCTCGGATGAAAAGTTCTACTCGCATTTTAAGGTCAAGCGCCTTTCGGCCGAACCGCTGCTGGACGCCATCGATTACGTCACGCAGTCGCAAACCAAGTTCAAAGGCCTGCCGCGCGGAACCAGAGCCATTGAACTTCCTGACGGCGAATACCCGGACTACTTTCTGACAACTTTCGGGAAGCCCAAACGAGTCAGTGTCTGCGAATGTGAACGAATGCCCGATGAGAATCTTGGACAGGCTCTGCACACACTAAACGGTGATATTGTTGCCGGAAAAATTTCGGACAAAGCTGGACGCATCGCAGCACTGCTGGCGTCCGAAAAGACTGATGCGGAAATCATCACAGAACTGTACCAGGTCATTCTGTGTCGTCAGCCAACCGTCAGGGAAACCGAAACGGCACTGTCCTTCCTGCCTCAAAGTACCGGTCGAAAAGAATTCTTCGAAGATCTGACCTGGGCGTTGCTGAACAACAAGCAGTTCCTGTTCGTGTACTGATCTTCGAACTTCTCTGCGGCATTTCCCAGACCGTCCTTCCACCCGCAGCGGCAGCCGAAACACAGACCGACTGCTCCTGCATTGCTATCGGTTCGCCTTATGTCTATCCGACTTGTTCCAACTGCGCTGGCACTGATCTTTTTCAGCCGCTGTGTTCAGGCTCAGTCGTCCTATCCGATGCTGATGAGTCTTTCACCTGTCGCAGCCTGCCGGAACCAGACGTCAGAGCACACACTGGATGCTCGTTACAGCATGTACGGCGCTTATGACGTGATTGTGACGGGCTCTGGTGTTACCGGCCGGATCGTGACGCCCATGGAGCCGGACAAAGACGGCAAAATTCCGTCGATGACGAAAATCAAAGTTCAGTTTCAGGTCGAATCCGACGCGCTGCCGGGGGTCCGGGATTTCCGCATTGTGGGGCCGACGGGGCCAAGCACTCTCGGACAGCTCGTCATCGTCCGTGACCCTGTCGTTCAGGAGGAACCAAAGAACGACACAGCCGACACCGCACAGGCGATTCCCGTTCCGAGTGCAGTGTGCGGAACCGTCGAACGTGCAGAAGATGTCGACTTCTATCGCTTCACCATTGAAACTCCGGGACAGTGGACGTTTCACTGTCGCGGGATGCGGCTGCAGGATCGGATTCATGACCTGCAAACTCACATTGATCCCATCATCACGATTCGGGATGCGAAGTCCGGCAGCACTCTGGCAGCGGCCGACAACAACTTCGCCGCCGACCCGTTCCTGACGTTCGATTTCCGCAAAGGCGACTACCTGCTGGAGGTCCGCGATGTCCGCTACAGCGGCAACGCCTACTGGAACTACTGCATCGAAATCAACAATCGACCCTTTGTCTCCAGTGTTTATCCGGCCTCCGTTCAGCGCGGGCAAACATCAGAGCTGCAACTGATCGGTTCCGGCCTGTCGTCCGCCTCCGTTGTCCGTCACACCGCAGCAGAGAACACGGATGCATGTGTTCAGGAAACCGCACTCTCGCTGGAAGGAGACACCACCAATCCGGTTCCCGTTCTGATCAGCGACCTGCCTGTCGTGATGGAAACAGACAAAGACAACAACAGCGTCCCGTCAGCTCTGCCAATCGAGATTCCGGCGGCGCTAACCGGGCGGATTGAAACAGAAGCAGACATCGACTGTTTTGCCTTCACGGCGACCAAGGGAGAACATTTGACTCTGGAAATCAAAGGACGACGCTATTCTTCCGGACTGGATTCCAACCTGCGCATCCTGAATGCTGAAGGAAAACAGCTGGTCGAAAACGACGATATGCGACTGTGGAATCGGATGACTGCACAGGATTCGCAGATTGAAAACTGGGTGGTGCCTGCCGATGGCACCTACATTGCCGAAGTCAGAGACGTGCATCTTCGGGGCGGCCCGGACTTCGTATACACGCTGGAAATCACCAGAGCCGAACCCCATTTCGAACTGGTGGCGGACTCGGACAAGACGTGGCTGACTCCTGGAGGTGCCGCCGCAATCTTTGTTCGCATCGTCAGAAAGAATGGCTTTGACGGAGAAGTTCAACTGAACGTTGACGGCCTTCCGGATGGTGTTCAGGCGGAATGTGGTCGCATCCTGTCCGGAAAGAACGAAGACGGCTGCATCATTCTGATGGCTTCGCCGGATGCGAAAATGGCGGCTTCCAATATCACGATCCGCGGCACCGCAGTCACCGGCCGGAACAGCAGCAATGCGGACAAACCGACAACGGATCTGCCGCTCAGTGCCGTCGCCGTGGCGATGCAGGAAACCTACATGCCCGGTGGAGGCCGCAGCCACTGGCCGGTGGAAATTCACACAGTTGCCGTCGGCCAGCCATCTTCCGCAGATGTTCTGCAGGTGAAGATCAGCACCAACGAACTTACACTGAAACGCGGGCAATCCGGATCGGTCGATGTCGAAGTCATTCGACAGGAAGGCTACGACAAAAACATCACTCTGGACCTGCTTTATCAGCATCTGTCCAGCAAATTTGCAAACACGCTGCCCGAAGGTGTCACAGTCGACCTGAAGAACAGCCAGACTCTCCTGACCGGTTCTAAGTCGACGGGGAAAATCACGCTGACCGCCGCTGCGAATGCTCCGCTGGTCCGGCGTCAGCAATGTGCCGTGATGGCCAATGTCTCCATCAACTTTGTGATGAAGGCAACTTACAGCAGCGAACCGTTGTTTGTTTCCGTCACGGAATAATCCGGAAGGTCGGACTGCATGTCAGTTCGATGGCTGCGCGATCTGAGAGTCTGCGTGACGAAATCTGTCGGCCATAGAGGTCGCGGCAGTCGGCGGGAACCGACATCACGATAGGCGTCGTCAAACAGCCGTCAGTCGCACATGTCAGGCCGTTCGTTCCTCGCACCATCCGTGGGGTCATCAGAACGAACGGCCTGTGGCCCGTTTCCGGGCCATGTGCCGAGACAAGAGAATCCATTCTCTCATCAGGTCTTCCGCGAAGCCCGGTGAAGCCTGCGGTCGAACGCAATTGAGCGATGAAACTCAGACTGATTGAGACGATCACCCGTCCGTGGGTGTCCCGACAATGAAACTGTCGAGTGCTTCCGATGTCAAATCGTCGTACTCAGCTGTGTGACCACTCAGGAACTGCTCCCACTTGGATTTGTCCCAGATTTCCGCGTGGTCGTTGACCCCCAGAATGACAACTTCTCGTGTCAGTCCGGCGTGGGTCATCAGGCGATCCGGGATGAGAATACGGGCCTGCTTGTCCAGTACCACACGCTCCGCGCGGGCGTAGAACAGTCGCAGAAAAGTGCGGACATTGGCTCGCCCGGGAGAGAGGTTGGCGAGCCGGTGAGCAAATCGATCGAATCCTTCCGTTGAAAAGACTGACAGGCACCCTTCGTTGCCTGGTGCCAGATAGAGCTCATCAGAATCCTTCACCCCAAAACCATCTTTCAGTGGTTTGGGAATGGCCAGTCGGAACTTCTCGTCGACAACGCGTTCATAGGTGCCGGTCAGCGTCATTGACGTTCAGTTTCATCAGCATTCTGTACACAACTACTGAATTCACAGTGACTTGCGGCAGGGGACTCAGTTCCCCACTTTTCCCCACAAGCAACCACTGAGGGGCAATTTAGCTATCCGAAAGGGTGCGTCAAGTCGATCAGCGACATTCGATCGTTGCGACCCGCCCCCCAGTCGTCGCAGGTCGTTGGCTGACAACGATCTTGGCGAATTCAGCAAAATTCAGATTCGTCTTTCGACTCAAGAATCTGTCGGGACGAGTTCAGCAGATCTCGCAACAAACGGTCGTATCGCTCGACGCACAGATTCCAGCTAAACTTCTGTGTGACAACATGTTGCGCGTTCTTGGCAAATGTGCGACGGAGGTCCGGGTCAGAAATCGCCACCTCCATCGCTCTGGAAAGGCTGGCTGGATCGCCTGCCCTGACCAGCCACCCCGTTTCGCCGGAAACAATCAGATCCCGGACCCCATCCACTTCGGTGGCCAGAACCGGCAGACCTTCTGCCATGGATTCCAACACAACATTCGGAAGTCCCTCCCAAAGTGACGGAAGGACCAGCAAGTCCGCCCGTCGCATCAGCAGCCGCACGTCGTCTGAACGTCCGTGAAGGTGAACCAGATGACTGATGCCGTATTGGGCCGCAGTCTTCTGAATGGACTCTCGAAGTGGACCGTCACCAACAAAGCTGAGCCGACATCGTTCTCTCAACAGGGCAGGCAGTTGAGAGAATGCCTGCAACAGATCCAGTGGGGCTTTCTGAGGAACCAGGCGGCCCACATACAACAGTTCGAATGTCTCCGATGAATGGCCTGTCACGACATCATGATCGGGCAGCAGGTCAACGCCGTTGCAGATCGTGGAGACTCGGTCCGCAGAAATCGAACACAGTTCGGCGTGCAGTCGGGCAACGGACGGGCTAACCGCGATGTAGTGATCGCACAGGCGACTCGTCAGTCGATCCGGCCAGACAACACTCGCTCGTCGATCGGCCACTCGAACACCGGAGACCAGCAGTCGTGGCTCCGCCGCTCGGTCTGTGAAGTGCAGTACACACCGAGCAAGACGCCCGTAGATGTTCGCCTGATTCAGAAAACACAGCAGCACATCAGACGGTGCTGAGCGAAGAGCATTCGCAAGTCTCCGGACGGCTCGAAGATCTGCCATTCCTCCGCAGTTCAAAGCGGTGACAGGAATCCCGGCATCCATGATTCCTTTCGCCAGCGGTCCGGCATCTCTCAGACTGATGACTCGAACTGTCCAGCCACGTCTGTGCAGACCGACCGCGATTCGCGCAAAGGCGTTTTCTGCACCGCCCACATCCAGTTCGGTGATACAACAGGTGATCGATGGAGATGCTTCATCCATTTTGGAACGTCGTCAAATTCGATATTGTTCCGCCTGCCGCACACTCAACCACTGAACCCGACCTTTGCGTTTTCCGGCGCGACGAACAGAATTGCCTTTCGATGATGAATCCTCACGAAGCAGTTTCGTGAACCGTTTCGTGGGGGTTGCCTGCGGCGACCCTTCTCTCGACACCCCGAGCCTGACTTTTCGAACCAGGATTTCCAGTGATTCCTGATCTCGACAACCTGTCTGCGTGGCAATATGACCTGCCACAGCATCTGATTGCCTCCCGTCCGGCCGAGCAGCGCGATGGTGCCCGCCTGATGGTCGTCGATCGGAGTTCCGGCCGGATCAGTCATCATCAGGTTCGAGATCTCCCGGATCTGCTCAGTCCATCAGATCGCCTGGTATTCAACAATACGAAAGTGATCCCCGCGCGTTTGTTCGGATTCCGCACATCCACCGGCGGACGCTGGGAAGGCCTGTTTCTGAACACAGAACCCGACGGACGATGGAAAATCACCGGACAGACTCGCGGAAGGCTGCAGGTTGGCGAAACACTGACCGTGATTCCGGCCCTGCCCGTGGAATCGGACGCCTCTGCGGTCCCGACTCCTGAAAAAACACTCATCCTGACGCTCACCGGGCGATGCGAGGATGGCACGTGGCTGATGTCTCCTGAGGACGAAACCAAGTCGTTCCTGGAGTCGCTGGAAGAATTCGGAACTCTGCCGCTGCCGCCGTATATCGGTCGAAAGATTGCCGATCAGGAAGACTGCCAGCGCTATCAGACCGTCTTCGCCAGTCAGCCGGGAGCCATCGCGGCCCCCACGGCCGGGCTGCATTTCAGCGAAGCGCTGCTTCAGCAATGTCAGCAGCGGGGAATCCGGCAGAGCCATGTGACGCTTCATGTCGGAATCGGCACTTTTCGACCGGTCTCAACGGAACGTTTGTCTGACCATCAGATGCACTCCGAGTGGGGCTGTGTTTCAGAAGAAACCGCTCAGGAGATTGCCTCAACGCAGCGAGAGCAGGGCAACGTAGTGGCCATCGGTACGACATCCGTTCGAACTCTGGAAGCCGCCAGTCTCCACGGAAAACTGCTGCCCTGGAGCGGTTACACCGATCTGTTCATTCGGCCGGGTTACCAGTTTCAAACGGTGGATCGACTGTTGACCAACTTTCACCTGCCGGGTTCGACACTACTGGCCCTCGTTGCTGCACTTGCAGGCTACGAAACCATCATGAACGCCTATGCGATCGCGGTCGCCGAAAAATATCGCTTCTTCAGCTACGGCGATGCGATGCTGATCCGCTAATAGCCCGCCACTTCGGAAGCGTGTAGTGGACGGATCTGAGCGCTACGCCGTGAAGAGATTTCGTAGCCGAATTCGTAAGAATTCGGAAGCTGGTCCATGACCTCAGAAGTCTCAAGACTTCTGCTGCGTTCCTCACGACCTCTGCGACGCTCTTTTTCCTGCGGAAACTGGTGACAAAAACCCTTCACGGCGTTGGAGTCTGCCCCTCTCTGTTCAGCCCTCCAAAGGGTCAGACCGCTTTTTCAGATCGCCTCTGACACGGTTCGCTCCGCCGGCAAACAACCCCAATTGTGGATCTTCCTGAAACTCAAAGGCCACCTGAGTTCCGGCATTCAGCAGGACCTGCCGGTTTTGCTGGACCTCCGTGCCGGTAACCACTGCCGGAGCCCGGCCCGTGGGGGGATCTGATCTTGTGACTGAATCGGGACCACCGCTAGAAATACCCGAACTTCCACCGTTTTCCCGGACGATTCCTGCGCGATGTGGTGCTCCTACTGCAAATCGGAAACAGAATTCATCGGCACTGCCGCGGAGCCACAGTGCGCGCGGTGTGGCCGACGAATTACTCGCCGAACCACTTCCGATCAGGCCGTTCGCCACGCGAGGGACATCATTGCCCGATGGGCCAACAGCGACATCTTTGATCAGATTTCGGCTCTGCCGGAGATCCCTCCGATTCCATCGCCACATTACTCCAATGTGGCCACCCCGGAACCGAAAAGTCACAAGTCACCAGCCGACACAGCGTCTACACCGCCGCCCGCGCTGGACGACTCCGAAGCTGCGGACGTATCTGCAGGAGCTGCGGAATCTCCAACGCCGCAAACAGAAACCCAACCGACTGGGTCGAATGATCAGCCGACTGAGCCATCTCGGTCAGCCGAAGTTGTCACGTCGCAAGCAGCCGATCACTCGCCCGAGGAAAGCCCGCAGCCCGCAGCCAGACAGATTGTCGATTCAACGGAGGCAACCGCCCTACTCACAGAAGCCGAAGACAAAAATGGCGGTGCTTTCACTCCGATCCATGCTACAGAGGAGTCTGCCCCCCTGATATCGATACCGGTGGCGCACTCTGATGGCCACGTGATGCACGGACCATTTCTGGAGCGGCTTCGCAGGAATCAGTCTCCGTCCCGTCCGGAAATCACAGACACCGAAATTTCTTCCGCAGCCTCCGATCCGGCCCCTGTGGACGATGTTGATGAATCTCCGCTGATCGCATCGACAGAGCTGACGGACCAGTCGACTCAATCCGTGTCCGGCGAGTTGCTGTTTCCCGATGCAACCGTCCCCGCGGATGCAGAAGCATCCCAAAACGTGAAGGCGGAGTCTTCAGATTCTGCCGTGATCGACGCCAAGCCGGAAAAGACCGTCAGCGTTCAGGAGACAAATGAGCTGTGGGCTTCCATTGATGGGCTTCCGAGCATCGAAGAGATCACCCAGCAGCAAATGACGACGATCTGGGGCGAATCACAATCGGTGGTTTCCGCTGGTGAAGCATCTGATCAAAGACGACCGGCTGCGGCAGGCAAGGAGACGAAAGTCGGCTCTTCGCGTGGCAGTTCTACGGCGGGTCACGAACAGCGTTCAACCGATTCGGGCGACGACGTCACGGCTTTGACGCCGAGTCCTTCAGATCCGTCATCCCGGAAGTTTCGAAGTCGACAGCGATCCATCGGCAGACCGCCGATTTCTCGACAGAATCAACCAAGAATTCAGCTTCCGCGCGAGCGAAAGTCTGCGGCTGCAGCAAAAGGACAAGGTCACGTGAATCGAAAACTTCGAGTAGACAATCCGGGCGGTCACCAGGATCCCGAACGATCGGAAGCCACTGAATCCGTGACGTCTTCCGGACAGCGAATTCAAAGCAACGCGTCCCCGGGAGGACAACGCTTTCGATTCGATGCTGGTCAGCCGGTCTCAGAAACGATTCAGACGGCCGATCATCGGTCTCGGACTCAAAACCATCCTCACCAGCGATACATCGATGAAGGTCATGGCCTGAACCTGCGCGGACCGCACTTTCAGGTAACCAGTCCCCGGCGTTCCAATCTGACCTCCGCGACCGGTCAGTTTCTGGCATATGTTGGCGTGCTGGGTCTGACCGTCGGCACTGCCATGGTGATCTATGGACACTTTGGAGGCTATTCGGAGTACACGCCAACTGGCTGGCTGGTGACCACCGTGGCTCAGATGATGCTGTTTCTGGGCGTCATCAATCTGGTGTCCGGCGGCATCGAACAGAACAACGATGACGTTTCTCAGCGAATCAATTCTCTGGGCGAACAACTGATGAGAATTGAACAGGTCACTGAACAGGCGCTTCGCGGACCGCGTATTCCCGCTCATCGCTATGTGGAAGGCGGCAACCAGGTCGAGTCGGAACGAGAAACCGTTACGGTGACGCGCGGCGAGTAATTCGGCCATCATGTTTCGCCGGGCTCCGAAATTTCTTTAGCGGCAGCTCCGCTGGCAGCGGAGGCGATTCCGGGAACCTGGCCTGTACAAGGCATGATGCTCGGACAGACGAGAGGTTTTTCGTGTGATCCCTCTGACCTGAGCAAAACAGGGGACTGTGCGGGAGTCGCCGCGCAGGTTTGCTGATTTCGATTGTCGACAACCGGATGCAGCCGATCCGGCATGCTGTGAAATCGAATCCGTTGTTCATTCTTCGACCCCTTCGGCAGACAAATCTGCCTGAAGGAAGTGTCTGTGGTGCAGTGGGCCGGCGACGCATCGGAAGCGGCCGTCGACAGAAGTGAGGAGCCTCCGCACGACGTCAGCAACGGTGTTTGGTAAGGTTTTTCCGGGAGAAACGCATGCACCTGCTCACAGATAATCCATGGCCGCTGGTCATTGCATTTGCAGCGGCAGCCGTCGTGGCAGCCCTGACTGGTTCGCCTCGCGGACAGAAAATGGCAGGTGTGTTCCTGCTGATGGCGGCCGGTGTCTTTCTGCTGGAACGCTACCTCGTATCACCGGAAGAACGGGTCGAAGCCACGGTCCAGCAAATGCTGGACAATTTCAAGCAAAGGAATCTGGATGGAATCCAGTCACAGATTTCACCCCACAGTCCGGCGTTGATTGAAATTGCTCGGCAGGGACTGGATTTGGTTGACCTCAGCCCTGCGTTCCACATCAAGAGCGCTGAAGTGACCCTGAATGACACGAAGACCACGGCCACCGCCATGGTCAGAGCCAACGGAGAAGTCACGCTTCGAAAACACGGCGGAGCGACTCACCGAGTTCCCAATTACTGGCGTACGGAATGGGTTCTGGAAGACGGTGTCTGGAAACTCTCTTCTGCCACGCGTCTGAATCCCGTCAACGGAACGGAAATGGGCTATTTCGCCGGCAACTGAACTGGCACAGCCCAGAAGGCTGGTCAACGACAACCGAATATCATCAGGGCTGTCCTCCGCCGAGCCGTGGTAGCACCTGATCCGCCAGCGTGGTTGTCGCAGATTCTGCCGAATTGTCTGCGATCGGTCCCGATCAGGATACCGGAAGGCCCGAAGAGCGGGATGCCCACGTTGACCACAATCCTTCAAACTGGGACAAATATCAGATCGTTCGATCGTCCTTTCTGATGATGGCGAGCTTTCGGGAATTCTCAACCCGAGGTCACCGCTGCTGATCACCACGGGATTCCGCGCGAGTCTTCTCAACTTCGATTTAAAAAACGCTGAGCCGAACACTCACCACGGCTTCGCGACACCTCTCCTCTCTCTCCATTCTGATCGCTGCCAACGTCAGCCGAACGTG
The DNA here is from genome assembly GCA_020426485.1 of Planctomycetaceae bacterium. GTDB lineage: Bacteria > Planctomycetota > Planctomycetia > Planctomycetales > Planctomycetaceae > JAGQPY01. Next base: position 30,052 of record JAGQPY010000006.1, read on the forward strand.
TTTCGGCAAACAGGCAAATCCCTATCTCTCGGGGACGAATAAAAAATGAAGCCAACATGTATGGCCATTCTGCTGGCGAGTTCCTTCTGTGCTTTCGGCTGCGCGCAGTCGCTGCTGAATCAGACTCGTATGGAACAGCGCGTGGTGGAACAGTTTGCGGCAGCATTGGATGAGGAGAATGAACCGGCACTGCGTCGTATCACATCTTCCCGCTTCGAACAGCTGGCTCTGCAGTCAGATGATGTGCTGACCGACCTGCGAGTTCTTCATCTGCCGACCAGTGAAGTTTCTGTTGTTGAAGTCAACAAGCTGGACGATGATCGTCGTGAAGTGATTGTGAAGGAAGAGGCGGGAGGAAAGTATCAGTTTGTTCTGGTCAAAGATGATTCCAAAGGCTACTGGACCGTTGACGACGTGATGGTTCGCCAGAAAAACAAGGGGACCCGCGTCACTCGATCCACGACTGAAGTCATGGACCTGTTGATGACACTTCGGCAGTTTCTGGGCGTCTGGGAATCCGGAGATCGTGAAGAGATTCTGGCCATGACGTCACCGGAACTGGCAGCATCACTGGAACCACTTCCTGATGAATGGCTTCGGTCACTGACACGCCGCATCGCATCAACCTACGAAGAAGGCATGGCTCGCAAACCGGAAGCCAACCTGACCGATGTGGATGCCGTCGTAAAACTGCCGGCACGAAACGGTCACCTGCTGCTGCGAATTGTCCGCAGCGAATCCGGATGGCTGGTGGACGATGTGGAATCGCACAATCACCGTGAAGATCATCATCCCGGTTCTGTTCGGCGGCAGGCAGACGCCATCAATTCGGTCAACGCGTTTCTGGCGGCCTACCGTGCTGAAAATCACGAACAACTTCAGCACGTCACATCCAAAGAATTCTACGATGCGTCGCTGAAGGTTGCCGATCTTTCACTGATTGAGCTGCCGACAGCTTCCGATGTGCCGGATGAATTCGATATTCGGGCCTTTGAAGATCAACTGACGTTCATGATTCCCTCGGGGTCCGAAATCGTCCGAGTCGATCTGGAAGAGCGTTCTGACGAAGGCGGCCCGACCGCCAGTGGCGAAACGGGAACCTCCATGGATCATACGTCGCCGAAAACCAGATTCCTCATTCGCGATGTCACGCTGTACGAACGATCGACTCAGCGACAGCGCTCCCTGTCGTCCGTCTTCACGGCCCCCACTCACGCCATGGTCTTCTTCAAGGCGTTAAGAGAACGTGATCACAAAGTGCTGAGCCGGACTTCGACGGATGATTTCGGCCGAGCAACGTGGAACCGCATTTCTCCGGAAATCCTTCAGGCCCTCCCGATTCCTGAATTCGATACTGACCAGCTGAAACTGACCGACAGCCACACGCAGTCACAGCGAACAGAACTGGAATTCCAGACAGGAAGCGGCCTGCTGTTGTCCTGTCGCATGGCAACCAGCCCCGATGGTTTTCTGCGCGTGGAGGACATTCAGTACCCGAATGAGCAGGGCAACGTGACATCGCTGCGAACCAGACTGGAACTGACGATCCCGCTGACGGAACTGGCGATGGCATGGAAAAGCCAGGACATGGAACTGCTGCAGAAGTCCTGTTCCGCAGACTTCAACCGTCTGGTCTGGAGTCATCTGCGAGGTATTCCGAATCAGTTCCCCGGCATGGCTGACCATCTGCTGGACCCGGTACGGACATCTCGGGTCACACAGGACAGAGCGACGGTTTCACTTGGAAGTTCCGAAGGGAATACCATCAATGCCAGCCTGGTGATGGAACACGGCTTCTGGGTCATTGATGAAGTCCGAACGTTCAGCAGCGGGCAACCGGTGGCCGTGCGCGATACGCTGCGAAGTCAAATCGCTGCCAGGCTCCTGAACGGTTCGTACTCAACCGTTCAAACCGAACGCGGCGAACAAATTGTGAAGCCATACGGCCCCGGAAACGCGGAAAACGACTGGCCACGTGGATTCATTTCACCAGAATCTGCGGCAGACAAAACAGTAATGCAGGTCTCAGCAACACAGGATTCCGAACAATCCCGTCGACGCGTCAACCCGGCTGTCCACACGCGTACCGACGAACAGCCATCCGCGTCCCCGGTTTCGAATGCCGTCTACACGCAGGAATTTCCTGCCGACCAGATGGCAGAAAGCCAGCGTCGTGAACGCAGGTCACCAGCTGACAGCCGTATCCAGCCGGCAGGACATCAGGTCTCTCAGGATTTGAATCCGTTTGCGACGGGAGAGTTTAGTGCCCCGACAGCCAGAGCCGGCAATCAGGCCGCATCGACATCGACCAGCGGCGTGCAGGTCTTTGGCCCGGACGCAGATCGCCTGACGGAATCCATGAAATCACGCCGCACGAACGTCAATCAAGGCGAGAGCCCGGCTGGCTCCGCAATCGACATGACTCCGCCGGAATTTGATCGCAAGGCGTTCGAAGATCCTGCAGCGGAAGATACGTTCCTTTACTTCGGGCCAACGGTGAATCCACTGGCCGAGAAATCTCTCGACACTCAATCGGCGCCTGAAACTGAAACGATTCCACGAAGGATCACCAATCCTGCCGATCACCCGATTCCAATTGAATAGCCACCGTTCCTGATCAAAAGGCAATTCCGAAATCCGTGCGCAAACTGCAGCGCAACGGAAATCGGTACTGACAAAGCAGCGTGGCGCTCAAAGGCTTTCGTACGGAACACTGAACAACTGTTCGCAGTCTTTCAGCCTTCCTGATAATAATCCCTTGCGAAACCACTTCACGCGCTGAGCGGAAGTGCCGTGGGTGTAGCGTTCCGGAACCTTGTACCCCATGGCTTCCATCTGCAGCGTGTCGTCGCCGATCTGATTGGCCGCCTGAATGGCTTCTTCCATGTCGCCTTCTTCAAGAATGCCATACTCCTTGTGAGCATGGTGCCCCCAGACTCCGGCCAGAAAATCGGCCTGCAGTTCCAGTCGGACAGAAGCCTGATTACTGGCCAGTTCGTCGCCTTGACTGCGAACCTGATTCACCGCATCACTGAATCCCAACAGATTCTGAACGTGATGCGAGACTTCGTGAGCGATGACGTAGGCCTGAGCAAAATCGCCGGGGGCACGGTGTCGGCGAGCCAGATCTTCGAAGAACGTGGGATCAATGTAGACCTGACGATCCGCCGGGCAGTAGAACGGCCCCATCGCCGCCTGACCCATTCCGCAGCCGGTATTCGTCTGGTCAGAAAAAATGATCAGCTTTGGTGGAGTGTAACTGCCGCCCTGAACCTGTTCGTCGAATAGTCGGTCCCACACGTTCTCCGTGTCGCGAAGAACCACCTGAATGAACTCCCGGTAGTCATCGTCGACGCCCGCTCCCGGACCGGGTTCTGCCTGTCGCTGTTGAGCCTGCTGCTGAACCACCTGGCCGGCCATCTGCTGCAGTGGTGCCGGTGCTCCCATCCATTTCAGAAGCAGAACGACAAGAATCGCCAGGATGCTTCCACCACCGCCCATCGCCATCCGTGGAGACATTCCACGACGGTCTTCCACATTTTCGCTGCGTTCACGCCCCTTCCAGCGCATGACTTTCTTCTCCTTTAACGTGAGTGACGGTCTTATCCGCCAACTTCAACTGTCTTTCTGTTTCCAACAAGCGTTGCCCGGCATCGGAGAACGCAGCCCTGACTTCTTATTCTGCAACTGACCTCTGCGACAATTGCGTCCCGGTAAAAGCCGACGATGGCCATCAGGAATCTGACAGCCTGCGTCACTCGACGGAGGCTGTTCGCCCCACCGCCCACGGCTGTCCGCCTCGACGGAATCATCCAGCACAAAATCCGGAAACTCACGGAAGAGCTGTGTCGCCACAATTTCGCTTCGCATTCTATGGAGCGGCGAATTCCTGTCGCGAGATTTGTGCCTTCAATTTCTGAAGTCGCAACAAGATTCTCCGGCAGATGACATGATCCAGCGCTTTCGTCGTCAGAATTCCGGTTCACAGCTTCGCAGGATTGACAGGACCGCGCGGAATCTGACCGCTGGCCTTCGCGTCCAGTCGTGCTTTCAAACTTCTGATGACCGCCGCGTGATCGTCAGACGGATTGATGGCCAGATTCTCAAACTCGCCCGGATCTGCATGGTGATCGTACAGTTCAACGCCCGCCCGGCCTTCGTCCCAGTCTGTAAAACGCCAACGTTCCGTGCGAATGCTGCGTCCCATGACCATTTTTCTCAGGCGGCTGTCTGCGGGACGAAGGATCTGAGTCACCGCATCACTTTCCCACGGTTGCAGCGGATCGTTCAGAAGCGGTGTCAGGTCTCGACCTGCAAGGTCACTCGGCGCGGGGACTCCGCAGAGAGCCGATAACGTGGGATAGATATCCACAAACTCCACGACACGCCGACAGATTTGACCGTTCCCCGATCGCCCGGGAGCGGCCACAATCAGCGGGCTGCGAGCGGCCTGTTCGAACAGCGTTCGCTTCTGCCAGATTCCCTGATGCTCACCAAGATGATACCCGTGGTCGCTCCACAGAACGGTGACAGTTCGGTCCAGTTGTCTCGCGTCTTCCAGAGCAGCCAGCAATCGCCCAATCTGAGCGTCGACGAACGAAACACAGGCGTAGTACGCCTGCAGCGACTTCAGCAGCACCGCCTCATCCAGACCATAGTTGGGAACTGGACAGTTGTGAGCAAACGCCGCCACGGGAATGTCGTCACGATCGTTGTCCGGAGCAAACGGCAGCGCCATTTCGCTGACCGGATACATCTCGAAATACCGCCTGGGAGCAACGTACGGCGTGTGCGGCCGAAAGAAGCCGACAGCAAGAAACAGTGGTTGCCGCCAGTCATGTGTTTCCAGTGTCCCGACCGCCTCCGAAACAATCATGCCGTCCGTCTGCTCGTCGTCCGTCCCTTCCGCAGCCAGCCAGCTTAAAGCGGCACTGACGGGACGATGAGGCTCCGCGTTGGTGATCAGGCCTTCCTCGTGGACATCTCGCCCCTTCGGATTGATGCGAACATCCCATGAGACATCGTCGTCCAGACCGTTGGTCCCGATTCCTGCCGGCACGTTGTAGTGGTAAATCTTTCCAATCCGAACGGACCGATAACCAGCCTTCCGAAACGCCTGAGGCAGCGTCACGACATCCGGGAGTTCGTCACGAAAATGTCGCTCCAGATCATAGACCTGCAACCGATCCGGACGCAGTCCTGTCATCACGGAGGCACGAGTGGGATTGCAGAGCGGCAGCTGGTTGTAGGCTCGGTCAAACAGGACCCCGCGAGCCGCCAGTCGGTCGATGTGCGGAGTCCTGGCGATCGCATCTCCGTAGCAACTCAGTGCGGTCGTGAGATCATCGACAGCAATGAACAGAAGGTTCGGACGAAGACTTTCCGCCTTCACGCCGTCCGCCTTCCCGAAGACCGTGATCAACACGCCCAGAATCATTGTCCGAACGAACGAACGAAGACAGATGTCGCTGAAAATCACTGCTGAGAACCCTTGAATCACAAACGGAACCTCCCCGATCTCATCGAAGCCTGCATACGAATATCAGCCGAGTTCGCGAAATCAGCGGTCATTGCAGGAGCAGTAAGAACTCAGTCTTGACAGGAACTGCTGCCTGCACAGGGTTTGGTTTCGCTATGCCGGAGTTAATGGACGGAAAGGGCAAAGCAGGTCAGCCCGAAGGCGATGCCGTCGGCCGCCGCACTCAATCGACCCTGTTTCGGTGGGCCCCGGACCGCCGGGAGAGTCCGGAGACTAACGAATTGCCTCAATGAATCCCGCAGCAAACGGGAGAAAAACCGCGAGTTTTTCAGCCGGAACGACGTTCGACCAAAGCCGATTCGACGCACTGCACACGCATTTTCCTCGAACGCTCCGGCACGCTGCTCAATCACGAAAATCTGCAAATTGTAGCGGATAAATTCCCCGAAAGAGTCCTCAGTGAGGGAGTTCCTCATTATCTTTTCGCCTACGCGGGCTCCTCCACTAGTGAAGATCAGTGAGTGATCCGGCGATGAGAGCGTCTTTTCAGACCGGCGCAATCGAATCCCGGTCCCCACTCTGCTGGGTCGACCCGGCTCCCGGGAATTCTCCACAGACAATCACAACGACTAAACCATCGTGTCCCGCCACAATCAGCTGGTCCAAAGCTTGTCTAGCCTGGAATGTCTCACCGGAATGACCTCATTTGCAGAAGACCATGTACGTCCGGGAACCGCTCACAAGACCAGGACTGAAGCCCGCAACGGGGCAGAAGCCGGGTGAAACAGCTGTCGGGACGGATGTCTGTCCCGTTCTTTGTCAGGGCCCCCAGGATGGAGTAAAGGAAAAACTGAGTGGAAGTCACTGATGTTCGAATCAAGCTGATGCGCGACAATGACGATCGCCTTCAGGCATTCTGTTCGATCACATTTGATAATGAATTTGTCGTCAGGGATGTGAAGATCATCGATGGGCCACGAGGGATCTTCATTGCCATGCCCAGCCGACGAATCATGGGAAAATGTCCGGCATGTCAGGAGAAGCACGACCTGAAGGCTCGGTACTGCAGTAGCTGCGGTAAACCATTGTCGACTCAGCCTGCTGCATCCGACCAGCGAACCCGTCGGTTTGCCGACATCGCCCACCCGATCAACGCGACGTGTCGAGAGAAAATTCACGCCGCCGTGACCGCCGCGCTGAAGGAAGAACGCGTTCGCGCTCAACAACCGGGCTACGTGTGTAATTATGACGATCCGGACGTCGACTCCCCGGAGCCGAAAGACTGAACCCACGGCTCCGGAAATCCGGCTGTTCACCATCCGACGTCATTCAGGGTGACTCAATCAGATCGGAACATGGCTCTCCGCCAGACGCTGTTCGATTTCACTCAAAACTGAGCGAATGTCGGCCACAGATTCCACCACATAGTGAGCACCGGCAACTCGAAGTTTGGCCTCCGTTTTGGAAATCAGATCCGTGACAGCTGCCACAGAAGCCTTCTGCAGTTCACCAACGGACAGTCCGACTCCGTTTCCTGTCCGAGTGATCCCAATTGTCCAGCAGCCCGCATTTCGGCCCGCCGCAATCCCGACCGGAGTATCGTCGACCTTCACAATCTTCCACATCGGATAGACGTTCATGCGTTTGGCAGCCTCATGCAGCAGCCACGGAGCCGGACGTCCTTCCGGCGCGTCTTCGGAACACAGGACACAGTCGGGCACATAACCCTGTGCTGCGGCGGATGCCGAAACAACCTCCATTAGTTCACGAGTGTACCCGGTGGAAGAACCAATCTTCAGTCCACGCTGTCGACACCACTCGACTACTTCCGTCGCGCCGTCGATCAGCGTGCTGTGATCCTTCAGTGTCTGCTTCTGCAGCGGCAGAAAGTCGGCATACATTGCATCAATCTGCTCCTCCGAGCAGGCTTCGCCGTGTTGTTGCAGCCATGCCGCAGAAATCTCGGGCATGGCTGCGATGGCAGCAATATGTGCTCGCTTGGCCATGCCCATGGGTTCGCGGGCCTGCTCCGGTGTGACCGTGATCCCTCGCCGCCGAAAGATCTCCTGAAAAACGATCGCCGGAGCCAAACAGCCGTGATCAATGACGGTTCCCGCCCAGTCAAAAACGACCGCCTTTAATTGCTGAAACTGTTCCGTCATCAATCTTCCCTTTCTACAAGGTCAACACGCAAAAGGTCTGTGTCGTGTGTCAGCCAACCTCAGCTTCAGGCACTGGCCGCCATCAGAATCATGCCGTGCTGAGCACCATGCATGCAGTACACATCATTTCCGAGAGACAGTGTCAGGATTCCGAGCGTCCGCTCGAATTAGGACAGGAACAAAGTCTCGTTCACGTCCAGCGACTCCAGGCACGTTCGGCCAGCCCGAACGACATCGTCATCCCCGCACCGCCGGGCCCCACGCACACGTGGACTCCGGGCTGCGGCTCGGCCTCAAAAATCGGCTGATGAGGATGTTTGGCATACACGCCATGCCAACGTTCTTTGATCGTCCAGTCATCCAGACGGATAATCTTACGCAGCTCCTGAAGAATCAAATCATCGATCTGACTCTTGTCGAAAGGTGAGATCCTGTCGCCGTATTCGTGAGAATCTCCCAGAATGAATTCCCCGTTGGCAGACTGAGTCGCCATCACATGGATTCCGTAGCGATCGAGATCCGCGTTCTGTTCGGCAAAGCGTTTTCTGAGACTCGCCAGAGACGCACAGTCTTCGAACGAATGATAGTGACGAAGCGTCAACCCGCTGGCGACATGCGCCTGCTGGCGAATGGAAGGCTGAGCAACCGTGCGGAGCATTTGCAGCTTGCACAGCACGAGACCTGAAGACTGCAGCACGTCGGGAAACAGTGTGTGGAGGTCACTGCCCGAACAAATCACCGTTCGCCGGGCTCTCCATTGCTGTCCATCGGCCGACGTCAGAATTCCATCCCGAACACTGACAACGGGCGTTGCCGTGTTCACACGCACCTCATAATCTGCCTGCAGCCACGCCGCAATCGAAGCCGCAGTCACACGAGGATCAACTCGCAATTCGGTCGGACTCCACAGACTTCCAACCAGACCATCCGGATTTGCAATCGGAGCGTGCTGCAGAGTTTCCCGAACGGACAGCAGTCGACAGTCGTGTGTCTGTTTGGCACAGAATTCTTCCAGGACCGCCAGTTCGTCAGCGTGATGGGCCAGGTGCAGTGAACCGCATTGATTCGCTGCGACGGCCTGAGCGGCCTGCAGTTCCAGCCATAGTTCTCGTGAACGAAGTGCAAGGCGGTAGAGTTCACCGGCCGGCTGTCCGATGGGCCAGACCATTCCGAAATTGCGAACGGTCGCACCGACTGCGCGAGTTGTTCGATCAAAAACCACCACGCTCAACCCTCGCCGAGCGGCCATCCATGCGTGAGCCAGTCCGACAATTCCGGCACCGACCACAGCAACATCAAAGGAATGTGTCATTCGGCCGGTCCTTTTGCAGCAGCGGCAGCCTGCAGATGCGAACGAAAGTGTTCGATGGTCGGAGTTTCCAGATCCGGAACCTTCGCCAGATCATCCCAGCGTCGCAGCCTGACCGCATCAGCGTGGAAAGGATTGGCTTCGAACTCACAAATCTCAGCCTGCGACATTGGTCCGCCCTGCAGGTGCAGACTGGTCAGGGATGGCTGACTAAGCTGCCGCTGATACTCGAAATCGATCGCACACAGATAGCGTTTGGCAGCAACGTGCATGGCCACAGGTTCCGTCACGCGTTCATCAAACATTCGCCGCAGGTACCGCTGCCCCAAAGCTTCGTGCAGGTCATCGACACCCTGTTCCGGCGCGTCGTTCGGCAGAGTGTGAACCAGATGCCCGACGTCATGTAACAGAGCCGCCACGATCAGGCAGGAATCCGCATCTTCCGCTTCGGCCAAAGCTGCACACTGCAGTGCGTGCTGAAGTTGAGTCACAGCTTCGCCGCCGTATTCGGAATGACCACGTTCTCGAAACAGTTCAATGATCTTATCAATTCCACTCACAATCGACCTCGCCTTGTAGTTTGACTTCCATCGGTCTTCGGTTCCCACACCTCTGATCATTGCGCTGTCGAATCCGGCAGCACGGCAACGCGAATCGGTCGCTCCTGCACCGCATACTCAAACGCAGCGTTAACGTCGGACAGCGGCCATGATCTTTCCACCAGTTCCTCAAACGGACAGGACGCATGATTCGCCTGCAGAAACTTCACAGCCGTCACCAGATCTTCCGGAAGGTAATTATGAACTCCGCAGATCGTCAAAAGTCTTCGCACGACACGTTCGGGATCAACCGCCACAGGCTGCGACGGACTCACTGATCCCACCAGCACAATTCTCCCGCCCACGGTGGCAGCCCTGATGGCCGCCTCCACGGCAAAAGCGTTCCCGGACATTTCAAAGACGCAGTCAAAGTCTTCAGAATCGATGGCCGCGACAGCCTCCGTGGCTCCAAACTTTAACCCCAGCACCCTTCGAGCTTCTACGGGATCGCACAAACAAACGGAAGCAGCATCGGCGGCCCTGGCGAACGCACACGCCGTCAGCCCCAGCATGCCGGCCCCCATCACCAGCACTCGACGTCCCGCCAACGCGCCCGCATTTCGAACGGCCGCTGCCACCGTCGCCGTAGCACAACTGGCAGGACAAGCGATCCTGTCCGGCAGATCGTCGGGCAGCTTCATGATCGCGGTTCCGGAATGCAGTACACAGTAGTCCGCCAGCCCGCCGCTCAGTTCCGTCCCATTCGCAAATCGCTCATGGCCATACTTGAACAGTGAATCACACTTCTGAGGCATCCGACGTTCGCAGCGATCACACTGGCCACACGACGCAGCAACGGACCACGTGACTCGGTCACCCGCTCGCAGAGACTGACCACAGACGTCTGAAATTCCTCCAGCCGGCAGACGTTCGATTCTGCCGATGATCTCGTGCCCCAGTACGCCCGGAGTTGGTGACGAACGTGCTCCTGTAAACGAATGCAGATCACTGCCACAGATCGTACAACAGGTTACCTGAACCAGAACCTGATGCGGCAGTAGTTTCGGCAACGGAAGTGTTCGAAGTTCCAGTGGCGAACCTGCCGCCACAAAAACGGCAGCTCGACAGAATTCCGTCATGACACGACAACCTCCGAAAGCACACGACGAAAATACCGCAGAGCGAATACCAGCAATACGACGCAGGCCACGGACGTCACCAAAATGCCGACTCGGAAGAACGGAAAGATTCCCGCGCCCGGCGGAGCAATCGCCTTCCAGGTCATCAGCACGGCGTATCCCAGGTAGCCAATGGAATCTGCCAGATACATCAGAAATCCCAGATTTCCCTGTCGTGGCGAAGCGGCGATGATGCGTTCGAAAATCGTGGTGTGAAAGGCAACGTACGGAATATACAAACCGATTCCACAGGCCACCATAAACGGGAACGGAGCCAGGTGCCCCGACCACTGAGCCAGTGTGGCAACGGCGACAAATCCAAAGCCCGCACACATCAGGACGGTCGTGGCCGTCAACGCCGCAAGATTGCCCACGATACAGATGGCCAGAGCATTCACCAGAGTCGCCACGACAGCAACAACAGTTTCCGACTGTGCGAATACGGCCGGTGTTCCCGACACGCCCAGAGCCTGCCAGATTTCCACGCCAAAGTCGTCTCGCAGAGTTCGAATGATCGTCAGGCCCACGTACACCAGCAGCAAGAGCAGCAAACCCGGCCGATAAGCTCGGAAGAATCCCTGACGTTCGGACCGCCTCATCACCGTTCGTTCAGAACGCATGCGACGGTCTTCACTGCTGGGCAAGGGGGTCTTCTGCAGCAGCCAGACGCAGAACAGCATTGGAACGAAGAACATCAGCCCCGTGATCCAGGGCATGTCGAATTCCGAAACGTTTTGTTCCACCATCAGCCATCGTCCGACGGACTTCACGACTCCGGATGAAACGATGAAACTGGCACAAAGCCCGGCCGACAGGGCTTCGGTATGCCGTCGCCCTTCAAGGTACGCCAGCACCAGGCCAAAGACCATTCCCAGCGGCAGCCCGTTCAGAAACAACATCAACACCTTGCCGGGCAGTGGCAGAAACGCAAAGCCAACCAGAGCCAGTTCGGCGAACGCCATCAGGCCGACCATCGTGACGGCTCGACGCGACGCCGGCATTTCGGAAACCACCTTGACCCCAATGAACTTCGACACCATGTAGCCGCACAGTTGAGACAGCACCAGCACCGTCTTCAATGCCAGCCCCCAGATTTCCTGATCCGCAAATGTGGCGGCCGTAAATGGTTTCCGAAACGCGTACATGCAAAAGTACGTGCCGAATGCCGACACTACGGCAATATACGTCGACGTTCGAGTATTCTGATCCGACGAGTGCAACTTGAACTCCTGCCTGACAAGAAAGAACGTCGGCAGATTACACACAATCGCCAACGCTGCAATCCACCGCACGATCCTCGACGACCGAACCCGTTCCACGGAGTCTGCTTCATGAGGTGAGATTCCGCGTCGTGAAGAAGTCTGTTCGGGGAAAAATCCGTTCGTCTAACGCGATGCCGAAGGCCAGGAAAGGTGCGAGCCGGTTCGGCCTGGCCAGTCGGCCACGGGTGAAACGAAGTATGAATTCTTCACACTTGAAGGCTGACCACATGAAATCGAAACTCTGATTCACTTCCGGCGAACAAATCAAGCGGGAAGGTGCGGCAAGGGAATGGCGAATCGGGGAAAGGGAGAATCCATCCTTGCCATTGCTGCAACGGGGCAGGGGCGGCAGACCAGCACACAGCGATTCCGGCCGAAGATACGTGACCGGGAATGCAATCCAAGAAAAGCTCGCTGATGTTCAAAGAGAAAGATCAACCGACCGAAGCGCCACCGGCGGGACGTCGCTTCATCCGTCCGGGCAGGAGACTGACCCTCAACCCGTGATCAGCGCCACGGCGAGGGCGATCAGAGAAACCGACTCACAGCGGGGGCGAGAACTGCGGCGAAGAAAGGATCGTTTTGCCCCTTCGTTTTTTTGCGAATGCAGTCTGCCTACTGCAGCACTTTCTCGCGGCGGCGAATTCCGACATCGTGCCCTGGTTTCAGGACGTTCTCAGGCCAGGCGGTGAAGCCTTTGGGGATGACCAGGATTCCGCGTTCGGAGATGCCTACACCGGTGACGCCTCGAAATCGGTCGACGCTGACGACCGTGTTGGGTGGCACGGAAACGCCTTTTTCGATAATGGCTCGCGTCACCACGGCTCCGGCTCCGACACAAACGCCGTCAAACAGTATCGAATCCGAAACGTGAGCTCCGCAATTGACTCGAACGTACGGCGACAGAATTGAATTCTCCACATTGCCGCCGCTGACGATGGCTCCAGGAGAGATGATGGAGTTGCTCAGCCGCGGCTCGCTGCCACCAACGCCGTCGCAGGTTCGAGCAGGCGGAGCATTGACCAGAGCAGTTCGAATCGGCCAGTCAGTCTGATACAGATCGATGGGGGGAACAGGCTTCAACAGATCCATGTTGGCTTCGAAGTAGGAATCAATCGTCCCGACATCGCGCCAGTAACGATCCGCGGTCACTCGACCTTCCTCGCCGCCGAATTCGTAAGCAGACACAGCATGCGAATGAATCATCTTCGGCAGGATGTCCTTCCCGAAGTCGTGCGACGACTCCTCAACCTTCTGATCGTTAATCAGTGTTTCCATCAGAAGCTCGCAGTCAAAGATATAAATGCCCATCGATGCCAGCGACATCAGCGGATTGCCGGGGACCGTGGCAGGATCTTTCGGCTTCTCCTGAAACTCGATCACCCGCTGATAAGCATCCACTTTCACCACGCCGAATCCACGAGCATCCTCGACCGGCACCTTCATACACGCCAGCGACACTTCCGCTCGTTCGTCTACGTGGTGTCGCAGCATCTGAGCGTAGTCCATACGATAGATGTGATCGCCGGAAAGAACCAGAATCTGCTTCGCACCGCTGCGCTGCAGCAGATAGACATTCTGAAAGATGGCATCGGCAGTCCCCTGATACCACGAAGAGCTGGTCCGCATCTGAGGCGGGACGGGCGTGATGTATTCACCCAGCGACGGATTGAATACGGACCATCCGTCTCGCAGATGCTTCATCAGAGAATGCGATTTATACTGCGGCAACACCAGAATCCGCCGCACTCCCGAATGCAGACAGTTACTCAGCGCGAAGTCGATGATGCGATACTGGCCCCCAAAGGGCACGGCCGGTTTCGCTCGATCCTCCGTCAAGGGATGCAATCGCGAACCAATGCCACCTGCCAGAATCAACGCCACCACATCATCCATTTCTTCTGCTCCTGGACATTCGCCTGCTCCGGCGAACTCGCCTGTCCGTCATTGACTGAAAACAACTCGCGGCCTGACCTCACCACGGTGTTCGCTCTGTTGAGCTGAACCCTGTGTTCAGCGAGTTGCGAACTGTCCCTCGGAGGAAAGCAAACCCCATTCCGAATCCAAAGCGCTTTTGCTTCCGGATATCCGGATCGGCACGGCACAATCTCTCGACAGATGCCTCTCACGAATGAATGACCGATTTTTTTCACGAAAACGTCCGGTCGAACGTTGCAGGAAAATCAGCGTTCAAGCCATTCTCCGGTCATGACAGAGACCACTCTCCTCACCACGATTGCCCGATTCGTAAGCAGCCATGCCACAAGGAAACGGTTCTGCCGCTATCAATAGCTCAGAAAATCAGCAAACGGCTGGATCGCGTCGACGGGATCACGTCGACGGGGCCGAATTTCCGAAAACACAGCAGCCACTCGGCTCGGGCCACGCGAAGAATCCGTCGGTTTCCAGAATTCGCCGACACAAGCGAACTTCTGACGAGATTTATTTGTCGACTGAAAGACAAATCGGGACCAAACTTGAACAGCATTCAAAGTTCCTGCTATTCTCCCGCATCCAACGCTTTCCTCT
>JAGQPY010000700.1 GCA_020426485.1 Planctomycetaceae bacterium
TCGAAATCAAGCTGGGCGACGGGGCAGATCAGTTCACTGCCGCATCGACGGCGGCGAACTCCGTCACGACCGTACGCGGCATGGGTGATGCGGACAAATTCACTTTGGCGGGATCTGCAATTGCCAGCCTGAACGGAACCATTATCTTCAACGGGGGTGATGAAAGTGCCGAGGATGTCGGATCCGGAGACACGCTGACCGTTCAATTCACAGGTGATCCCTCGGCTCTGCCGTCGGCCACACTGGATAACCTCAGGAGTCGGCTCGGCTTCGCAGTACCCAATCTTGTGATCGACAACAGTGTCAACGCCGCAGCGACCAATTGGCAGGTCAGGAATCGTCAGGTCTTTCTGGGTTCGTCATTCCTGCTGGAAGGTTCCGGTGCGGATTCCGTGCGGGTTCTTGGCGGCGGAGCAACGACTCTGAATGTCGCCGCCGACGTCGCTGTACCGCACAATGTTCAGATCGACAACGATCAGGTGCAGGTGCAGACTGGAGTCAAAGTGCTGTCGTATGCAGGAAAGTCTGCAGACAACCTTACCCAGCAGGTTCCCACTGCAGGTCTTGATCTGTTTCCAATCCAGACGATTGCCAGCCCTGACGGCAGATCGATCTATGTGTATTCTGCAAAGCAGCGAAGCGATATCGAAACCGATCTGACCACGGCCGTGACAACCTACTCAGTGGATCAGAGAACAGGATCGCTCTATTTCCAGGGTACTCTCGATCTTGGTGACCTCTATGTTCAGTACAATTATAATCTGAACCCGGATACAGAGTTCGTATTCAGCGATGACGGCCGGTTCGTCTATCAGTTTACACCCCAGTTTACAGCTTCGAATGGATATGTTCCGCCTACGCTCCGAATTCTGCGGCGTGATCCGAACACGGGCCTTCTGACTCACGTTAATGCATCACTTGATTCCAGGTTATTTGCTCTGCCTGGCTCGCCGTATCAGGCTTACCCCAACGATTCATATCGCTATCGTGCATACGATGTCGCATTCACCAATGGGAAGCTGTTCGTACTCTGGACCGACACCGCGACAGGTCTGGGGATTACCAGGCCGGGGAATGCTTACATCACAACGGTATCGTTCGATCCGGGTACCGGCGATGTCGCCAGCACGGCAACAGCACAAATCGACGATTCCAGTCTGGGCGTGCTGAATTCAAATCGAGTTCGGCTGCTCGCGACAAGAATTGTCATCAGCCCCGACGGCTCTCGAGCTGACGTTATCGGATATCCGTGGCTCGACACGAGTACTTTCGCAACCGGATCGCCTGGACACAACGACGTCGCGCCGATGATCTTTCATTTGGCCCTGAGCGCCGACGGAAGTTCAGTCACGACGATTGGCAATTCAACGCTCTCAGGTACATCTTCGTTTCCGATTGTTACACCCAATTCGAATACTCCCAACATCGGAGACGTGGCACAACGCGTCTATCAGATGTCGGCCAGTCACGATGGAAGCACTGTCTACATTTCCTTTAGCACGCCAGACAGTGGGCATGCGATTCCTATCGCACCGGCAAACAAAACCGTAGTCTATCATCGACAGACCGACGGCAGCCTGGCATGGGTTCAATCGCTGGATCTTTTGACAACACAGGAAAGTCCTTTGGTCTTCAGCCCTGACTCTCGGTTTGCGTACCGTTTCGCAAGCTGGGGCGGCCTCAGCGGTAGTCTTGATCAATACTACATGGCTCCGTTTATGGATGTTCATGCTGTCAACCCGGACGGGTCGCTGAGCGATCCCATCCAACGATTTTCGGGATTGCCGACGAAGTACACCAGGTGGCAGGACTCCCTGCCCTTTGTCGTCACAAATGAAAGCGTCAGTGCAGTCGGTTACGGCTCTTTCAGTATAGATTTTTATGTCCCCCCAGATTACGTGTTTGCGGCGCAATACGTCGAACCATTCAGACGAGATGCCGCTACTGGGTTGGTGTCTGGCGTGCAGCCCGGCGGAGTGGTCGTTGAAGTCCAGGACGGAGACTACCACTTTGCAGATCACTTACCGAATGATCTGGCCACCATCGCCGGAACGGTTCAATACCGGTCACTGACTGCCGCTCGCAGTCCGGTTGTCAACAACCTCGGAACCTTTGTCTATTACATCGATCCCGATCAGGACGCGCTGGTGACGTTCCGTCGCAACACCTCATCAGGCGCGCTGACGAAGGATTCGGCACTGTTCTATCCGCTGGTGCCCGGGCTCGCCGATGCCGCCGGT
>JAGQPY010000701.1 GCA_020426485.1 Planctomycetaceae bacterium
CAGTTTTTTTGCGTTGGGAGCGACCGGCTACGCTCAGGAAGCCGCTGCTGCCGCCACTCCGCTGATTAACTTCGGAAGCGCACTTGGCGCCGCCATCACGATCGTTGGTGCCGCCCTCGGTATCAGCCGTATCGGTTCTGCCGCCGTCGAGAGCATGGCTCGTCAGCCCGAAGTCGCCAGCAACATTCAATCCGCGATGATGCTTTCGGCAGCCTTCATCGAAGGTGCGACGTTCTTCGCACTGATCGTTTGCATTATCAAGTAGTGACGCGGATTTTCGGCAACCGTTTACCATCTGTGAGATGTGAGAGACGGCACAAAACTGCAGGAAAGTCGATAGTTTAAACTCCGGGTTCCGCAACGAAATCCTGGATTCGACTGAACACAGGCCGCGAAATCGTTAATCGATTGTTGAATGTATCACTTGGTCTTTTTGGCAGAATGTCTCAAGAGAGACGTCGAGGTCCATCACCGATCTGATGAATTCGCTTCCCTGAAAAAGGCCGCAATTCAAAGAGATCGAGCAGGAGCATTGGAACATGAGGCGCAGTCTCCGGTTCAATATGGCGACAATTCTGGGCTTGGCTTGCTTGACGCTGTGTGTCTGGCAAACTCAGGTTCGGAGTGACGATACTGCTGCATCGGCTGAAGCAAAATCCACTGAAAAAGCGGACGACGCTGCTCATTCCGAACTGGCGGATCATCACGACGGCTCCCCGGCCCATGGCGACTCCGCAGCTCATGAAGATGAACATGCAGATTCTCATGGTGACGCACATTCCGGAGGACAGAAAGGTCCGATGGAATGGGCGACCGATCTTGCCCTCTGGACTCTGATCACATTTATTGTGTTCGTGATCGTTCTGAAAGCGGTGGCTTGGAAACCTCTGATGTCTGCCCTGGAATCGCGGGAAACCGGGATCATGAACAACGTCCAGGGGGCCAACAAGGCACGAGTCGAAGCGGAAAAGGCATTGGCTGACTATCAATCCAAGCTGCAAAAAGCCGAAGATGAAGTTCGCCAGTTGCTCGCCGACGCCCGCAAGGCCGCCGAAAACGCCCGAGCCGAAATGCTGGCAGCGACCCAAAAGGAAGTTGCCGCCGTCAAGGACCGGGCTCTTGCCGAGATCGATCAGGTTCGCGTGCAGGCTCTCGAAGAACTGTTCGGCCATATGGCCACCACGGTGACCAAAGCCACCGAACAGGTCATTCGACGCAGTCTGACGCCAGCCGATCAGGATCGGCTCGTCTCGGAAGCAGTTGCCCAGTTCGCCAAACGATAATCCCATTGCCTCCGTGATTGACTCTCCGGAGACGTGATCGGGCAAAACAATCAGTCTGAAATTTATCCGTTCAGGTCACTCGTCAACGAAGACCAGTTCCATGACAGCCACAAAATCGAGTACTGAGAAGCACGTCATCTTCGACGATCCCCGATCCAAAGGGGTTGCGCAGGTGTATGCGACCGCTTATCTGGACTCGACGGCCAAGCTGCCGAATCCCGTCGATGCGGTTGAGGAACTGCGGTCCTTCGTCGATGAAGCGGTGAACAAGAATCCGCTGTTCGCGGAAATTCTGTGTTCGGCAATGATCGGCCGCGAGGACAAAATCGCCCTCGTCAAGCGGGTCTTCTCCGGACATTGCACCGACACGCTGGTCGACTTCCTGATGGTTCTGGCGGAACACGAACGTCTCGAGCTTCTCCCTCAAATCGCGGGGTTGGCCGAGGCGCTGTGGGAAACCCGTCAGGGGCGAGTCCACGTCGAGGTCCGATCGGCGCATCCTCTTACCGAAGATGCGTTGGAAAAGATCCGGGCGGGCCTGGTCGAGAGTCTGAAAATCAATCCGATTTTAGTTCCACGCGTCGAGCCCGATCTGATCGGGGGCCTCGTGATTCGCGTGGGAGACACGGTATACGATAGTTCGCTGCGGACCCAGCTCAAGGCGCTGGAAACCCGTTTACGCGAGAGGAGCTTAAATGAAATTCAAAGCGGACGAGATCGCTTCAGTCATTCAGCGGGAAATTGAAACCTACCGCAGCCAGATCGAAACCACACAGGTCGGACGCGTTCTGGAGGTCGGCGACGGCATCGCGCGCGTCTACGGACTTTCCGGTTCGATGGCCGGTGAAATGGTCGAGTTCCCGAGCGGCGTACGCGGACAGGTCTTCAACCTCGAGGAAAACTCCGTCGGTGTCATCATCCTCGGTGACTACCTGACCATTTCCGAAGGTGA
>JAGQPY010000702.1 GCA_020426485.1 Planctomycetaceae bacterium
TCAGAACTCTGGCGGACGCCTTGCATCTGCAGTTTTCGCGAATTCAGTTCACTCCGGACCTGATGCCCGCTGATCTGGTGGGCACGAATGTTGTGGCAGAGACGGAGGAAGGCCGACGCTTTCAGTTTCAGCAGGGGCCAGTCTTTGCCAACATTGTACTGACAGATGAAATCAACCGTTCGACTCCCAAGACTCAGTCGGCTTTGCTGGAGGCAATGGCAGAACAGAACGTGACTGTCGCGGGGCAGACGTACCCTTTGCCTCAACCTTTTCTGGTGATGGCCACTCAAAATCCTCTTGAGATGGAAGGAACCTATCCTCTGCCGGAAGCTCAGCTGGACCGCTTCATGTTCAATGTGGTGGTTCAGTACCCGACGGCCTCAGAAGAGCTTCGCATTCTGAAGCAGACCACCGGCAGCGAAAAACCCACGCTGACACCCGTGCTGACCGGACGACAGATTCAGGCGCTGCAGGAAGTCGTGCGGAAGGTTCCGTGTGCGGAATACAACTTCATTTACGCTCGTGACCTTGTGCGAGCCACTCGACCCAACGAACCGGAAGCACCGCCGTTCGTAAAGGAACTGGTCAGCTGGGGAGCGGGTCCGCGAGCCGGACAGTTTCTGATTCTGGGTGCTCGAGCCCGGGCGTTGCTGGAAGGTCGGTTTCACGTCACAACGGAAGATATTCGCTACGTGGCCAAACCGGTGCTGCGACACCGCATCATGACCACCTTCCAGGCGGATAGTCAGGGCGTGACTCCGGACGTCGTCATCGATCGCCTGCTGAAATACGTTCCCGTGGAACTTCACGATCAGGCCAAAAAGAAAACCGGAAAAGCATAGCTGGACAGCGCCACTTCGGAGCGCAGCGACTTGTCGCCGCTTTGGATTTTTCTGACAAATGATCGCCGAAACGCGTGTTTGATTTTCAGAAGCATTCACGACAACTCAGGAGGCACCCGTTCGGCGTTGAAGTTGAATCAGACGATCGGCCGCAGCGAAGGTCCCTCGGTCTGCCACGGAATTGGCAGGAATTCCGAACCAGATCTGCAGCGAAATTCGTAAAAATTCCGAGCGATTCAGAATCGCCTAACCATTCTGCTGCCTGTCCATTCATATCGGCCGCTCGCCCACGGGGGCAAGCGTTCTGTGCATGTCGTCATGCAGCCAGTCGCCGGGCAATCGTGTGAGGAAAACGGCCAGTAAGGCGACCAGCAGACCGCCGATGACGTCCACGCCATAATGCCAGCCCGTCATCACGGTGGACGCGATGACTCCGCCATTGAGCAACAGCATCGGCACAAACAGCCACCGGTTGTGTCGAAAGGCATAGGCCACCAGCGCGGCCCATGTGGTGTGGAATGATGGAAAGGTAATCAGACCTTCCAGATTGTTCAGGGATACAATTCGGAATTCACCCGCGCGCAGAGCGTGCAGGTGTTCCAGAAAACGCAACTGATCGGGGCGAGCCGGATAGCCATAAGCCCCAAACGGAGCTTCGGCGGGCACGAAAAAGTAGATCACGGTCGTGATCAGTCCGCCCAGAATGTAGTGCATCACGAATTCACGCAGATGGCGGACATCGTTGTCAAAGCCCAGGACAATGATGGCCAGAATCGTGGACGGCAGCACCGTGTAGTAGACTCGAACCAGAGTCGAATGCAGCCACGGATGACTTTCACACCAGGCCACGATCGTCGGCAGATGGATGCCAATCGATTCGTCGGCCTGCATCAGCCAGACGTCCGCCAGTGGAGCGTTCAAGGGTGTCCCGGCATAGGTCAGCACGGTCAGAAAGACGTTGAACACCACCATGCACAGAAAACCAATCAGCATGTTGGAGAACGGCCGAATGTTTCGGTGATGAAAGACCACGGCAAATGGCGCCAGCATCATCACGGTACCAGCGGCGTGTCCTGCGGATCGGAAATCAAATCTCATACCATGACGAATCAGCAGCGCAAACGCCGCACAGGCGGTCAGCCAGATCAGCCACAGCTTGACTTTCAGGTCGCGATTCAACACGAGGCAGCTCAGACAGCAAGAGGGACAGTGACCACACCACGACACCCTTTGACAGTTTGCAAGGCGCGCGGACGATGGCGGAGATTACGGCCGTCGTTGCAAACATAGGCCGCGAACCGTTGACGGTGCGGTTTCGGTCATCAGCGGACGTTGCCAAAACGCAACATCGTCCGGTGATAACGAT
>JAGQPY010000703.1 GCA_020426485.1 Planctomycetaceae bacterium
ATCATGCCCAGTCCGCCCATCACCGAAGAACTGAACAGTCGATCCTGAAAAGGAAGGCCGGGGCCTCGAACAGGCGGTGGTGGTTCGTTACCCGAGCCGACCAGCTTTGGTCGAGACGACGTGCCGCCGGACTTCTTCTTTCGGCGAGGCGGCATTTCGGAGCTGTAATCGTTCAGGCTGTCACCGAACGGTGCGGCGAAGGGATCGTCTTCCGGTGGTCGTACGGCGACCGATCGAGAACGCTGCGGACGCGCTGGGGCAGACATCGGCTGCTGACGTTGTCGCTTTTGTGATTCTGCAGTGGTTCTGGAAGCGGCTGCATCGGAACGGCGTTCCGGTCGAGAAGCCTTGTTTTTGCTGGTGGCTCCACGAGCCGATGTGGCGGGGGCCGATGTGGCGGGTGTCGTGGGAGCAGCGGGCCGATTTTGTTGAGGCACCGGGACGGGCCCGCCGCACTGAGGACAACGAATGCGACGGCCGGCGGCGGAATCGGGAACAGCGAGTTTTTTCTGACAAGCGTCGCAGCACACAGCAATCCGATTGGACATTGTCACCTCGCTCTTCAGGGAAGTTTCGTCCGAACAGTGTGCCAATACCCGGCAGGCGAGTCAACTGACGTCCGGACGGTCAACGTGAGGAGCGTTCATCGGCAGGGAGGCCGTTGATCTAATAAGGCAGTCTCCATGTTGTTCGTCCCGACGAGCGTTGAGGTTTTCGATTTCCGATGGAGGACCATCGGTGCTGACAGCGGAAAAGTCTTCGGTGTCGACAATTTGCAACAGCGAATCCGCTTCGGCACAATCGGATCGCTGCCGGATCGGCGGCCGAAATGACTGACCGGCGGAGCAGTGCGGCTGAATCAGGGACATCGACCGTTCCGCATTGATGCAAATCGTCAACGGCGAACTGCCCGGCACTTCGTTCATTCGAAATCGCACTCCGAAGATAAGCCTGTATGCTTGGAAGGCGGCGAACCAATTGTTGTCAGGAAGAGGGATCGTGAAGTGAAGTCCCGCACGGACTCAGCGCTGCGGAGAGACATTCCCGAACGCGACCTTTGCTCTCGAAAAACCCTGACGACGATGCGGCGGAGTTGAACGGTTCCATGAGCCTGAAGTTGCTCCACTACTGAAACTCACGCCTACTGACGCGAATGATTCGAAGCTGGCCCGTTCTCTGATGACCGGAAGGAAGTGCATTCAAAATGAGACGCTCGACCGTTTTGCTGGCTCTGATGATCACATGCTGCCGCGTCACAACAGCAGTGCAGGCTCACGTGGATGAAGCGGCGATCCACGCTTTTCGTTCCGATTTGTGGAGCAGCGAGTTTTTGGAAGAAGGCTCGGAAGATTCGAAACAGGACGAAGGGGGCTCCGCTGATGAGAGTGTTGCTCGCAGTCAAAGATTCGACAAAGCCATCGAAGATCAAGTTGTTGACTACATGGCTCTGGATTCGCTGGAATCGACGTTCGATCTGGATCAACTGGCTTCGGAGACCTCTGCAGCCGGAGATGCATTAGAAACTCCGACCGCCTGGGAGCTTTCCAAAGCGGCGAATGCTCCCGTCGCCAGCGCGACCATGCCGACAGGTCCGACCCTGATGACAATTCTGGTCGCTGTGAATGCCCTGATTGTTGTCTGTGGAGCCTTTTTCTCGGGTGGCACAAACAGCACTGTGGGAAAAAATTCCCCATAAGCCCCTCCCTGCCGTTCCGGGGAATCCGGTTTCGCTCGCATTTTCACAGACAACTGAGCCGATCGTC
Organism: Planctomycetaceae bacterium; assembly: GCA_020426485.1. GTDB lineage: Bacteria > Planctomycetota > Planctomycetia > Planctomycetales > Planctomycetaceae > JAGQPY01. Next base: position 1,764 of record JAGQPY010000703.1, read on the forward strand.
GGTCAGACACACAGGATTTTTGTTGCGAACGCCCGAAAATCGGCGATAAACTCCCGGAAGACCCACCGTTCTTCCCGTTACACTGCAGGACTGGCTGCCCTCGTGCGCGTCCGGATGGGGCGGCAACACACTGTACAGGAGTTCAAACCATGCGCCGATTTCCACAGGTTTTCGCGGCCTTCGCTGCCGTGATGTCGACCTGCCTTCTGACGTCACCGCTTCAGGCCGACCCTGCCAAAGGCGAACGATCCGGGTCGCGTGGCGTGATCACTCGGCCATCGTATGATCCGTCGGCCGAACGAGTGGAATTGTTCGATGGAATGAAGTCCGGTGCCATCGAAACCAAGGTCATTGCCAATGGCCCGGAACACGGTTCTCTGCTCATTTCCAACACCACAGACAAGCCACTGACCGTGGACATGCCTCAGTCCTTTGTCGCCGTCC
>JAGQPY010000704.1 GCA_020426485.1 Planctomycetaceae bacterium
CGTCTCGGCGCCTGAAACTTTCCACGTCTGTCGACTTTCTACGCCATTGGGTCAAGGGCTCAGCCCTTGTTAGGCTTACCCCGCCACCTGCCATGGCGGGCGCGGGGCGGAACGATGCATGCACGCTTTTTCGTGTCGGCAACCCAGCTATGGCCACCCGCTCTGAAGGTCAATCAGGTCACGGGCGAGCGTTGGCGGAAAGGCCGGTCACCTGTCGCAGTTGCTGCTGACGAGCAGCCGGTTCCGGGTCTTCGAAAGGCAGCGACTTCAGGAATTCGACCAGATCGTTCCGTTCGGAATCGCTCAGGTGGCTGGTCACCCCGTGACGATCATCCTTGTTGCAGACTGTCAGCACTTCCAGCAACGTCGTCGCCTTTCCGTGGTGCAAATAGGGAGCCGATCGGTACACGCCCAGCAACGTTGGCGTGTCATATTCCGGGCCCATCAGCTCTGACGCATCGTCCTCGCCCGTACCGACGTTATGCTTCCTGAACGCCGCCGCATCACCCGGCTGAGAATCGCAGTAGTACGCTCCGGAATGACATTCCGCGCATCGTGTCTTCGAAGAATGAAAAATCGCCTGCCCTCGTTGGGCGGCCTCGCTGAGCCCATTCTTTGCGTGTGGGCTTAAGGTGAAGTGGTGCGAGTTTGTGTAAGCCGCCAGAGCGTCCAGCATCTGACTTCGTCCGGTGATCTGATCCCCCAGAGCGTCGGGTAGGGCTCCCTTCATCAGACCGCGTCCCTGCATCAGCTTACCGCGCACCGTATGTTCGAAATCCTGAACTTCATCGCGATCCGCAGACCAGTGAAGCGGGTGAGTCCACGCCAGGCCAAACAACGGCTGAGTTTGACGAAGTCCTTCCGGCTGCTGCCACGTGCGTCCGTCGGCGTCGCCATCCGGATGACAACTGGAACAGGAAATCCACTGCCGTCCGGACATCGGCTGCAATGCTGTGTAGAAAAGCATTTTTCCCAGTCGCAGAGGCTCTTCCAAAGGATGGTCGGTCACAGACACTCGTTCGACTTCAGCCAGATCCGGAAGTCGGTACCGCACCAGTTCGAAGTCCAGAGCATTATACACCAACAGTGATTTTCCGTCGGGAGTCACTCGCAACGCGCGGGGATTGCTGCCGAGCTTCAGTGTGGCTGCATACTCCAGTTCCTGATGGTTGTCGTTCACAATGCGTGCCGCATACAGATCGTTGGTTCCGGAAAAAGCCACGTACAACATGGAACCATCCGGACTGAGTGCGACTTCCCACGGGTTCGCAACGACTCGTGTGCCTCGAAATGTGTCCATGGGAATGCGAGTTCGACTGCCGCCGTCTTCACCCGAAAGTGTCAGAACGCCAACGTAGGGAAAGATGGAACCGTTGCCATGAGCCGCCGTGATTCGTGACCGAATGTGGGGCACATACGCTTTCGGCAGCGAAGGATGCAGCACAATCTGTCGAGCCAGATTATCCGTCGACGCTCCCGGCCACTGATGAACAACCTCACCGGAGTCTGTCGAAACCTGCAGCACATTGGCCGTCAGATATTCCGTTACAAACAACGACTTCTGATCAGCGCTCAACGCAATCCCGCGCGGCATCTTTCCGACATTCCATTCCGCATCGATCGTCCAGTCCGTGGTGCGAATTCGAACAATCTGCCCGGGGTACTCCAAGGTCACGTACAGGTGACGTCCATCAGCAGAACTGACGATTCCGTAGGGTTCGTCGAACACGGCAATGCGATGAGCGACTTTTCCCGTTTGAGTATCCACGACCACCACTTCATCGGCCCCGTAAACACAACAGGCGACCAGAGAGGTCGAGCCGACAAAGGTGCAGCCTTCCGGATGCAGCCCCAGCTCGACTTCCAGCGTTCGCTGCAGAGGACTGCCGGAAAACACCGCAACCGTGCCGCTGTCGCGATTCGTGCACGCCACCACGCTTCCGTTCGCATTCAAACACAACAGGCTGCTCGACGCGCTGGCGGCACGACACGGCCCGGCCGTCAGGGAAACCATCGCAGCAAGGCCGACAAAAAACGGAATGGCAGGAAACGGAATCAGTCGAATCGGCAGGATGTTCATAGGTGGGCAATTCCGGAAAAGCAGTCGGACAGTGACGAATATCCCGAAAACTCAGGGCAAGAGGACCAATTCGGCGATGCCTCCAATCAGGCACACCGCCGA
>JAGQPY010000705.1 GCA_020426485.1 Planctomycetaceae bacterium
CAAGGGCTCAGCCCTTGTTAGGGATCTGGAGTGAGAATGAAAATGCCTGATCTGCAGACCTTCCGGCGACAAATCTGCCGAGTCTGATAAAAATATCCTCATGAACCGCGCACTCTGACGAACTTCGGGCACCTGCCTCTGCACCTTAAATCAAACGCACTCCGGCCGAATCAGGCTTGATGGTCATCAGGCCGTGAGCCACAAACTCGTCCGACATCCCTTCCGCCACACGACTGTTTTTCGATTGAAAACATTACGCCGCCTTCCACAAATGAGCTTTCCTATGATCAGTCGACTGACCTCTGAATCGCAACGACTCTTCGCCTTGGTGATTCTGCTCACTCTGCCCGTATCACTTTTAAGCGCGGAAGACATCGAAAAAGAAGCACCTGTCTTTTCGCTGGGCACCCGCCCTTTTGTCGTTGTCACTGCCGCCAGCGCGAACCGTCTGCGCGACGATGCAGCGTTGCTGTTTGATGCAGCCGGAATGCCGGATGTCGTTGACACCGTTCTCGACAAGCTGGACGAAAATGTTCAGGGGCTGGAAGGACTGAACTGGGATCGGCCGGCGGGCATCATGGTTTTCCTGAACAGCGTGTTTCCACCGTCCTTCGAATTTGTCGCCTTTCTGCCGATTTCGGACATGGAGCGTTTTCAGTCCATGATGGAACTCGGAACCGCCGTCATGAAAGAAGACACGGAAGTTGAGGGACGGTATGAACTGATCACGCCGCGACGAAACCTGCAGATTCAGATTCAGGGTGAATATGCCCTGATTCAACTGCCCATGATGGATCCGGACCCGGCCTTTGACCGAGAAATCCCGGCTCCGGACCTGCTGGTTGCCGGACTGACCAATCAGTTTGATGTTGCCGTTTCACTCGACGTGGAAGCCGTGCCCAAAGCAACCCGGGATCTGATTCTGAACCTGCTGGTCTCCACAATGTCGACTCAGATTCAGCAGCGGGATGAAGAACCCGAAAGCCAGTACCAGATTCGCAAGTCGTGGATGGAAGCCGACATTCAGGCCTTCAGGCTGTTATTCGACGAATGCCGACGCATCTCCTTCGGAATTGATATCGTCGAAGAAGAACGTGTTGCCAACATTGATGTCCTGGTGGAAGTTCGCGAAGCCACTCAATTGCTGGAAGAGATTTTCGCATCGTCCACCAAACCAAGTTACTTCACACCGCTGCTGTCAGACTCTTCCCCTCTGTCACTTTCGTGGTCGGCCGTTGTCGCGGAACGTGATCGGGAGCGCTATGTCGGTGTTCTCGAAGGATTGAAGGGCGAACTTTCCAGAGTCGTTGAGGAACAGGATCTGGGAACCGTTCCGGAGGAGGGCAGCCCTCTGTATCTGGCCCTCGACGCGCTGCAGCAAACGGCTCGTGAAGGGCATCTGGATGTCTTCGGACAAATGTACCGCGACAGCAACAACAAGCTGGCCGTTGTTGGTGCCATACGACTGGAAGATGGCGAGGCGATCGCCGGTGGACTGGCGGATCTGTTGACACGTCTTCTGGGCAAAGACACCATCGGTGAAATCGAAACGGCATTTTCACAGCATGCCGACATTACGTTTCACCGAATCCGTTTTCGAAATCCGGACGCAGGCGCATTGGAATTGTTTGGTGGAGACCCTGGCATCATCGTCGGAGCCGGACCACGATCCGGCTGGATCTGCATTGGTGGTGAAGACTCGTTTGACACACTCAAGAGCGTGATGGACGAACTGGCGGCCGCCTATGAAAACCCGATTGAACGCGAAATTCCGGCTTCTCTGCGACTGGTCCTGCGAGTCAACGATCTGATCGAACTTGTGCAGGGAGCTGAGGCCGCCAAAAAAGAAGCGAACGCTGCGGCTGAAGTACCGACAGAAGAAGTCGTGCCCGCTACAACCGCCGAAGCCCAGCCTGGGCAGCGACCCAGCCCGGCGAACCGTCGAGATCAGTTTCGACGGAGACGCGAAGAAAGCAACAAGCTGATGCAGGAAGCACTGGCCGAAGGCGACGATGAAATTCGAGTGGAAGCTCGGCCCATTGACAATGGCATGCGGATTCGCGTTCGACTTCAGGAAGGATTCCTGCGCGGAGTGGGCCGCATCATCGGTCAGCGAATTGCCGGAAACTAGTGTCGCGTTAGCCATGATTTGATGAGTAGGACGGCCTTTCCA
>JAGQPY010000706.1 GCA_020426485.1 Planctomycetaceae bacterium
GGTGAGACACTTCTGCCTGGCCGAATCGTAGGCGGTGATCACTTCAACCCTTTCACCAACACCGTCCATCTGTATTCCAACGTTCCTTCGATCGGAATTCACGAAGCCGCTCACGCCAAGGACTTCGCTCAACGAACCTGGAAAGGTACTTACGCTGCCGCCTATCTTCTGCCGGGTGCTCCCCTGTATCACGAAGCCAAAGCCACCGGTGATGCCGTCGGCTATCTCACGGCAACCCATGATGTTTCGGCCCAGAAGGAAGCTCTGCATATTCTGTATCCGGCCTACGGGTCGTACGTCGGAAATGCAATCTCAGGCAATGTCCCGGTGGGCTACGTCGCAGGCGTCATCGGCGGCCACATCGTCGGGCGCTGGAAAGCCTGGGAACTGGGCCGACACCCCGCGCATTCGACGACACGGCCGAACGTTGAATTTCAACAGGCCGCAGGAACCCAGCCAGCCGACGAGCCATCCCGTGTCTCGCACGCCGTGGATTACCGTTAACCGCTGGCCATTTGAGTTCAGGAATCGGGGGCGGACGTCAACAATTCATCACACCGAAAAACGAGCGCTCTGACTGTAACAAATCTGTTGTATCCGGTCCCGTGACCGAGCTACCGCTTCACGTCTCCATGTTGCTTCACATTGGAGATAATTTGACGGGGGCCATTCTGGTGCCGTTCTGTTGGTACGCAACGACTTACGCCAAAATCAGAGATCATCAAAGCCTGCCTATCTTCGAACAACAAGTTGCCCTGGCCACCGTTGTGTTCGGTCTCCTGACCGAACCACCTGACCGTGACAGCAATCACGACCAGGGGGATTTCCGGTGAAAACTGCGATCTTGAGCCGTTTTTGGAAAAAGTTCGGAAAGCATGTCCGGTTTGTAACCCTTGGTGCGATGTGACCGGTGGCGTGTGCAGGGGTGTGAATTCATCCATGCGCGGGACGGGGCATTGGTTTGGCGTGATTGAGGGGCATTCGGCAATGGTTGTGGCGAACTGGCTGGAGCAATTGAAACTGGCGGCTTTTGGCAGGGGGGGGGGGCAATCTGAGGGCTGAGGATTCGCCGCGTGGCGGAATCGGTCGGCGGTCTGTGGGTTTGTTTCGTGCCGGACATCGTCGCCGTCGCCGAAATGCTCCGCTGCAGCATGCGTCTGCTGAAGTCATGGAAGTACGGCTGCTGCTGACCGGGACGACGGATTCTCCCGACGAAATGACAGATTCCACCATGCTGGAAGAATCGTCTTCGGACATCGACGCGGCCATGTCGGAGTTCGACTATGACACGTCCTTTCTGTACGAAGAACCCGACTACGAATCATTTGTCGAAAACAGCCCACTGGCCGGCATCGCCGACACATCCACTCCGGATGCGATGTCTGACGAAATGGCGGAATACGACCAGATGATGGAGGCGGCTCAGCAGGAAGCGGCCAGCAGCACTGACTTCGGGACGTTCACCGCAGAAACGTCTTCCCAGGACGGAACCTACGACGGCGAGAGCTATCAGACGTACGAAGACTACTTTGATCAGGAAACGTCCGGTTCAGAGGGCGATGATGATTCCTGGACCCTGGCCGACTACGTGAACGAATTCACCGGCAATGAATCCGCAGAAACGGAGCCGGAGACGGATTCTGAATCCAGTGGCGATTCATCATCGACGGACGACGGTGAATCGTCGAATAGCGAGTATTCGAACACAGAATCATCCGGCAGTCAGACGACAAGTGGCAGCACGGGGGCCTCGACAGGGGAAACTACAACTTCTTCCAGCGACGGCAACGGTGCGGACGGTGATGGCTCGACGACGGATAGCGACAGTGTTCCCGCTGATCCTCGTCTGGACTGGAATCCGATGGAATTGCCGGAAGGTGTGACCTTCAGCGACAGCAGTTTTGCCGGTTACAGTTTTCTGAATGATCCGTTCTCGGTGACTCCGGACGGCACCGGTTCGTTTGAAAACGTGCAGACCACCGTCACCGATTTCGATCCCGAAGCCACAGATCCCGAACTGGGTGCAGGGGAACGTCTTCGCAAGGTGACCACCACCATGAAGACGAAGCAGGACTACGTCAGTGAAGACGACTGGACGGTCACGTACACACTGACCAACCGCTATGACGACGACGAAGAATCCACCGACAGCGATGACGTCGATACGGA
>JAGQPY010000707.1 GCA_020426485.1 Planctomycetaceae bacterium
AACGATGGTGTCTTCGTCGATGGGAACGGTTTCGCGTCGAGCCAGCTCTTCGCCCAGACGTTTGCGCGACAGATACACGCCCGCATTGTCAAAGTGGCTGCCCGCGTTGGCAAAGTAGATCCATTCAAAGAAACAGTGGGCTCGACGAGGTGAATCGGCGTACTTTTCAACGCGAACGGTGTGGCCGTCAACGATCACCGCATGTCCCGGAGGAACGTTCTTGATGCTGGCGTCGGCAAAACCCAGATGAGTCAGTGCGACACTTTCACTGGCAGCGGCAAACAACGAACCTTCAACGGCGTAGCACAACGGCCGAATCCCGCGAGGATCTCGGGAAACAAACATTTCGCCGTTTGCATTCAGGTAGACAATATTCCACGACCCGTCCAGCCGCCCGGAAAGTGCCGTCAGCAGTTCGGTGGAGGAAATGCCGGGGTGGTCTGACAGTTCCTGTGAAATCAGATGATGCAGAACTTCCGTGTCGGTTTCCCGAGTCAGATGGAAGTCTGTAGTCTGCAGGATCTCGTCACGAAGCTCAAGATAATTGGCCAGTTGACCGTTGAACGCAAAGCTGAACCACTTGGAACGAGCGATGTGGTGGCGTTCGAAGGGTTGCGCGTAGCTGCGGTCATCCTTTCCGCACGTCGCGTATCGCACATGCCCGATCGCACTGTGGCCCGCATATTCCTGCATGAGTGCCAGGTAGCGTTCCGGCTGGTTCATCCGAAACACTTCCGCGACGCCTCCGACGTCTTTGTGAGTGTCAATCAGCTGAGGTCGATCCGGATTGTACGTTGTAAAACCGGCCGCCAACTGGCCCCGGTTCTGCATGTCCAGCAGCATTCCGGGAATCAAACGACTGGTGAATCGAGGATTCGTCTCAGGGACCAGCGGACTGGGCGTGTCAGACTGAAGATGGTAGACCGCGGCCACACCGCATTCGTGAAAGAGTTCATCCATGCCCAAAAAGGCCTAACAATGGCTTCGCCCCTGACCCGGTGGGTGTGGCGAGTCGTTTGAAGTGGTCCGTCGCAACCGCCGATTTGCTTCCGTCGGTCGCTCTCTCAATCAAAAAACGCAGATCCCGCAACACCCGGCATCGTGATGCACACACGATGCGCGAGCCTCAATTCAGAAGATACCGTGATGGGATTGATCTGCCGCTTCAACTGACAGCATCCGTTGAGTTGCCACACGAACAATCCCCGTGCAACTGCAACCACCGAAACTGTTGAACGCCAACCCCACGATCACACTCTGCCTGAGTAACGGCCGGATGATAGTCCCTGAACACAGGCAAACCAACCGACGACCGCCGTTCCCAACCAGATTGGAGGCTTTCCACATTTCAGGCGCGCTTTTCGAGAAAACACTGCCGATGCGCGACGACTCAGCCACCACCTGCGGTCGCTCGCAGTGACCTCTATCGCATGTTCAGGCACAGCCGATATCACATGGCCACGCCGCGCCGAAAAACAGCAAGACGATGACACCGCCGTCATCGTCTTGCACGTTGCAGCACAAGTTCCCCGCTCGGTTGAAGCCGCTACCAACCGGACCACGCGGCGATTTCTCAGCGGTTTCTGCACAGGCGTTCGAAGTCGGTGAAGTATTCCGGATAGGTCTTCGAAGTGCAGCCGGGATCAAGAATACGAATTCCGGGCGAACGCAGGCCCAGCAGGGAGAAACTCATCGCCATCCGATGATCGTCATAGGTGTGAATTTCTGCAGGTTGAGGCTGCCCGGGATAAACGGTCAAACCATCATCAAATTCCTCCGCACGAATTCCCGCCCGACGAAGCTCCGTGACGACGGCTGAAATTCGATCGGTTTCCTTGTGCCGCATATGTCCCACTGAACGAATCGTGGTCGGACCGTCAGCAAATACAGCGACCACGGCCAGCGTCTGAGCCGTATCACTGATGGCATTCATATCGATATCGATGCCTTTCAGCGAACTCCCCTGAACAGAAATCCCATCTGCTTCCCAAGCGACCGAACACCCCATCTGCTCCAAAGCCGAAACAAAATGCACGTCGCCCTGTAACGCGTCCCTCGTCAGCCCTGTTACCTTGATTCGGCCCCCCGTGACCGCCGCCAATCCGAAGAAATAGCTCGCGGCAGACGCATCGGGTTCAATGTCATAATCGCGACCTCTGTACAGT
>JAGQPY010000708.1 GCA_020426485.1 Planctomycetaceae bacterium
GCCGAATCCAATCATATCGTAGGAAAACACAACCGCGCCCATGCGAGCCAGCGTCGCACAGCGATGCTGTTGATCCTCACGAAGTCGACCACCGTCTCGACCGCGTGCATGTCCGTGAGGGCACAGGATTCCGGGAAACGGCCCTGTCCGATCCAGCGGGCGATACAGATTTCCATAGACGAAGAATCCCGGTCGTGCTTCGAAGGCCGCTGATTCGACAGAATACCCCTTGTAGGTTCTCCGTCGATGAATGATTGGATTCAGAGGCGTGCGTTCCGGCAGAGGATTCAGACCGGCTCCGCTAAGAATCTGCCTGCGAATGCGATCGGCTCGGTTGAGCCATTCTTCCCGCGTCGAATAGCTGGCAGCAAACCGCTCCAGTTGTCGAACAGCATCGGCTTCTGACTGGTAGTTGCCAACACAAAGCGTCGGTTCTGCCGAGGGTGCCGACTTCTCTTCGCTCAGGCCGCTCAGAGTTGTCAAGAAGATTGCCAAAGTCCCCGCCGCAAGTTGTTTCATCGCTGCATCCTCACCGGTCAGTTCATCGCCACAGATGGATTCGAAAACAAAGATGTTACCCCGAAACCCTGCTGTCTGCAGTTCGGAACACCCTGCACAATTTACCAACCTGCGTTCGGAAGACGAGTAAACGGGAGGTCCAGTCAGCCGGACCGACGGAGATCACAAACGCAGTGGGGCTGGATTGAAACCTGCCGAAACACTCGGGAGAAAGGCGGGTGCAGAGCTGGCCGCCGACAAAGTCAGACAAAGGTCACACGAAGCCAGGCCGGTGTGTTGCCTGATTTTCAGGAACTCCCGCGAGATCTTCACGGTAGCTCAGGTTCTCTCAGCAGTTTTTCAGTCAGCGGCTTTCACTCAATCTCGTACGAAACCACACCATGTTTCTGTGACCGACTGATGCGATCGGTGGCGTGCAGGCCAGCCAGCACGAATTCCACACAGGATGCTCGAACGGCGGCATCGGTGGACGCATTGACTTCGAAGGCCTTATCCCAGACCGGAGGCACACGCTTGAGAAGTCTTTCATAATGATCACTGGGCAGCATGTCACCCACTTCGATTCGAACGCCGCGAGAAAAGATCTGGCCGATTTCTTCCAGCCCATGAGCCTCAACGTATTCTTCAAAGACATTTCGAATCGCTTCGGCCGTGACGGAATCCAGCACCTGTTTTTCTGACATCTGATGGCTGCTCATCAGATCAATTTCCAGCTTGCCCAGCGACGACGCATACAGGTGTCCCAGATCGCTGATGCGGGGCACCGCTGGTTTTTCGTTCAAGACGGCCCCGCGCCGTCGAGCGCTTGCGATCATCGTTTGATAGTTGGCAATGCTGAAACGAGCGCTGACTCCGGACTGTTGATCGATGTAGCGACTGTGGCGAGCACAGCGGCTGATCTCTTCGACAATCTGCTTCATGAAGAACGGGATGCTGACCGGGAAGTCGCCATCCAGAGGAACGTCGCATTCCTGTTCCATAATCTGAATGCCCAGGTCGCGTTCTTCCGGATAGTGAGTATGAATGATGCTGCCGATGCGGTCCTTCAACTGTGGAATTACCTTGCCGCTGCGGTTGTAGGTGGCGGGATTCGCGGAAAACAGAATCATGACGTCCAGATCGAACTGCACAGGAAAACCGCGAATCTGCACGTCCCGCTCTTCCAGAATGTTGAACAGGCCCACCTGAACCAGTTCGTCCAGTTCGGGAAGTTCGTTCATGGCAAAAATGCCGCGGTGCATGCGAGGAATCAATCCGAAGTGCAGCGCGTCTTCGGCGGACATACTGGTTCCGGCTGCCAGCTTTGCGGGGTCGATTTCGCCGATGATGTCGGCGAATTTGGTGCCGGGGGCAAGTCGTTCGGCATACCGATCCTTCGCCGCCCACCACGCGATCGGAACCTGGTCATCGGCTGTGACGCTGAGAAAATCTTTCGCCTGCCGAGTGATGGGATGCAGCGGATCTTCATGCACCGGACAACCGGGCAGATCCAGATACGGGATTTCCGGATCGAGAAACCGAGACATCTGCCGCATCAGACGACTCTTGCCCTGACCTTTTTCTCCCAGAAAAAGCATGTCATGGCCAGCCAGCAGAGCCAGGCTGATTTCCGGGATGACGGTG
>JAGQPY010000709.1 GCA_020426485.1 Planctomycetaceae bacterium
TCATTGCTCCCATCAAACAGCCTCCTGAACCGCACGCACGGTGCCGGTCTACAGGTGCCTCTCTGGCAGCAATCCGCCGTGCCGCCCAGCAATTGCGAAAGACGTGCCGAAAGAATCGCAAGTGAGATAAGTTGTTTGAAGACATGGATTTGTGGAACCAAGCCTCGGTGCATCATGGGCAGCATTCGCCGTTTTGGCAGGTGCATCTCCGGATGGATTTCCGCTTCACATCCAGACCATGGCAACCTGACACCCCGCGTTGTCTGCTCGGCCATCTCAGAAAATTCCACCGATCATCGACGGGAATCGGCCTGAAAGATTCCGATGTCCGGGGCGCCCGATGCGGATACGAAGCCGACTGTGGACGTCACGTTTTGCGTTCAGAATTGCAACGGTGGCACGACTGGTTTCTTTTGACCGCTTGACAGATTCGATCGCCGGTTCATAGCTTCCGGATATGAAACGACGACATTTTCTTACCACGGTTTCCATGGCGATCGCCTCCTCTGCATCTGTCTCCGCCGCAGCCCGTTCTGCGCCTCGGCGAGCGGCCGTCATCGGTCACACCGGCCGAGGCAACTATGGGCACGGGCTGGACACCGTTTGGAAGCTCGTCGACGGTGTTGAAATCGTCGGTGTCGCCGACGCCGACCCGTCCGGACTGAACACCGAACTTCAAAAGCTGGGGCTCAGCGCAGAACGTGGGTTCGCGGACTACCGAGAACTGCTGGCGGCAACAAAGCCGGAGTTCGTGACGGTCTGTCCTCGCCATGCGGACCAGCATTGCGACATGGTTCTGGCTGCCATCGAAGCCGGGGCGAAAGGCATCTACGTCGAAAAGCCTTTCGTGAGAACTCCTGAAGAAGCCGATCGCATCATCGCCGCCGAAAAAGCAGCCGGTGCCAAAGTCGCGATCGCACATCGGAATGCGTATCACCCCGTGATGAAGATCATTGAAGACATGATTGCAGCGGGAGAAATGGGGCGAGTTCACGAAATTCGCGGTCGAGGCAAAGGTGATCGCCGCGGCGGGGGCGAAGATCTCTGGGTGCTGGGAACGCATGTCTTTGACCTGATCCATCGCTTCGGCGGTGCGCCGCTGACCTGCTCAGCTGTGATGAAGCAAAAGGGCAAGGCGGTCACCGCTGCCGACGTGAAGGATGGCGCCGAAGGTCTGGGGCCTCTGGCCGCTGATGAACTGCATGCTCGCTACGAACTGGCCAGCGGCATGACGGCCACGTTCGATTCCATTGCCAACGACGATTTCCGCAGTGCCGGTTTTGGTCTGCAGCTGATCGGAACGAAGGGGATCATCAACATTCAGATTGACAAAGATCCTGTGGCTCACTTCGTGCCCGGAAATCCGTTCGAACCCACATCGACACCGCGTCCATGGTTACCGATCACGACCGCCGGAGTGAACCAGCCCGAAAGCAATCCGGATCTGGTCGCACGAATCCACAATCATGCTTTCGCAATCGAAGACCTGATCGCAGCTGTCGACGAATCACGAGCCCCCGCGTGCAGTTCCCACGATGGAGCCATCACCGTGGAAATGGTCACCGCCGTCTTTGAATCTCACCGACAGCAGTCCGCAGCCGTCCACTTTCCACTGACAGAACGCGGCAACCCGCTCTCAAACCTCTGACAAAGGCTTCGCCCAACGCGGTGAAGCGATTCTCATTGTTGAACCCGATGTCGCATGCGAGGCCCGTCCCGGCTGCGATCAACCTCGGCTGTGGCATCGGGATTACAAATCATTCTTCCTGTGGGGCGTCGGTCTACACCGTGAAGCGATTTGGTCGGCGGCAAACGTCATCGCAGACTGACTCGACTGAGCCTGTCTCGCTGGTGACGAGAATGATGAGCAACACGGTCGAACTTTCCGCTCACAATCACCACGCATTGCAGGAAGAGCTTCTCACTGAGTTCTCGTGATCACGCAGCGATGCAGCCCCCGCGTTTTCTGTCAGCCTTCGATTCAACGCAATAGCGTTCAATTGTGATGTGGGGCAGGTTTGCAACCTGCCTTGGTGTCACAACATCTTGTGCAATCGCCTTTGAGGATCCACAAGTTTGGCAGGTTAAAAACCTGCCCTACGAGCTTCGTTGAACGGTATTGGGGTTAAACGATCAGAATCT
>JAGQPY010000070.1 GCA_020426485.1 Planctomycetaceae bacterium
GGAAGAGTGGTTGGTGGATCGAGAAACTGCCAGCAGGAACTGCATGGCTTCATTGACAATTCTCCGTGAAAAGTCTTTGCCCGTCATTCGACGTGCATAAAGGTCACTGACCAGCGACCGGGCATTCTGTCTCAGATGCTTATCGAAGGCATCGACGACCGGTTGAGGAATGGAATCCGAAAGCAGTGCCTGAGAGGCCATGTCGACGGAAAGTCCCTCAAGATCGGACTTCATGTTTGCTTCACGAACCAGAAATCCTTTTATTCCTTCGCTGACCGCAGAAATGTGGGTCGCGAAACAATGGTAGATGGTCTGATATGCCAGAAGGACGCAGTACTGACGGCAGAAATTTCGTACGGATTCTCGACCTGTTCCTTCATCCGTCATATCAAAAGGAACGGTCTGGTTCTCCAGATCCTGAAATGCCCTTGCAATTTCTGACGCCTGGCTCTGACAAACGGTCAACGTGCCTTCTAGTTCTCGGATAATGTAGTGTGCTGCCGTGACGGCTCCTTCAAGACGATGAGGTGAATCCAGGACGGATTTCAGATAGGTCAGCAGTGTTGATTCCGAACTGCGACGTGTCGAAGCCAGTGTCTGCTGAACTCGCGAAACGATCGCCGTCAGTGACTGCACGCCTTCATTCGACAGTTGTGCAAGATGCTGCGTCAGGTAGTCCAGAATTCGTGAGCGTGTCATTTCCTGAGCCGGAATCGCAGACTGAATCTTCTGCCACGTTTCCTGAGCATAGGCATCGATTTCACGGCCACAGTCTCCTTTCAGGATGTTCATGACATGCCGCGGCAGTGTGTCTCGGGACAGCTTCAGTTCGGCCATCAGCGTCTGACAGTCCGTCAGTTCCGCGGGCAGAGCGTGCTGTTTTTCCGGACCACTGAACGACACCACTCCACACCAGCGGCGAATCAGCAGAGCTGCCAGATTTCCACCTTCATTGGCAGCAGTGGCGTAAACGGTCGCGTCCTGAGAACCGATACCCAGCAGTCGCAGAGAAAACGCTCCGGAGAATTCGTCATCAGCGGGTTCTCGCCATGCCTGAAAGTCGAACGAAGCTTCGCCCACGGCGGCTTCCAGCAGAAAACGAGCGGTGTCGGCGCACCGGCTCCTGAAACCGGGGTCGCTCAGCCCGTCCCCCAGATGCATGAGATAGCATGCATCAAACGGGTTGACTTCGTCGGACGTCTGGCTTCGCTCAAAGCCTTTATTGAATCCAAGCCCCGGCGTATGAAGCTGTCGCAGTTCGCGGAGGGTTGCAACGGTATTTGCATCCTGCAGGTCAGTTACATGGCGAGTTGATGCCGTGCCGTGCAGCAGAACACCATGCACTTTTACGTCACCGATGCCCACAGACCGAGCTGCCTGTCGAACCATCAGTGCGATATCGGAAACCGCTCCACTGCCCGTTCCGCCGGATGTCGACGCCACGACGTAGACGTCGAGCGATTCTTTTGCCTTTGCGGATTTCAGCAGCTTCTCCAGGTGGCTGCGAACACTCATTCGGTGATCGTACAGTGCCAGACGTCCCAGTGGCCGAATGCCTTCCACCTGACCGGACCTGGGAATGTTGAACAGCCATCGTCGACTGATCCACGATAAATCCAGATCACTGGCCGCTCGATAGTGCTTCGACGACTTCAGTGGAATACAGAGGGTTTCGTCGGGCAGCAGGCCCGGTTCATCTTCGGAGGGTCTCAGTCGAGTGAGTGCCGATCGATCCGTATCGATGTGAAGCAGCGGAATATGAGTCAGCCCACGTGTTTCCGCGGCGGCTGCCGCACTTTCACGAAGGTTTCGCAGGACGTTACCAGCCAGTCCTCCAAGCCCGACCACCACGGCCGTTCGCGCCGGGGCAGACGTTGTATCGGCCGGCTCGATATGAATCGGTGCGGAAGGAACAGACAAAGGGCACTGCTGGTCCGGCGATGATGTCTGGACCAGTGCTGTTCGGTTCAGATCGCTGTCGTCGGTCTGAGCCGGAACGAAAACGCGATTTGCCGAACGAGCCAGCTTCCGTCGGTGAAGTTCATCCACAAACTGCCGGCAGTTGTCGAATCGTGAATGCACATTTTTCGACAGCGCGCGAGCGATCACAGGACGATCGATTGGCTGCAGTTCGGTCAGGTCCGGCTGGCTGCGAAGGTGCTGAGCCGTCAGCTGAGCGGCTGTGCGTCCGTTGAAAGGCGGAACGCCCGTCAGCATCATCTGGTAAACGATGGCCAGACTGTATTGGTCGCTGGTTTTGGATGGTCGTCCTTCGAAAAGTTCGGGGGCCGCGAAGCGGGGTGTGAATCCCGTGACGGCAGAGACATTGGTGACCCCGACATTTTTGGCCAGACCAAAGTCTGCAACTTTGGCATGGTTTCCCTGAATCAACAGGTTATCAGGCTTAATGTCCAGGTGCTGCAGACCATACTGCTCGGACATAAAGTCCAGGGCATCCGCAGCGTCCTTGAGGTATCCCAGCAGTTCTTCACGCGGCAGTCCGGTCAGCCCTGAGCTGCGGCATTCATCAAAGCGTTCGGAAAGGTTTCGGTCAGCCAGTTCGGAAACAACGATGACTCGCGAATCGACAACTTCGATTCGTTCGATGCTCAGCAGGAACGGATGCCGCAGTTCCCGCATGCGTTCCAGGGCTTTGAGTTCGACTTCGGCGTGCTTGCCGGATCGCTCACCGTAGAGGATTTTGACGGCTTTGGGCAGCCCGCCGGGGCCGATCGCTCGCCAGACTTCGCCGTAGCCGCCGCTGCCGATCTTTTCCTTCAGCTGGTAGCCTGCAAGATCCACGCCGGACAGTCCCGATGAAACACCGGCTGCACTCTCCAGTTCCACAGCACGGGTCTGTCCGATTTGTTCCGTGTTAAACACCTGTGTTTTGCTGTTCATTTCAGAACTCCCTTCGCGCGAGTTCCGCGGCTGTCTTTGGTGTCAATTTCAGTGAAAAACCCTCCGACAACACGGTCAAAATAGTCTGCCCGCATCTCGAATGGTAAATCGTTATAGGTGCAGTAGTTGCGTACCTGCAGCAGCAGGTCACGAGCATGACATCGCCGCAACGGACGATTGAATGGCCGATAGTACTTTTGCAGCAGGTGGTCCACAGCCTCGGGTTCAAAGAAGCAGCCCGTCTTTTCTGCTGCAATCTGAAACAGGCAGTTGAACTCTTCCTCGTCAGGGTCTTTCAGTTCGATCCGGTACGGAATTCGTCTCAGGAACGCCTCATCCACAAGATCAGCCGGTTCAAGGTTGGTGGAGAAGATGATCAGCTGTTCAAAGGGAACCTGAAGTTTCTTCTCTGTCGGCAGGGTAAGGAAGTCGTGTTTATTTTCCAGAGGAACAATCCAGCGGTTCAGCAGCTCTTCCGGTGATATCCGTTGGCGTCCGAAGTCGTCGATCAGCAGGCAGCCACAATTACTTTTCAACTGCAGGGGCGCTTCGCTGATGTTGGAAACGGGATCGTGACGGATCTCAAGGTTGTCCAGCGTCAGTTCACCGCCAACCACGACAGTGGGCCGACGTACGCGAATCCACCGACTGTCCCATGTGGCGGACGTCGATGGTTGTTCCGAAGTCCGGTGATAAGCCGGGTCAAAAAACGTGATAATCTGGCGTCCGTCAATTATGGCGTGTGGAATCCAGATTTCCTGACCGAAGCAGCTTGTCACGCGTTGAGCCAGCGTGGACTTACCGTTGCCGGGGGCTCCGTAAAGGAACATGCCGCTGCCGGAATTCACCGCCGGGCCCAGCAGATCCAGCAGGTCTCCGGAGATTGAGATGTCCTGAAATGCATCCGTCAGTTCTGCTCGGCGGATGGGTTCATCACCAATCGCCTGAGCTTCGACCGAAATGATGTAGTCCATCAGTGGTACGGGGGCCGGGCCGACGTAGGCACATTCACTATGAAATACCTGAGCGCGTTTGCGTCCTTCGTCGGAAAGACCGTAGACGTAGTCGTTGAAGCTGCTGGATCCGCAGTGAGTCACCAGTCGCCGTGTTCGGAGTCGTTCCAGAGTTGCTTCAGCAATCTTGAAAGGAAGACAGAGTTCGGACGCAACAGACCGCCCGGTCAGATTGCCGCTTGCCAGCAGCAGTTTACTGACGAGTGATTCAAGAAAAGGTTCGCTCAGCCCCAGTTCGTGTACTGATCGGGGGTCTGTCGGCCAGAATCGTTCACCGCCAAGGAGCAGCGACAACAGCGAAGATTCTGAGGCTGATGGGGCGATGGTTGACATGAATGACTCTTTTCGTATCGACAACAAACCGGAAAAGGCCGTTCAGCCATTCCGCAGGTTCCCGGCGTTCGATATGGTTTTGAAAACCGTTTTTCCGGCGCGTTGTGCGCCGGAACGCACGTCTGAAAATCCGCTGGACTGATCCGCAACTGAACCGCTCGGCTCACCGTTTGTCCACAACCACTTCACAATTCTGACAGTAAACCATCTGTCTTGTCTGCATCCTGCACTTGATCTCAATGTCCTTCTGCGAGCCACTTCGATACCGGCTCTCCTTTACCGAACAGGTAGCCCTGAGCGAGTTCAAAGCCGAGGTCTCGGCAGATCTTTGCTTCCTCAAGGCTCTCAATTCCTTCGGCCAGCGGGACGACATTCAGATCCTTCACGATGCGAATCAGACCGGCAACAGTTGATCGACGTGACTCGGACGCTGTCGGAAGGCCCTGCACCAGTTTGACATCGAATTTCAATACATCCGGCGGGACCTCAATCAGTTCGGTCAGTCGAGCCTGACCTGCACCGAAGTCGTCGTAGGCAAGCGAGAAGTTCAGTTCATTCAGAACGGATCGCAATGACTTCAGGAAGTCGACCGATGTGACACCCGATTCGTGGACTTCAAGAACGATTGACTGAGTCGGGTATCGATCGCGAAGGTCCTGCAGTGACTGGAACAGCTCATCGGAATTCAGTTCAGCAGGGTGCGTGTTCAGATAAAACTGCAGATCCGCACTGAACTGGGTGCTGGCTCTCATGCCCTCGAACCGACACACCCGGCTCAAAGCCGCCTCGCTGGTTCGCTGAGCGGCGACTTTGAACATCTTGGCCGGCGTTTCGAGTCCAACGAAATGACTGCGTGAAAGCACCTCAAACCCAATGATCTGCTGATTGTCCATTCGAACAATCGGCTGGAAATAGGGTTCGACTCCGGGACGACTCAGCAGCGTATTGAACTGTACATGAGCGATCGCGTCTCCTGCGGCATCGGCCGTGACGGTCTTGGTATCCGTCGACTGTGTCTCCTTGTTCACGGTGAACATGACATTGCCGAAATGCAGAATGTCGCCATCGCGAAGATGTTCGACCGTCTGAATTCGTCGACCATTCAGCAGCGTTCCGTTGGTGCTGTTTTTGTCACGAACCAGCAGGTTTTCGCCTGCCAGCAGAAGCTCTGCATGGTAACCCGACACCGTTGAGTTACAGACACACAGCGTGTTGTCAGGGTGTCGGCCAATCGTAAACGGCTGCACCTGCAAGGGTGTGCGCTGGGCCTGTCCGCCGTCGGCCTGATGCCCATACAACGCCCAAAGAATACCGCTGCCGGCTTGGTCCGAAGAAGATGCGAAGTCGATGTTCGGCACCGGAGCGATGTCTTCAAACTGAGACAAGACTGTCTGACCAAATTCTTTCATCACAATCACTTACCTGTCAAAGAGGCCGTGGCCCGAAGAAATCACCGTCGAACGAGAGACGTTCTACGAACCCGCATTGCATGCACAGAAGTCATTTAAAACTGGTGTTGGTATGTCGCAACACCCGGCCCCGAACTCCACCTTCCACGCATTGTTTTTTGTTCGTTTTGCTTCGTACAGACAGTTGTCTGCCGCAACAAACAGATCATCCGGTACGTTGTCACTGAAATCACCGTGCCGCACTGCAGCTCCGATACTCGCTCGCACAGAGACCATCTCATCACCAACCGGAATCAGAATTTCCGAAAGACTGCTCAGCAGTCGAGTGATGGGGATACGAATATCTCCGGGAGCACAGCCCAGACACAGGGCGACAAATTCATCGCCGCCGAATCTGGCCACGACGTCGTACGATCTCATGGAAACTTCCAGCTTCCGACCGACTTTGGCCAGCAGCTCATCTCCCACTGCGTGTCCGAACGTATCATTGACCTTCTTAAAGTCATCCAGGTCAACCACGACAACGCCGATGGAATTCTTCTGTCGATCGGCTCGATTCCATTCTTCATTCAGCCGCCGTTCATATGCCAGACGATTCATCAGCCCTGTTAACGGATCCGAAAGAGCAGCCGTAAACAGCGACTCCAGACGTCGCCAGCTTAGATACAGTTCGCCTCGCGCTGAAAAGCCAAACAGACTGTTCCCATCGCGAATGGGCACGAATTCCTTCGCGCTGGTCGGAAGCGATGCGCTGCCATCAGAGTCATCCGGAATCGAAAGCTTTGACATGGCTCCGATGGGCATCGAACGCCATCGGTTTCTTTCGTATGGATTTTCTGCGTACAGTCGTCGATCAATCTCACGCCGTGCGACGATGCCGATGATTCGTTCGTCTGAATCGCTGATCAGGACGTATTCGCTTCCGGACAGCTCCTCCGCCGGCAGGTCCGCCAACGTTGTTTCCCGATGCACGACCAGCGGCCGCTCAGACACCGTCCGAGTGGCAGATTGGCTGTGTTCGTTGATCACCCTGTCGACCATGACGCAGATCACCCGCTAAAGAATGAGTCTCAAGTGGTGTCACATCGACCACCACCGCCGCGGAAAGTGCCGGACTGGGCTGCCTTCCAACTAAAGACTGTCTGAAAAAGGAGTCTGACCCTTTGGAGGGTGCCGGAAATACAGCGAAAACGGCTGCCCGGAGTGGGGCCGTCCCCTTTTTCAGCTAGTCTCTCCCTTCAAGCTAGCCTGGGCTTTCTGCGGTTGTCTCCGAAAAGCAACATTTCCGATCACGGACAATGTTCAATCCGTTCAGGATGTGCGGGTGCTGAGGATCCGGCATGACGTGGCGAGACTGTGGGCAGCCTCGAAGCGATCGCGACCACTGTTACAATCATTTCAATAATCAGAATCCGGTTGTCGAATGCGATTCAGCGGTCAGCTACCATCATGTCGGTCGTTTGCTGAAAGGTGATGTTTCAGCGCGCTCGTTGCAGTCATTCTGATCGGTCGTCGCACGCGCCGGCGACAGATTTGGGACGGCGGTCAGCCGACAATGCATCGTTGCAGTTCAGGGGTAGAGATTTGGTAAGGCGAACGCGGGATGGCGAATTGTGATCAGGGATATCTGTGCGACATTTGTGGTGAAGAAGTGGAGTCGATCGGTTTCAGCGACCTCTATCTGAGATTTGTGACCGGACTGGTCAGTCATCAGGATCTTCTGTCCAGTCCGGAACGTCATATTCAGTGCAATCCGATCACTGCGCAGTTTATCGTGGATGACGACTTTCCTTCGGTCACAGTGGGCGGGGTGTTTGCCAAGGCCAACCTTGATCCGCAATATGTCGCGGAACAGGAAAGGCTGATGACTCGCGGCTGGCAGCGACTTCAGGAACTCGCTGCTGTTTCCGAGCCTCTGCCATTGGCGGAATATCCGCTGGAAGAGTTTCGCTAAGCCGGTCCGCTTCCTGTTTCCCATGGCTCATCCCGGATTTATGTGACAGCGAATTCCCTCATGACCCGAATTCTTCAACTCACAGATTTGCACGTCTTCAGTACCCCCGGTGCGACGCTGAAAGGAATCCCAACACGGGAATGCCTTGAAGACGTGGTTGGGTACATTCAGGCGAATGAACATCCTTTTGATCATGTTGTCATTACCGGGGACCACACTCATGATGAGCAACGGGCATCATACGAAGCCGTCCGGAGCATTCTGACTCCGTGGCACGAATGCCTGTGGCAGGTTCCCGGAAACCATGATGACCGGTTACTATTGCGGCAGGTTTTTCCATGTCGATCAGAAGACGGTCCGGGGGGCACGGTCAATTTTGTGTTTCCTGCCGGCCACTGGTTGTGCATCGGGTTGGACACTCACTGGCCGGGCGAAGTCGCGGGTGTCGTGGAGGACCAGCAACTGAACTGGCTTCAGGAAATACTTCAGCAGGCGTCTCAGGAAGATGTTGCTCTGTTTATGCACCATCCACCGGTTTCAGTGGGAAGCGTCTGGATGGATGCGATCGGCCTGAATAACCGAGAACGTCTGGAAGAAATCATTCGCGCTGACCCGCGCATTCGGCTGGTCTGCTGTGGGCACGTGCATCATGAGTTTCAGTTCCGGCTGCATCAGGCGGATATCGTCGCGACTCCGTCAACCGGGATTCAGTTCAGTCCGGCCGGCACGTCGCCTCAGTTTGCCGATGAATCGCCCGGATACCGTGTGATTGAACTGAACGAACATGCCTTCACGACCAGAGTTCATCGCCTTCCTGTGATCAAATACCACCCGGCTCCGGACGCCTGATGGGCCGTGCTGCGTTGCGTCTGCCGTGGTGCTCAGTTGTCTCCGGCCGGCATGGAGATCCTTTGTTCAGATATCATCATCGGTTTGTCTCAGGCATTGATTCTGGCAGGAAGGTTTGCACGTGAGTCAAACGCACATCGAACTTGAAGGAGTTCGTGTCCACAATCTGAAGAACTTCGATCTGCAGATTTCACGCAACCTGTTAACGGTCATTTGCGGCGTCAGTGGTTCCGGAAAAAGCAGTCTGGCGTTTGATACTCTGTTTGCCGAAGGGCAACGGCGCTACATCGAAACATTCTCGCCCTACGCAAGACAGTTTCTGGATCGAATCGAGCGTCCGGATGTCGATCGCATTGAAGGCATTCCTCCGGCCATCGCGCTGCGGCAGAATGCCGGACGTTATGGACCACGCAGCACGGTTGGGACCCGCACGGAAATCACCGACCATCTTCGCGTATTGTTTGCCAGGTTCGGACAACTTTTCTGTCCTGACTGCAACATGCCCGTCAATCCAAAATCTCCGCAGGCCGCGGCACGGTACCTTTTGAATGGGTGGCCGGATGTGCGAGTAATGTTTGGGTTTCGAGTCGTTCGCGACACGGATCGCCTGAAGAACCTGCTGCAGCGAGGCGTCACGCGAGCCGTTGATCAGAACCGCACTGTTTCGCTGGAATCTGTTCTTGCGGATGAAGTGGTCGGAAGTGATCCATCGGAAGCCGAAATTCTTCTGATTATCGATCGACTGAAGACCGAGGCTGAAAGTGAAGGTCGCCTGTCCGAGAGCATTGCTCAGTGTTATGAACTGGGGCACAACAACTGCATTGCTCTGCTGGAAATCATCGACGGTCAGGCTGACGTCGACGCAACAACAGTTGTAATCGATCATCGTCGCTGGAAAACGGTATCTCTGACCGCAGGCCTTGTGTGTGCCGGTTGTGGGCGTGAGTTCCAGCCACTGACACCGGAGTCGCTCAGTCACCGCTCTCCGCTGGGGGCATGCCCGAAGTGTGAAGGTCACGGAAGTGTGTCCGATATGACTTTGGAAACGGTCGTCCCGGATACTTCGAAGACGCTTGAGGAGGGGGCGATCCAGCCGTGGACGACGCCCGCGTATCGACATGAACTGGACGAACTGCTGGCACTCGCGCCGGACTACCGAATCCCGACAAATGTGCCATTCCGCGACCTCAACGATCACCAGCGCCGTTTGATTTCGGAAGGTGTCCCCGAACGAAACTTTGGCGGGATTGCGGGGTTCCATCGCTGGCTGGTTCGGAATCGTTATAAAAAAGGTGTGGCCGTATTGTTGAGCCGATGGCGGTCCTGGACCAGCTGTTCTCTTTGCAGGGGACATCGGCTGTCTCAATTAGCAGCATCGGTACAACTGAGTGGAAAAACTCTTCCTGACGTTCTGGATCTGGAAATTTCCGAAGCACAGGCCTGGCTTTCAGAAGCGGTGGCATTACTGGACACTGCCGCACAGGCAGCGGTGGCGACATCCATTCGTCACGCCGCGGACCGACTGCAGTTTCTGCAGGACATCGGTCTGGATTACCTGAACCTTGGGCGAAGTATGAGAACGCTTTCCGGCGGTGAAGCTCAACGCGTCCTTCTGACGGCTGCCATTGGTTCCGGTCTGATCAATACTCTGTATGTGCTGGACGAACCGACGTCGGGGCTGCACAGTCGCGATACCGAAAAAGTTGTTCGTGCCACACGGCGACTGGTTGACGCAGGAAATACGCTGGTTGTTGTCGAACACGATCCATTGTTTCTGTCGGCAGCGGACCAGCTGATCGAAATCGGGCCTGCCGCCGGCCAGAGTGGTGGATCCGTTGTTTTTCAGGGCCGATTCAAGGACCTTGCCGCGAATGGTCAGACGTCAACGGCCGTCCAGCTCCGGAAACAGTCCGGCGCGAGTGAGACGACCAGCTGTCGAACAGTCAGTCGACCTCTGTCCGAACGCTGGCTGGAATTTGAAGGAATCACCTGCCACAACATTCGGAATCTCTCCGTCCGAGTTCCTCTGAATGTCATCTGTGGCGTGATTGGAGTCAGCGGCAGTGGTAAGAGTTCTCTTGTCGTCGATGCCATCTATCCGGCGATCTGTCGAGAACTGGGGCAGGCGATACCAATCGCCACCGCTCATATGGATTCAATCCGTGGCTGCCGGCATATATCGGAGATCTGCCTTCTGGACCAGAAGCCTGGTTCATCAAACCGCCGCAGTATCCCCGCCACAATGATTGGGAGCTTCGACGAAATCCGAAAGGTGATGGCACAAACACACGAAGCCCGAAAACGAAACTACAATGCGGGGATGTTCAGCTTTAATTCTGCCAAAGGCGGGCGCTGTGAAAGCTGTCAGGGTCACGGTGTCATTACCGTCGACATGCAGTTTCTGGCGGATATTGAAACGACGTGTGAAGCATGCTCCGGCCGTCGTTTTCGACCCGATGTGCTGGAAGTTCGATATCGAGACCGAAGCATTCATGACATTCTTGAGATGACAGCCGACGATGCATTCGCGTTCTTTCAGGGCCACCGACGAATTCAACAGCGGATCAATGCGCTGCGAATGGCCGGACTGGGTTACCTGCGTCTTGGTCAGCCGGTCTCCACTTTGTCCGGTGGAGAAAACCAACGTTTGAACATCGCTGTTCTGCTGTCCGGTGCTTCCCTGCCCTTGTCCGAAGAACAAGCTGTGATCCGTCCGCGTCGCGCGGAGGCTGAAGCGACATCTCAGCGACTGTTCATCCTGGATGAACCGTCCGTGGGTCTGCATATGGAAGACATTGATCGGCTCGCGCAGTGTCTCAACCATCTGGTCGACATTGGCCATTCCATACTGTTAATCGATCATGATCCTCAGCTGATCGCGCGTTGTGACTATCTGATTGAGCTTGGACCGGGCCCCGGTCAACATGGCGGACGGATCATCGCTGAGGGTCCTCCGGGGCAGATGCCATCGCAGGAATGATTTCGCAGGAGTTTGGCCGTCGGCACCATCGAAGTCGGCCGGATGCCGCGATTTCGCCACGGCATTCGTTTACCCGCGTTTCACGTGTCCGCTGATCAGAACATCTTCGCCAAAGAATCGGACGGTTCTGTTCGTCAGTGAAGCCGCCGCCGGAATCTCCGCCAATCCCAGTCCGCCGACAGGTGGCATCGCGTCGGTACCACCGATCATTTTGGGAGCGACAAAGGCATGGACCTCATCGACCAGCGCTGCGTCGAACAGCGTTCCCATAAGCCCGGCACCCGCTTCGACCAGAACGTGAGTCTGCTTTCGGCGCCCGAGTTCTTCGAGGAGCCGGTGGATTTGGCCGGAACGACTGTCACCGATGAATGCCAACACCTCAACGCCCGCTTCTTCCAACCGGACACGGTGATAGTCATCGGGCGTTTCGCGAACACACAGAATGACGGGAGCTTCATCCAGTGTTCGGACCAATGCATGTTGCAGCGATAACGAAGAACCATCTCGATCGACAATGATTCGAACCGGCACGCGCGGGCCGGGTGGTCGGGCCGTGAGTTGCGGATCGTCAGCTCTCAAAGTTCCCGCGCCTGTAAGAATGGCATCCATGCGACCACGGAGCCGATGCACTTCCGCTCGTGACTCTTCTCCGGAAATCCATTTCGAGTGACCGGTGCGCGTCGCAATTCGTCCGTCAAGAGTCATGGCCCATTTGACATGAACCCACGGACGGTTCGTCAGCATCAGCTTGCGAAACGGAGCGATCAGCGCTTCCGCCTGACTGCCACACAAACCCACGGATACGGTCAGGCCTGCTTCTTTGAGCCGCTGAATGCCGCCACCGGACACATGCGGAGCGGGATCCAGGCAGCCAACGTGAACCTGCTGAATTCCTGCGCGAATGACGGCATCCGCACAGGGGGGCGTCTTCCCGAAGTGACAGCAGGGTTCCAGAGTCACAAAGAGCTGAGCCCCGGTTGCACGATCGCCGGCAGCGCTGATGGCATGAACTTCGGCATGTGGTTCACCGTATCGGGTGTGCCAGCCATCCGCAATCAGCCGCCGTTCGGCATCCACCAGAACAGCGCCGACCGGCGGGTTGGGTTCCACGTATCCAAGACCTCGCCTGGCCAGCGACAGCGCGTAATTCATGACCTCCGTGTCGCTGGCGAAAGCATGGCCGACGGGCAACCGGTCCATGGACGTCAATCCTGTCCGGGAATCCAGAGCTTTCCACCGGTGGATGCGGTTTCCTGTTGAGCACCCGGCGTCCAGACTCCGCCCTTTGGTGAGTGCGTGGATTTCTGGTACAGCAGCGGGATCAGGTGTTTCGCGCCGCTGCTTTCCAGTTCTTCCCGGATCACTTCTTCGATTTCCGGAATCTTGACGAAATACCGATCACGGATTTCTTCCAGCAGTGTCTTCACGCCGGGATCTTCCGGATTGTCCAGTCGACAGCTGAGTTCGCGAATGTCGATTTCCAGACGAAGCCGGAAGGCATCCTTATCGTCTTTGACAGCTTCGCGTGCCTCGTTGAAATATCCGGAAGCGCGTTCCAGATCATTGTTCTCCCGAGCCAGTGTGGCCAACATCAGGTAGGTTCGCAGAGGAGTCAGGCGTTGAATGGCCGCCGGCCGGTTGGCAAGTTGCGTCAGTGCCTGTTCCATCAGCTGGAAATGACGCACCAGAATCATTCGGCTGGCAAAGTCGAACAGTTGGTCGTCTGTGAGCTTTTCGGCATCAACACGATGCAGTCGCAGCAGCGGCATCGCCGTGATGGATTGTTCTGATGTCACCTGCATCGGCGACGGTGCAGGAACTCCCAGTCGATTGCGCACCTCCGTCAGGTCCGGGTGATGTCCCATACGATGGCAGATCGCATCCAGAACCAGAACGACCGCCCCGGCTCGAATCAGGTTCTTTGCATCGCGAGACAGCTCCAGCGGACTTTTGCCGTCCAGCAGCGATGTGGGAATTTCCAGCCATTTGTTCAACGCCGCCTTCAGCCGATCTTCTTCCAGCGTCCGCATCTGAACCATGCTGACCTGTTCGGGCTGGTGAACCTTCCAGTCAAACAACTGACAGACAGCAGGAACCTGAGAGATGACGGCGGGAGCCTGGTCCTCGGGAACGGGAGTGGCAAGGTCGCCGGCGACATCAAGAAATGACGCAACAGCTTTGGGCAGTTCGTCACTAAGCCCAACAACGACAGCTCGCGACTGTTCGCCATCCGCATCTTCGGTTTCGACGATCGAGATTTCCGCCAGAACGTCCGGAAGCTGTCCGGATTCCTGCGAAGCTGCTGATGGATCTGCCAGCAGTTCGTACTCGGCCACAATGGAATCGTCACGTTCAGTGTCCGCTGCCGTGCGCGGCAGGCGAACAAACCCTTCTGCGGCATCCAGTCGAGTCAGCAGTTCTGACAGCGATCGGACGTTAATCGTCTGCTGGCTGATCGTGTATCGGTCTTCCGTGATATCAATTTCCAGCAACAGCGCCAGGGTTTCCGCTTCCACGGCCGTGTCGTAGTCGTCAATCAGTTCGGCCGCTTTATGAAACGACTGAGCCGCTTCTTTCAGGCGACCGTCCCATGCCTGAAACAAGCCCAGGTTGAACCAGAGGGAACCATTCTCCGGAAGCTGTTCCAACAGCCGCTTGTACAGAATGGAGGCGGGTTCCCAGCAACCGATCTGGCTGACTTTGCGAGCGCGAAGTTCCTCTTTCTGAAGTTCACCTTCCAGTTCCACCGGCAGCAGTGAGAAACTTCCTCGAAACGGATACGAAACACTTCGCTGAGACTCAAAGTTCGCCAACTGCATCAGCAGTGAGTTTCGGGTTTGCGGCGGCGCCATGCGAACGGCCAGAGCCATGTGCTCACGAACCGCCATGAAACAACCGGCTCGAGCCAGCTGCCCGGCGATGGTGGCCGCCAGCATCGACACACCTGTTGGGTACTGCCGGCTGCTGAGCTGAAAAGCTCGATGGACAACTCTTCGTGCCGCAGCAAAGCCGTCCACCGACAGGCAGACGTCGGCCAGCGCCAGCAGCGCGCGGGGTTCGTCGGGGTGCTTTCGAAGGAAGTCGACCAGCAGATCGCGAGCTTCGCTGACTCGGCCGGATTCGGCAAGCAGCGACGAAAGCTGTGTGACAATGACTTCCTTGTCCTGATGTTTCTGCAGGAGCGACCGCAGCTGTTTTTCCGCAGCTTCCGGCTGATTGTCCATCAGCTTCTGAATTCTGGCCATGTCCGGGACAATGTCCTGACAGCAGAATTTCAGTTTCTTGCCACTGCCGCAGACACATGGTGAATAAGGGTCGTTCGACATAGTTCTCAGCCTGTTGAGATGTGTGAAAAGGCTCCCCGGCGGTGTTCCGCATGTCGGTATCGGGACCATCAGCGACAATGAACCAACGACGTTTCCGTTCAGCACGGTTGTCGCTCATCAATCGAATCCGACGTCGATACCGCTCATGTCGGGAAGCTTCGGATTCGCTGCAAACAACCTGAAATTGGCCCCGTCGTTGCCGCCAGTGAAAGAAATGATTGCCTGATATAAAGATGTGTGATACAGACAGCAGAAAGCATGGGGATCGGATGCCGTCTCAGGGGCGGCCCGGAATCTGATCAGGGTTTCTGTTCCCGGGATTCCGATTCCGATCCGGACTGGTGAATGGCTGGAAATGCTGCTTCCGTACTGCTGCTCGAAAAGACTCGCACGAGATATTAACAGCTTTCCCCGGAATCTGCACCGAATCGACCGTTTCCGCAGCGAAATCCAGCGCTCTGCAGCGGGATGGGCGATGGACACGTGGTTTTACAGCGTAAACCTCCGTCGAAGCGTTATGACCACCTTCGAAACACGCTTTGACCACAGAAACTTACAGCTGTTGAGTTCCGATGCCTCGGAATTCTCACCGTTCCGCCAGAACGAAATTTCGAATTTGTTGCTGAGTTCCCGCGTCGATCGCTCCGGAGAACGTCAACCGCAACTGCCCCTCAGTATCCGTTCGGCCACAAATGACGACTTTTTCGTCGGTCACAACCGACTCGGAAACCAGTCGCAGCAGTCGCCGCTGCTGAGGCGTCCTGATGCCGGTGTGACTCACAACGCCCGATGACTTCACGACAACCCGAAAGTCGTAACGCGGACGGCAGATTCGCCAGATGCCATAAACGATCCCTGCCAGAACCATCAGGCGAACAGCCACCACGAACACGAACCCCTGTGCTGCCGTCGTCTGTGCTACTGTTGCGTTTACCACCGTCGCGCTGGGCAAGGCATCACTCGGCATTGCACAGCCTGTTGGTGCCAAGTAACCCACGATCGTCTTTGTTCCTCCACTCCGTCAGACGCACCTTTCGCATCACGCGGTCAACCGACCGTTCGGTGGAACTGGTCATCCCGTTGCGGAATGACCATGCCTTCGGACGTCAGGTAACCCTGAGACTCAGCTACGACAGAAACTTTTCCAGAGCGTCCATGCCGCGTTCCAGAATTTCCATGCTGGTGGCGAACGACAGTCGCACATAACCCGGCGCGCCGAATGCAT
Organism: Planctomycetaceae bacterium; assembly: GCA_020426485.1. Taxonomy (GTDB): domain Bacteria; phylum Planctomycetota; class Planctomycetia; order Planctomycetales; family Planctomycetaceae; genus JAGQPY01. The sequence goes on from JAGQPY010000070.1 coordinate 15,991, forward strand.
CACCCGTTACTGTGGCCACGTGAGCCTGTTCCAGCAATGCTGTGCAGAAATCGGATGCGTTGTCGACGACGACTCCGCCCGGAAGCGTTCGTCCGAAGTGCTGACTGACATTGAAGAAGACGTAAAAGGCACCGCCCGGATCGGCAAAGCTGATCCCCGGCATCGATCGCATCCGGCCAATCACATAGTCGCGGCGTTTCTGAAATTCCACCAGCATTTCGCTCAGACATTCCTGTGGCCCATTCAATCCGGCGATCGCTGCATACTGACTGATACTGCAGGGATTGGACGTCTGCTGACTCTGCAGCCCGTCAATGGCCTTGCTGACATTGGCCGGTGCCAGAGTCCAGCCGATTCGCCAGCCGGTCATCGCATAAGCTTTGCTCACACCATTCACAATAATGGTCCGTTCGCGAACATCGTCGCCGAACGAGGCAAATGTTCGAAACGTGTAGCCGTTGTAAATCAGCTTGTCGTAGATCTCATCCGACAGCACGATCACGTCTTTTTCCACCGCCACGCGAGCCAGCGCTTCCAGAGCTTCCACCGGGTACACCGCGCCGGTCGGATTGCTGGGGCTGTTCAGCATCAGCATGCGAGTCTTCGGTGTGACGGCATTGCGAAACTGTTCGGCTGTCATGCAGAACCCGGATTCTTCTGTCGTCTCCACCAGAACCGGAATCGCACCGACAAGTTCCACCAGCGCGCTGTAGCTGACCCAGTACGGTGTCGGAATGATGACTTCGTCGCCCGGATCACAGCACGCCGTCAACACATTGTGGATGGCATGCTTGGCTCCGCTGCTGACCGTCACTTCCGCTGGCTTGTACTTGACTCCGTAATCACGCTCAAACGCATCGCAGATCGCCTGCTTCAGCGCAGGAATTCCGGTGGCGGGTGTGTAGTGAGTATGCCCGGCTTCCATGGCCGCCCGCGCTGCTTCGCAG
>JAGQPY010000710.1 GCA_020426485.1 Planctomycetaceae bacterium
GCAGATACTGGTTCCCCTGCTGGCTCTGACAGCCGTGCTGTCCTTCTCTCAGACTCGCAGCATCGCGGGCCGCATCACCAGCTTTCTGAGCGAGATGGAGGACCTGTTAATCTGGGAACACAGTGTGGCGACCAATCCGTGGTCCACTGCCGCGCGAGTCTCCGTTGGACTTGCGATGACTCTTGGCATGATGGTCGTGTTGTGGGAAATCTTCATGCCCATCGGCCGGATTCTGGGCCGGTCAATTAACGACGCAACGGATACCATTCGAGCCTACTCAATCAACGTTGTCGGCAGTCTGATTGGGATCTGGCTGTTTGTGATGCTCAGCAGTCTGTGGCTGCCTCCGGTGGTCTGGATTCTGACTGCCTGCGTGCTTCTGGCGGCGTTCATGTCTTCGGATCCGACGGGCCGCCGAACGGAACTCAAACTTCTGGCGGCGATGATTGGCGTTTCATTGTGGGGAACTGCCACGGAAACGTCACCGGAAATCGCGTGGTCACCCTATCAGAAGCTGGAACTGGAAGACCTGCGAGACCAGCAAACCGACTGGGTTGGCCAATATCTGATCAAGGTCAACAACGCCGGTTATCAGGGAATCATCGACCTGTCCGCTGACCGTCCCGCTGACCCTCGCGTCCCCGAACGATTTCGTGGCTACAGCCAGTACGATATTCCGTTCAGGTTTCACTCCAATCCGCAAAACGTGCTGATCGTGGGAGCCGGTTCCGGAAACGACGTCGCCGGTGCCCTGCGCAATGGGGCAGGACATGTGACGGCCGTGGAAATCGACCCGGCCATTATCGACATGGGACGCCGCTATCATCCGGAGCGCCCCTATGACTCTGCCAACGTCGACATCGTTAACGATGACGCTCGGTCCTTCTTCGCGACAACAGAAAAGCGTTATGACCTGATTGTCTTCGGCCTGCTCGATTCGCACACAACAACAGCCATGACGAATGCTCGGCTGGATCACTATGTCTACACGCGAGAAAGCATTTCGCGAGCAAAGTCACTCCTCAACGAAGGCGGCGTCATCGCGCTCAGCTTTGAAGCGTTGAAGCCCTATATTGCTGATCGCATGGAAGGCTGCCTGAGAGAAGTCTTCGGTCAGCCGTCGCTGATGTTTCGTGTTCCGGCTAATCCCACCGGCTGGGGAGGAGTCATGTTTGTGACGGGCGATATGGACCGCATCGACACGGCCCTTCATAACGACGCACCACTCAACGAAGCCGTTACTGTCTGGCAGAATGCGTTCCCCGTCAGCTATTCCGGCAACACACGCATTGCCACCGATGACTGGCCTTACATCTATCTGGAATCACCTCGAATCCCGCGCCTCTATTTTCTGCTGGCCGGGCTGATGCCGATCCTGTTGGTTTATGCTCAAAAACGCACCGGGGCTGAAAATCTGATCGGCCGCTGGACTTCCTCTGAATGGCACTTCGCTCTGCTGGGAGCCGCATTCCTGCTGCTGGAAGTTCAGAATATCAGTAAGGCGTCCGTCGTGATGGGCAACACATGGCTGGTGAACGCCGTCGTCATTTCCGGCATCCTGTGCATGATTCTGATGGCAAATTCTGTGGCCCGACGATTCCCGACTCTGTCTCGGACAGTCGTCGGAACCGGATTGCTGGGAAGTTGCCTGCTGCTGTACGTCGTGGATCTGTCGACGTTCGCCTTTCTGCCCTATGCCATGAAAGCGTTGGTCGTCGGTGGACTGACAACAATCCCCCTGATGTTCAGCGGCATTATCTTCGCTCAGTCCTTCCTTGCAGCAGAATCCAAACCGAAGGCCCTGGGAGCAAATCTGCTGGGATCAATTGTCGGCGGAATGCTGCAGTCGCTGACATTTATCTTCGGGATCAAGGCACTTCTGCTGATCGTCGCCGGTATGTACGCAGCCGCACTATGGACGGCCCCGATCCGAACAAATCGTCGATCAGATGCGGATTCCGAAAACTCGGATGCTCATCATGGCCCGGATGCGGAAACCATTCAGGCCCTTGTGCAGTCGCAGACCGAACAGGAAGCCACTCAGTTGGTCGAAGTGTAGGCCGTGTGTGCAAGCCGCGTGTGCAGGCTTTCATTTCTGAACAGTCACCGGCATGACACGGCGAAAGTGGCCTCGTGCA
>JAGQPY010000711.1 GCA_020426485.1 Planctomycetaceae bacterium
CCGATTCCTTCACCGTCATTGGATCTGACTTCGACTTTCACCACCGACGGTTCGACCTGCTCATTCAAGTCCGCCCACGATGCCGCCGCTGTCAGAGGTGTACCACTGGAAGCCGGTTGATCACCGCCGGACTTCGTAGCCATCGCTGGTTCGGCTGCCTCGGTGGCGTTCATGGTTGAGTCGGAGCGATTGAACGAACTGACTTCGGAAATGGTCCCGCTGCTTTCCGCACCGGAATTTTCCTCCGAAAAAAACGACGGCAGAGTGACGCTGTCGTTTGCTGACGTGGAATTCGCAGTCGTGTCTTGTGCCGAATCAGGTGTGCTCGTCGCAGCTACATCATTCGAATCCAATACCGGGGCAACGGCTGCTGCACCGCTGTCTGTGGCCGCAACGTTGGTAGAGTCGCTGTCCGATGCGGCCGTATTCTGGCCCATTCGGAAAGCGATGAAGCCGACGACACCAACAGCAACAATCCCTCCGACGATGCCCAGTAGAGTCGCAACGGATGGTCCGGAGCTCTGGTATCGGTTGCTGCGAGCGGTCGGAGAGCGGCGAGGAGCAGTCGGTCGAGCCTGCCTCTGAGCGCCCGATTGAGAAACACGCCGCTGAGCACCGGATCGGGAACTGTCACGCCCCGACCCATCGGCGGAGGGAACGCGGACAGGCTCCTTACAGTTGACGCAGCGAATAAGTTTGCCCGCATAGACGTCATCAACGGCAAACCGGTGGCCACAACCTCTGCAGTGAACAGACGCACCCATGTCAATCGCCCCTTTCAGTGCCAGCCGAGTTCGCTTCGCACAGCGAAGCGGCCTACAAACATCGTACGAAAACCATGATCACCAAAAGGCCCGCATTTCCTTCACCTATATCAACCAAATCCACTCTTATCTTCCTCCCCAAGAACGTCTGAAATCGTTTCGGTCCGAATTGTCCGGGAGGAACCCACTCAACCACAAATATCAACCTCGAACTGTATGCGATTTCATGTCGACTGGTAGGTTCTCAGTGGGTACCACAACCAGCAGTACAACATCTCCGAAACTAGAAGAATACAGCCGTTGCCCAATGAGAACCGACGCAAGGATGACCTAGATGGCCACAAGATGCTACCCGCTCTGATACAGAATTGGTACGCGGACATCCCCACACCTAAAAATATCCGGAATTTCTACTGCCGACGTTCCTCAGACCTTTTCGGTAATCCAGGCTTCGCGTCAGGAAAACATCGGTCTCGCTGCAAGAAATTGTTCAACGTTGAACTGGCTGCATTCAGAACTCACCGGCTGTCCGCCTGAGCCCTCCCATTGAGCACAGACGCCAACATGAACAATCGTGACGGAAGCGGGATCCTCTCCTGCCCGCAGATTCAAAGAACCACGCGAACTGGAATGTCTCCGGATATTTTCGGCTCGCCGAAACCCTTCGAAGCCGCCCGCCATGCCTAGCCCCCTGCATGTTTGTGGATACCACGAAGACGTAGTGTTCACGAAGAATCGAACAATTGACCGCGTAGACGAGTCGATTTGCCAGACGTTTTCACGCAGAACGAATAGGCAATCTTCGTCGGAGCAGAGCCCCTGAGGCCACTGTTAGCCGCCGGAATTCCGCATGCGCAGCGACCACTGCAGTCTTCAGGCTTTAACTCCGCGAAGAGTGCGAAACGCCGACGGAACCCGGACCTTTGAGCTGTCCCGAACATCGCAAATCGACGGATCGAAATCACAACTCCTGATGTCGAACGACGCGGCTGTTGACGCCCACTTTCAAAAGGGAAAGTGGCTGGTACGCGGCAGTGCAATCGGCCTTCACAGGTTTTCAGGCTGCGAACTTTCTGTTTCGTCTGGAAACTCCGACGAAACCGATCGAGCTGGCTTATAGGGCGTTCGGCTCATCCACGGTTGAGGCTGAATGTGCTGCAGCCAGTCTTTGACGGTTGGAATCCAGCCCAGATCGTCCTTGACGTGCTGTTCGCCGACGAATCGCACGGGAATCACTTTGCCGTCACTGTTGGTCAGCGTTGTGCCGAAGATAGCTTCGCACAGAAAGATGCCTTCGCTGTGATGCCGCAGAGCTCGATGACGAAAGTCAGCCAGGTGAGCTTTGCTTTCGTCGAA
>JAGQPY010000712.1 GCA_020426485.1 Planctomycetaceae bacterium
GACCATCGCCGCACAGGAGGTGCAAATGCGTTGGAGTTATCTCATACCGCGACTAATCATTCTGGGGCTCATATGGGCGTTCTTTGCGTTCGCCTTTGATCCGCTGATTCGGTACTCCGCTGTCCAGTCACTGCAGGCCGTCACCGGCGCGCGGGCGGACGTGCCTGTGCTGCAGACGGGATTTTTTCCGCCACGAGTCGTGATTGAAGATGTGGCTTTGGCCAGTCATCGCAAGCCGGGCACCAATCTGCTGCAGTTCGACACGATGACCTTCCACATGGCGGGCGATCCGTTGCTGCGAAAGTGTTTTGTCGTTGACGAAGCTCGTGTTTCAGGAGTTCGTTTCGGGACTGCTCGTAATGACAATGGACAACTGGAGATTGAGCCCGAACCCGACGAACCGGAAACTCCTTCGTGGCTGGCCGAAAAGATGAAAGATCTGGGCGACGAATGGCTGGAGAATTTTACGGCTCAGGCAGAGGAACAGCTCAACCCTGAGCGGCTGGAAACCTACCGCGTTGGTTCTGATCTGTACGTCAAATGGGATCACCGTTTCGACACCATGAACGCGCAGGTCGCGCAGAAAAAGGAACAGATTCGGATTGTTCGAGAACAACTGGAACTGGCGAAGAAAGCGGAGAAGATTCAGCAGATTGAGATGTACCTTCAGCTGGCTCAGCAGGCCGATCTGCTGCTGCGCGAACTGCGTCAGATGAAGGTGGACTATCAGAACGTGGTTCCGGAAGTGCAGCAGGACTTTCAGAGACTCGATCAGGCTCGGCAAAACGATCAGCAGCAGGTGGTGGAGTCCATTCGACTGCTGAAGCCGGATGCTCGACGAATCACCGAATCACTGCTGGGCGAACAATTGTATTCACAGGTTCAGCAACTGATTTCGTGGCTCGAACTCGTCCGGAGCTATCAGGAAGACTTTTCGCAACCGCCTCCGCCCGCTCGACAGCGCGGAACGGACTTTGAGTTTTCCATTCTGCACCCGACGCCAAAGGTACTGTGTCGGAAGATGCTGATTGACGGCGAACTGATGCTGAGTCAGGTGCCCACTCCCTTCGAAGCGGTGCTGACGGACGTGACCAGCGATCCCGTCATGCATGGCCGTCCGGCCCTGCTGCGAATGTCCACCGGAGGAGAAATGCCGGTCGAAATTGTGCTCCGTCACGACGCCACTTCTGAGATTGCAGTGACCGATTTTGCTGCGGAGTTTTCCGATCCCAAAGGTCAGAAACTGTCTGCCGGAAAAGAAGGGCGTGACCATCTGACGGCCAGTCTGGACAATATTCACTGGGTGGCTCGCATGACGATTCAGGAAGGTCGCATGCAGGGACAGATCAATCTGACTTCGCGATTCGGCAATCCTCAGTTCGCGACAACCAGCAAGACTGCGACACTGCTGGCGGGCTTCACCGAACAGACGTTGAGCGGCATTGGTGAAGTGAATGCGAAAGTGACGCTGAACGGGACGCTTCGTCATCCGCAGATTTCCATTTCTTCCGATCTGGGGGATCAGATTTCCGGAAGCTTTCAAACCGCCTTCACGTCGTTTGCTCCACAACTGCGAGCCATGCTGAGCACACAGGTGCAGCAACTGGTTGATGATCAGCGACAGAAGCTGGTTGGAAACTTCGGCGGTCGTTACGACAAGCTGCTGTCGGACCATACTCAGATGATGGACACGCTGAACGAAGTTCAGCAGATCGCCGTGGCATTTCGAAACGGTCAGGTTGATCCAAATCAGGTGATCCGTACGGTCTCCAATGCCGGCGTACTGTCCGACAAGGATCAGCAGAAAGTGAACAAAGTGCAGCAGGAAGCGAACAAGGTGATGGAGGGGTTGAATGATCCCAACAAAGCTTTCCAGGACGCCTTGCCCAGCATTCGTAAGAAGTTGTTCCGATAGATTTCTCGGAACGCTGCTTCATCGCGACAAATCTCGACTCAACGCGAAGTCATGTGCGCGAGCGTAGCGAGTGGAACTGATGTGATTCATCCTGAAAGGATGCGAGAGAATAGCCGGTGGTCGCCGACAGACGCACCACCGGTGACTGAGCGCGAATGCCGCTTATCCTGAAGGGATGACAGAATTCACAGTTCCGGCATCC
>JAGQPY010000713.1 GCA_020426485.1 Planctomycetaceae bacterium
CGGACGGCTCAGGATCTGCTGAGCAAATCACAGGGTGGATTTCGTCACTGATTTCTTCATGACCGTGTGTGTTCACCGGAGAGAAACGTCTGAGTGCCCACAGGTCAGCGCGTGACGCGACTTCCCACGCCCATCGGTTTCAGGGGCTTGCCTTTGTTAGAGTCTTACAAAGTAAGATGCGCGCATGTTTGTTCAGGCGACCAACGGGAGCGTCTCGGCGCCTGAAACTTTCCACGGGTGTCGACTTTCCACGCCATTGGATCAAGGGCTCAGCCCTTGTTAGTGGGAGAGCCAGGCGATCAGGTGAAGAAATTCATCGGGAGTGATCTGCGTCGCAAGATTAGCGGGCATGAGTGACAGGTTGGAAAGTCGGGTTTCTTCGATATCGTTCGTGGAAATTGTCTGAGACTTTCCGTCGGTGGCAATCAGCAGTTTTTCGTCATCGCGACCACCATCTTTCAGCAGTCCCGTGAGGACTCGGCCATCTTTCATCACGACAACGGATGTTCGGAACGCGATGTCCACGTTTTGATTCGGCTGCAGAATGTCTTCGATCAGTCGCGACGGGCCACGTGTGCCGATACCGTCCAGCTGCGGCCCGGCAATCCCGCCCTGCCCGGCTCGGCGATGGCAGGCCGAGCAATGTTTGGTGAACAGACGCTGTCCTTCAGACGGATCTCCATCTTCCAGCTTCAGTCTGGTCAGAAGTGATGCCGCCAGTTGCTGTGTCCCGTCGACGACAGGAGGCAGCGAACTGATCAGTGAAGAAATCCGTTTGGCAAACTGGTCGTCGAAACCGGAAAGCTGTTGAGCCAGTCGCTGATCGCGCAGCAATTGAGCCGACGGAACTCCGGACTCCATCAGCGTCATCAGCATCTCCGCGCTGTGACGTTGAGTGGCCATGCGAGTGGACAACAGAGTACGCAGGTGCTGATCGATTTGAGCGAAGATCAATCGAAAAACGTCGGTGGACGTCGGGGACGATTCCGTTTGGAGAGACGTTGGTTCAGCTTCCGTCGGGACAGATTTCACCACGCGACTTTCCGGAAGTGTGATTTTGTCGTTCACGCATACATCAACGATCAGCTGGTCGACTGGTCTGGGCAGGGTTGCTTCTTCCAGCAGCAGCGGAAGTGACAGATACTCTTCCGGCAGGTCACGAATTTTCAGCAATGCTTCGGCCGCCAGTCGACGAGTGGGGCCATCCAGTTGAATGGCCATGACGATCTGTTTTAAACGGTCGGTTTCTGACGGCGAAAGTGGTGCTTTGTTGTCGTGGCGATGAGCCAGAATGCGAACAGCCGCGGCCAGCTGTTCAGACGCAAACCCTCCGTCGAAGTCCGCGGCTTTTACGACGGGCGGAGATATTCTGCCGACAGCAAGCCAGGCGTAGGCTCGCAGATCAAGTCCGTCGATGATCTCCAGGTAGCCCTTGCGGCCATTGGTCCCTGCCAGATTCAGTTCGGTCGTGGCTGCGGTATCGTTGCGAGGCGGAAGAATGGATGCGAGTTCGCTGCCGGTTTCAAAATCCCGCAGCACAACTCGGTTGTCAGGAGACGGACTTTGATCGGGAAAGCCCAGATGTCCGCAAACTTCGATCTTCAGTTCCAACGGAAGAACAAACGGTCGAGACCGCAGGACGCCCACGGCACGCTCGCCTCCAGGCAGACTGCTGAGAAATTCGGCTTTCGCCGCGGCGCCGGGACGGGGCAGACGTGGTTCAAAGCCCCAGTTCAGAACCGGCTTGCCGTTCCATTGGTACTGTCCCCAGCTGACGTCGTCCGGAGAGACGTCTTCGAAGATCTGTATCGCCAGCCGTTCGCTCCACTTCTGAAACTCCACCGGTGGAACGATGCGGGCTGTGCCAAACCCGTCCGCCAGTGCCTGGTACAGTTCTGACTGATCACGCAGATTCTCCACCGGCAGCGCCAGTGCGAGGTGAACAAGATCGGCGGCAGATTCGTTGGTGGTATGACCAGCGGCATGTTGCAGCAGAGAGATTGCGGCGGCCGGATCGACTTCGGCGGATTTCAATACAGCGGCCGTCAATGTGCTGACTTCGGGACCGTCGAGGCCCGGCAGCACGTCAACCAACTGTTGAGCCGCGATGGCCG
>JAGQPY010000714.1 GCA_020426485.1 Planctomycetaceae bacterium
GTCAGCGATTCTGAACCGCTCGGAATTCTGACCAATTCCCCGGAGAGCCCTCGGACCTTCGCTATCGGTGATGAACTTGTGCGTGACGAGGAACTGACGAGTCTTCTCCATGGCCTGGTTGAACAGCTCAACATCGAAGATCAGGTAACCGTGAACACCGTCCGCGTGTGAAACCAGTTCGCAGTCATTTCCTGCGGCCTTCATTTTCTTTTGAAAGCTCTCGGCCCCTTTCCACGGTGTGACGGTGTCACCCGTTCCGTGGAAAACGATGGTCGGCGGAAGGTTGGCACGAACGTGGTGTACTGGTGAGAGCTGCTGCCAGTTTTCCCCAATCTTCTTTTGCCCGTATCCTTCGGCCGACGTATCAATGACCGGATAATACAGCACCATGGCATTCGGCCTACACGAGATCGCCGAATGCTGCAGCTTTGCGGGATGCTCAGACATCCGTTGATCCGGATACAGTGCCGTTTCCGCAGCCACGTGTCCGCCGGCAGAACAACCCGAAACAACGATTCGATCCGGATTGATCCCCAGCCGGGCAGCATTTTGCCGAACATAGCGCACGGCGGCCTGTCCATCCTGAACACAGTCGAAGACGGTGGTTCCCGGCGGCTTGTCCAACAGTCGGTCTTCGACTGAAATCGTCACCATCCCCTGACGCCGAAAATAATCCGCGAACGGATAACACCGCCACGGATACCCGCCTGTCCAGCCGCCTCCATGAATGATCACAAACGCACTGCGCTGATCTGATGACTGATGCTCGGCTGGTTCAAAGATGTGCAGCTTCAGCGTCGAGCCGGCGACTTCACGATACGTCTCCATGCGATCCGGCTGCAGCGACTTTGCCACAGGATCCAGCGGCCTCGTGGGTGTATCCTGAGCAGAAACGGTCAACGGCAGAATCAACACCAATGCACCAAGTATGCCACTGACGATGTGCTGCATTCATTGCCTCCTGGTTGAAGTTGATGTCGATCTGCCAGTCGCCGCTGAGATCGACGTGACCCTCTTTCACTGCTCACGTCGATCCGTCGCAGATCAATTGGGCTTCGGAACCTCAGCAGCCTCCTCGCCGATTCACGGGCGAAGGCCCTCGGGCAATTCGTCTTCGATGTGGATTCGAATAATGTCTTCGAAGCTCTGGTCCGCTCGAAAGCCCAGCCGGAGTGCTCGATCAGGTTGAAAATTCTGAGGCCATCCGGACACCATTCGAATGATAGCCTGATCCGGTTCGTGGCGAATCAGACGGACCGCCGAATCACCCGCAACGTTTCGCAAGGCCTGAATCTGCTCGCCGACGGTGACAGACAGCCCCGGCATCGTCAGATTCCGCCGATTGCCAAGAACAGCCGTGTCGATGGTCGCCGCGTGAATCAGAAACTCAACGGCGGAACGAGGCGACGCGTGCCAGTGGCGAACGTCTTCTGTTACGGGAAGCACGGCTTCCTGACCGACAAGAGGTTCACGAATGATGTTGGAAAAGAATCCCGAGGCGGCCTTGTTGGGCTTTCCGGGACGGACACAGATGGTTGGCAACCGAATGCCGACACCATCCAACAGGCCTCGCCGTGAGTAGTCGTTCAGCAGCAGTTCACCGATTGCTTTCTGAGTTCCGTACGAGGTCAGCGGTGTAAGATGAAATTCGTCATCAATGGCCGCAGGAAACGGTGCACCGAAGACTGCGATGGAACTGGTGAAAACGAATCGCGGCACGTAGGGAGCGACGCGGAATGCGTCCAGCAGATACCGTGTGCCATCCAGATTGATGCGGTAGCCTTTATCGAAATCCGCTTCCGCTTCACCGGACACAATCGCGGCCAGATGAAACACAACGTCCGGCTGACCGGCCGCCAGTTGGGTTGCGGATTGCGCATCGGAGAGATCTCCGGTGTGAACCTCCACATTCACGGAGGTGGTTTCCGGAACCGCCGCTGCCACGACATCGAACAGAACGATCGACTGAATGGGACGATCTCCCAGATGGCCATCGGACAGCAGTCGCTTCAACAGCTTCTGCCCAACCATTCCCGCAGCGCCGACAATCAGAATCTTCATGGAGCCAATCCATTCCTGCAGAAAGAAGAACGGGCAGGTTCAGC
>JAGQPY010000715.1 GCA_020426485.1 Planctomycetaceae bacterium
TATCGGCTCAGCATGCACATGATGCTGGAACCGCTGCTGATCTTTGAAACCGTGTTTGTCGAAAATCGGCCGATCACTCAGCTGATTGATTCCGATTTCACCTATCGGACCGCCAAACTGGATCAGGCATACGGTCCTCTGAACTGTGCGTCCGGCAAAAACAGCGGCGACCAGGTCACGACGCTCACGTTCCAGCGTCTGCCTGTGACCGATCGTCGTAACGGCGGCGTGATCACGAATGCGGCGGTGATGACGATGACGTCGGGGCCGGAACGCACAAAGCCGATCACGCGCGGTGCGTGGATTGCCGGAGTCGTCTTCAACGATCCACCGAAGCCGCCGCCGGCCAACGTGCCGCCGCTGCCGGAAAAGCCTCAGGCCGGTGAAGAACATTTGTCGCTGCGGGAACGCCTGGCGGCTCATCGCGAACGAGCTGACTGTCGCGGCTGCCACGAACAGATTGACCCGCTGGGATTTGCTCTGGAGAATTACGACGCGGTCGGTTTATGGCGTGATCAGTACGAAAACGGAACGCCCGTTGATCCTTCCGGCGAATTGTTTCGCGAAGATCGTTTCGCCTCGGTGACGGAATTCAAGGATGCCATCCTTCGCGACCGCAGGCGGTTTTGTCGAGCGTTCGCGGGGCATCTGTTCGCGTTCGCTCTTGCCCGGGAACTCGCGCCTGCCGACGAAGTCGCTCTGGATGCGATCACCGACGCGGCCGCGGACGACGACTTCCGAATGCGGACGCTGATGCGTCAGATCGTTCTCAGCCAGCCCTTCAGGATAAAGTGATGAAACCGAATCGACGTCGTTTCCTGCGCGGCATCGGTGGAGCCGTGCTGGCTCTGCCGGGCCTTGAATGTCTTTCGGCAGCCGGGGCCGCGGTGAATCGTCCGCCGCTGCGAATGGCTCATTTTTACGTGCCGATCGGTGTGGTTCGCCGAGGCTTCTTTCCTGGTGAACAGGACGATGTGATTCCGAAAGGGAATCTCGGCAACGTGATGCAGTCGCTGGGAAAACAGGATCCGAATCACAAGGTTCGGCCGCTGGATAAGCTGACGCCGACAATGGAACCGCTGGAAGATCTGCGATCTCATGTCAGCCTGATCACCGGAATGGATCGCACGTTTCAGCAGGGCACCGATGTTCACGCTCAATGCGCGTCGTGTTATCTCAGCAGTGCCAGACCGTACACGGTTCAGGGTTCGGCGTGGCCGCTGGATCGAACTCTGGATCATATCGTGGCCGATCACATCGGAACGAACACGCCGTTTCGCACGCTGGAATTCAGCTGCAACAGTCATCGCGACAATCGCGAATCGATCTACTTCGACAACATCTCGTGGTACGGAACCGGACATCTGGCACCATCAATCCGTGATCCTCGCAAGATGTACCGACGCCTGTTTTCGACGTCCGAAATCAAACAGTCTCGCGAAATCACCAGCCTCGTTCTGGAGGATGCTCGGTCGCTGCAGCGCGAACTGGGTTCCGCCGATCGGCAGAAGTTTTCCGAATACTTCGATTCCATCCGTTCCATCGAAACTCAGATGACTCGGCTGGAAACCATGAAGGCCGAACTGGCTCAGGTGAATCTGGAAGAACCCGTCGCCAGCCATTTGCCTCGCGGCGAATACATTCGGCTGATGGGCGATCTGATGGTGACGGCTCTGCAGACCGGCCTGACCAGCGTGGCCACGTTCATGGTCGGCCCCGAACGCTGGGACACGCCGTATCTGTTCGAAAGCCTGTTCGACAAGCCGCGCAGCCATCACCAGATGTCTCACAATCAGACAAAGATGATTGACGACCTGCTGAAGGTTGATCGCTTTCACATGGAACAGTTCGCCCATCTCGCGCGGCGCATGCGGGATATCACCGAAGCAGACGGAAGCAGCCTGCTGGACAACACGCTGTTCACGTACGGCTCGGGTCTTGGCGACGGTTCCACGCATCAATACAACGACCTGCCGATCATTGTCGCCGGCGGCGGATCTCGCACCCAAACCGGCCTGCACATCCACATGCCCGAAGGCACGCCGCTCGCCAATCTCTGGCTGACTCAGGCCAGGCTGATCGGCCTGCCCATCGAT
>JAGQPY010000716.1 GCA_020426485.1 Planctomycetaceae bacterium
TGGACTTTGATGAACCTGACGATGAATCACGACACAGAAGATTTGCCCGGACAAGATGCACCTGACGTCCGGTCCTTGTCGTTTCTTCCGCGAACGAATCTGGATCAATTGATTCAGGTTCTGCAGCAGCGTGGATTGACAGTGGTGGGACCGAAGGTGGAACAGGAGGCCATCGTTTACGACGAATTGACCAGCGCGGCGGAGCTGCCGCACGGCTGGACCGATCAGCAGCGTCCGGGTGAATATCGGTTGGTTCGACGAAACGATGATGCCGTATTTGGTTTCGTGGTTGGGCCTCATTCGTGGAAGAAGTTTCTGTTTCCGCCCGTGATCAATGTTGCTGAAGTGAATCGCACAGAACGCGGCTGGCAGATGTCGACTCCGGATCCTGACAGTCAACCGCATTATGCGTTTCTGGGGGTGCGAGCCTGCGAACTGGCGGCGATGAAGATTCAGGATCGAGTCTTCACGGGCGGTCCGTACGTCGATCCGATCTACGATCGTCGACGTAAAAACGCGTTCATTGTCGCGGTCAACTGTACTTTGGCAGGTGCGACGTGTTTCTGCACCTCCATGAATACCGGGCCGCGTTGTACCGCCGGCTTTGATCTGGCTCTGACGGAGATTGATGACGGCTTTGTCGTCGAATGTGGCACCAGTGCGGGAAAGGACGTGTTGAATTGCCTGTCCGTTACTCCTGCCACAGAAGATCAGTTGCAGGATGCCGCCGGCGCTCGACAACGGGCCGTCGATCAGATTCAGAAGACGATGGACGTTGACGGAATTCGCGATCTTCTGTTGGAAAATCTGAATCACCCTCGCTGGTCAGAAACGGCCGAACGGTGCCTGTCCTGTACCAACTGCACGATGGTTTGCCCCACCTGTTTCTGCTCAACGGTGAACGACGTCGCGGATCTGACCTCTGATCATGTGGATCGTCAGCGAGTCTGGGATTCCTGCTTCAATTTTGACTTCAGCTACATGAATGGCGGAGTTGCTCGCGATTCCATTCGAAGCCGATATCGGCAGTGGCTGACTCACAAACTGGCTTCGTGGAATGACCAGTTTGGAACGTCGGGCTGCGTTGGCTGTGGTCGGTGTATCACATGGTGTCCCACGGGTATCGACTTGACAGTTGAAGTCGCTGCGATTCGAGCGACGGACGGGCGCGCCACTGTGAACTCCGCCGCCGCAAATGCACTTTCCATTGACGAGTCCTCCGACAGTTGAGGCGTTCTGCATGTCTGCGTGTCAGTCTTCAAATCCCTGGCTTGGCCATTCGGCACGAATCGATCGAATTGTCGACGAAGCGCCGGGAGTGCGAACCTATTTTCTTGAGTTGCAGGACGCAGCGATGCGTGAGACGTATCGTTATCAGCCTGGTCAGTTCAACATGCTTCACATGCCGGGGCTGGGAGAAGTCGCGATTTCAATCAGCGGCTCGATCCATGACGCCGCAGACGACACGAAGTCGCGAGGCATCATTCCGCATACCATCCGGGAAGCGGGGCGAGTGACTCAGGCGCTGGCCGACCTTGCGGAAGGCGATCATCTGATCATTCGAGGGCCGTTTGGATCCAGCTGGCCGGTGGATCGCGCTGTGGGAAAGGATCTGATTCTCGTGGCGGGCGGGATCGGTCTGGCTCCGCTGCGTCCGGTCGTTTATCACGTATTGAATCGCCGAGCTGACTTTGGTGCTGTGACCGTTCTGTATGGAGCACGAACGCCTTCCGGAATGTTGTACACAAACGAGTTTGCTCACTGGCGAGAGCAGGGAATTGCCGTGAAGACGACTGTCGATCGGGCGGACGGCGATTGGGGCGGAAATGTGGGTGTTGTGACGTTGCTGCTGGATCGACTGAAGATCGATTCCCCCAGCGAAACGATCCTGATGACGTGCGGCCCGGAGGTGATGATGTGGTACACCATTCAGTCGGCCTTGAAACGCGGGCTGTCAGACCAGAACGTCTACGTTTCACTGGAACGCAATATGAATTGTGCGATCGGGTTGTGCGGCCACTGCCAGTTCGGGCCTCAGTTTATCTGCAAGGATGGTCCCGTCTTCCCGTTCAATAGGGTGGCATCGATCCTG
>JAGQPY010000717.1 GCA_020426485.1 Planctomycetaceae bacterium
TCACATGCGAGCCCGCATTTGCGAGACAGGGATGATGAACTCTCCAGACCAATCCGGAAACTCCATCGTCATCGGAATCGACGTCGCGAAGCAGACGCTCGACTTCGCCACGCCGGACATCTCCGGCACGGTGCCCAACACCAGCGACGGAATTGAGAAACTCAGACGGAAACTCCCCGAGCCCGGGCAGGCCGTGATCGTGCAGGCGTCTCAAGACTCCTGCTACCATCCTTTTCCTGCGGAAACCGGTGACAAAAACGCTTCACGGCGTTGGGCAGACCCCGTCACGACGTGGGTTGGAGTGAAAACACCAAGATTTGGAGTTTCGGTCCTGGTGAGTGCGGGGTCTGTCTCGATGAAATCGACAGTCACTTTGATTTCGGGCGGAATCGGCGGAGGAATAAAGCGATCCGGCCGTTCGAGAAACAGGGTGCGGTTTTCTTCGGTCGCGAACAGAAAAATGCGGGATTTGTAAGTCGCCCCGATCTCGACCTTCCCGCAGATGACCCGCTCCTCATTCTGCAAAGCCACAGTGTCGAACCCCCGAAGGGCGGGAATGAAACGTTCGGGATCCGAGACAAATCGGTCTCGGCTTTTCAGGGAACTCATGAAATATTGAACCCCTGCGTGTTCCACCACGAATTCATGCCTTCCTTCCACCCATTGAGCGGTTTCGGCGAGCTCGACAGGACAGTAACCGCGCAGCGCAGGTGATTCAGCCCGAGTCGCCCGAAGAGTCTGCAGAAGTGACGAAGGAATTGGCGGTCGAATGGTTTCCTTCACGTCCGGGTGCGACTGCGAAGCAGCTGGCTCATGGTCAGAACTTTGCCGTCCGGCGATCGCATCGATGTCAATTTTCTTTTCGTGTCGATTGAGCATCGCCGCATAGGTCAACAATCCGGTGACGCCGGAAGTCTTCGCAAGCACACTCCCCGTGGGCGATAGAAGAACATCTGACGGCAGCGTGGAAATTCCAAATCGCCGCACCAGATCCTTGTGGTGATCAGTATTCACCTTCACGCCAATCAGCGTCCGGTTCAGTCGAGACGTGATCTGTACCGACGAAAGCACGTCGCGCTCCATGTTGCGACATGGACCACACCACTCCGCGTGGAAATGAATCAGCAGGGGAACGCCCGTTTCCTGAGACTCCCGCTCAGCCGCGCGAAAATCGGCCTTCCAGTGATCCGCTGAGACCGCAGCAGGCAGGAACAGCATCAGGGCTGCGGTGCCGGCAGCAAAACGAAGAAATGTGCCTGAGCAGCCTCGGAACCAACTTGTCGCTCGGATCGCCCCGGCCATCAGTCCGAGCTGGGTTTGCTTTGTCACAGAACTGGCAGCGTGCGGTTTGGACCGTAACGTGGGGGCTCGCCCGTATTGATTCAATGTGATCTCCTTGTCAGGATCGAACTCACGGTGGACTGAATCTCATTGCGACTCGCATCCTGCAGGTTGAAGGCACATCAATGTCATGGAACACGGATCGTTCCATTGGCCGCAATGACCGCGACGGAATTTACCGAACACAGGACCCTTGTCCACCCTACAGTCGCCATTCAGCCCAGTATCAATTCCGTGCGAAGGAAAATCGCAGCAAATCTCAACACTCAAGCGTCATGGCTGCTTTCGGAGAACAAACTTCGGATCGTTTTTGGTCACAGCGTCCGTGGTCCTGCCTCGGATTCATCGAAATCCGCCCGACAATGAATTCGACGATCAGTTGATGAGAGCAACGGGCTCGAAGTCACGGAAGAATTCAGAGTGAGACATGCCTCTGAGATTTGGCCTCACCGCCGAAATGAAACAAACCTGAGAGACACCACACGAGCGCACCTGATGAGCAGCCTTTGGGGGTGTCACGTTTGAATGACACCATTGTTGGCTGCAGATGTTCCGCACGCTCACAAGTGACTGAAACGGGCGATGGGCGTTGGGCAAACAGCGGACAGACCGACCGCATCAGAGCAGTTTGATTGCGGCAGAATTGTTGAGTGACAGATTCTGGATGCTTCAGTGAACTCTGGGGAAGTTTGTGGATTGCTGAAGAACATTCAAAGACGGTCGGAGCTGCTGACCGAAGACCGCCTTCGAT
>JAGQPY010000718.1 GCA_020426485.1 Planctomycetaceae bacterium
ACCTTCCTGCCCAGTCGAAAGTGAGGTTGGTCATCGGGCACGTGTTCGTCAACGGAAAAGCATCGCGCGGTCGGACAGGTCAGCACATTCTGGCAAACACGTTTGAGCAGTGCTTTTTCGAGTGCGTCTTCACGGTTTTTCCAGAAGCGCGGAACATGCAGCTGGCAGATCGCGCCGGGGCGACCATCGGGCGTGGTGAAAGTCGAGTCGCCGCCGGGACCAACATAGCGATCCAGCCCCGCTTCGCAGTCACACATGATTGACGACGAACCATGGCCGGTGGCCGCATGAACGGCGTGGTCCAGCCAGCGACGATCGCGAGCTGTAATCAGAAACTCAACATAGAGACTGCGGAAGGCTTCCGCATACGTATCTTCAATTTCCACTGCCATGAGCTTATGAACTCCATGCCCGAATTCTTATGCGGGAATCATGCCGCAGGATTTGTTCCGCGACAGGCCGGCGGGGCGCTGTTCTGCGGGTGCGACATCCGTCAGCTTCGACCTTTGCCGTTGTAGACGCAGTTTTCGGTGATGATCTTGTCCATAAAGACGTCGTGTTCTGCCACCGGAATCTCATCGAACAGCTGACATTCGAAGGCCAGAGCGATCAGCGGAGTATCCGGGCGAGCGTGTTCCAGCAGTTTGTCGTAGTATCCCTTTCCGTGCCCCATGCGACCACCGCGTCGGTCGAAGGCGACACCGGGAACCATCACCAGGTCGAGCTGTTCGACGGGAACCTGTTTTTCGGGCAGGTGTCTGAGCTGTTCCGCGGGTTCCAGAATGCGGTACATGCCCACTTCCAGCTCGTCCATGCTTTCCAGCCGGAACAATTCCAGCTCGCCGTCACTGTTGCACCACGGCACAACGATGTTCTTGCCGGATTCCAGGGCCAGCGGCAGGTCGGCTCGAGTACGAACTTCGCTGCGAACGTCCACGTAAAACATCACCGTCTGAGCCATCGCGAATTCCGGCAGAGCCATGAAGGCCCCCACGATGCGGCGGCTGAGTTCATCCTTGTCCTGCTGGGCATTTCGATTGTCGTGAGCCTGTCGTCGAAGCAGATTCTTCTGCTCCTGAATCGCCGCATTCATGGAATTTCCATCCTGTTGGAATCTGTGTGCCGGGAAACCTGACGAGGCGAGGCCTCCATCCGTACAAACGTCCGCAAACTTCCGCGGAGGTTTTTCGAACTTTCCCGGCATTCTAACCGCTGACTTCGGAAACAGAACCAAACGAACGCCACACCTTCGGGTTCCTCAAAGATGCGATCTCCCCCGCCGCAAAGTCCGTGGTCGGAGTCACGAAAGGGACTCTCCGCACGGTCGCTGTTTCTGACGCAGCTGCGACGAACTGACGTCATTGCGGAAGTGCGTTTCCGGAATCTCCTGAAAGAGGCACCGGAATTTCTCCGCCATTCTCAGGTCGGCCAGATTCAGGAACCGCTGCCTTTGGGGGCAGAGTCGTCCCGCCACAAGGAAGCGATGTCCGGCATCGTACAGCTTCTGCAGTGCGTCCCGGCAAGCGTCGGCACTGCCACCGTAGAACGCCGGATCGATGATGCGTTCGGCGGTGTCAAAGCCGACGACGAATGGGCAACCGGGAAACAGCCGCGACTTGTCGGCGAACAGCGGTGCTCGCGTGACAGCGACGCTGACATCACGGAACTGCTGCAGTCGTCGAGAAACCTCTGCCGATGTCAGATCTGCCTTCTGGACGTTGGCAACGGAAATCTCAAAGATGACCGGCGTTCTGAGAAGAGATGCTGCTGCTCGGCAAAGCTGGCGATGTCCCTCATGCAGCGGATTGAACGATCCCGGGAAGACGGCAACGCCAGTCAGTTCCTGATGTTGCTCCACGACTTGACTGCTCTGGATGAGGTTGACAGGTTGAGTCAGGTCCAGTGAAAGTGACATCGGCAATCAGCGGTTTCGAATGAGCGGCGATCGAACTCTTCGGATCACGGGCGAAGTCCAACGCAGTGAAGAAATTTCGTAGCCGAATTCGTGAGAATTCGAAAGCCGGGCCATGCTCTCGGAAGTCTCACGACTTCTGCTACGTTCGTCCTTCTGCGGAAACGGGTG
>JAGQPY010000719.1 GCA_020426485.1 Planctomycetaceae bacterium
CCTCGCCTGTGGCGTCGGCTGAAACAAATCATCTCCGTAGCGAAAAAACTGACACCACAGCACGATCCGTTTCGAACGTCAGCGTTCTTTCTCCGTTCAAAGCTCTTCACAACATGGGCGTGTGCCCCCATGAAATCAACCATCGTTCCCGCGGGAAACTGCCATGACTGAGGTGGCCTTTGCGTCTCGACGACAGATCCTTCTGACCGGACTTGCCGGCATGGGCATCGGTACTGCGGTGTTTCAGAGGGCTCTGGCCGATTCTGTTCAGCGAGCACCCATCAGCGAAGCCATGATTCGGGATGCGGAATGGGTGGCAGGCATCCGTCTCAGCGATGAGCAGCGAGCTGTGATTGCAAAGTCCGTGGATGCGATGTCGGCCAAGGTACAGCGGCTGCGAGCGGTCGACGTCGACTTCTCGGATTTGCCCGCATTTCGCTTCGATCCGGAAATGTTTCCCAGATCCCATGACCTGTCCGACGTGCAGACAGTTTCACCGCGGTCGAATGCTCAGGAAGGCAGACCGCCATGGCTGAAGACGCCCGAACCATCGTCGCCGTCTGCGAACGCGTCAAAAAGTCTGTCTCGCGATGAATGGTCGTTTGCTTCGGTGACCCGGCTCGCTCAGGCGCTGCGAGCGGGCGAACTGACGTCTGTTGAGCTGACGGAACATTGCCTCGGCCGCCTGAAGCAGCACGATCCCACATTGATGTGTGTTGTGACCTTGATGGAGGAATCGGCGCTGGAGCAGGCCCGATTGGCTGATCGGGAACTCGCCGGTGGAAAGGACCGCGGACTGCTGCATGGGATTCCCTGGGGAGCGAAAGATCTGATCGCGGTGGAAGGCTTCCCAACAACATGGGGCGCGCCGCAGTTTCGGGACCGACAGATTTCGGAAACGGCTACCGTCGCTTTGCGAATGAAAGAAGCCGGTGCAGTGCTGACGGCAAAACTTTCGCTGGGAGCACTGGCGATGGGAGATCAGTGGTTTGGTGGTCAGACTCGAAATCCATGGAATCCGGAAGTCGGCTCCAGTGGATCGTCCGCCGGTTCGGCCGCAGCCGTCTCGGCCGGACTGTTGCCTCTCGCGCTGGGCAGCGAGACACTGGGCAGCATCGTTTCTCCCTGCCGACGCTGCGGAGTGACGGGCCTTCGTCCTACGTTTGGTCGCGTCAGCCGAGCCGGCTGTATGTCGTTGTCATGGACCATGGACAAGATCGGTCCGATTGCACGCACCGCTCATGATTGCGGTCTGTGCCTGAATGTCATCGCCGGAGCAGACCATCAGGACCCGACGTCGGTTGACCGCTGGTTTGACTGGCCGGTGGCTGTCGATTTCACAGGACTTCGCATCGGTCGCGTGGCGGACGCTCCGTTGTCCCTGTCAGAAGAAGCGGTTCTGGATGTCCTGTCGTCGACGGGCGCGGAGATTGTCGATCTTTCTCTGCCGCACGAATTCTCCGAATGGGACCTGAACATCATTCTTGATGCGGAAGCGGCCACCGTGTTTCAATCACTGACCGCTGACAATGATCTTGACGGTCTGAACGCGTGGTCGACCATCTTTCCGAAAATGCATTTTCTCAGCGCGGTGGATTACCTGCAGGCGTGTCGCATTCGGATGAAGCTGATACAGCAGATGTCAGACGTGTTTCGCAAAGTGCATTTCTATGTGGGTGGCGGCGATCTGGGAATTGCCAACATGACCGGACACCCAACCGTCGTCATTCCCGCCGCGATGACCGAACAACATGGCGTCAGAAAACCGGAATGTGCCACCATCACCGGACGCCTGTACGACGAAGCCACCATTCTTGCCGTCGCTGCTCACGTGGAATCCGAACTCGCCGTGAACCAACAACGACCGCCAGGCTTCTGATGGTGTATCCCTGACGATGCGTCCTGCGGTTGACGAATTCACCAGACTTTCTGTCGACGGTTAATTTGCGTGTTCAACGGAACGACTTCTCACACACTCACCGTCCGATTGCGCAACGAACTAACCGGACAGCGCCACCTTGGAGTGCGGAGACTTGTCGCCGCTTTGGATTTTGCTGACAAAAGATAGAAGAAAA
>JAGQPY010000071.1 GCA_020426485.1 Planctomycetaceae bacterium
TTACGCGTCTGTGGACGACAACATCATTCCCGACTTTTGGAAGGCTTCCGAACGCTGAGGGGTGGGCAGTCGGTGAGGTTGAATCGTTATTCCGCATCTACCACAATGCCGGAACACCGGTGTGCGGGTCCGACGGCTGCGTCTGTATTTGCAACGCAGGCGGCCGGACAATTTGAACAGGGAGCTGCAGTGACGAACGGCGTTCGGCATGCAGATGGGCAGGAATGCGAAGGCGGTTTCGGAGAAGTCATGTCGATTGAACGTGCCGAGAAACTCAAACGAGAGCTGACGGACAAGTGGGTTGTGGTGACTGAGAACACACCCGAGCTTCGCCGGTTTACTTCGCTGACCGGCAAAGTAAAAACCGTCAACATGAACTGTCGAGCACTTGTTCAGTTTGACAACCCTGTGGACATCAGCTGGTACGACATTGATCCGCAGTACCTGACCGTCGTGGACGCTCCGGCTCCGAAGCCTGAAAAATCACACGCGAAGGAAGCCCCCGTCAAGGCCGCCGCACCGGCGGCTTCAAAACCTGCGGCATCAGGTGGCGGAAGTCCTCTGGATAAAATCCGGGCGGCTGCCGGTGGAGCCAAACCGGCACCGGCGGGTGGTTCGCCGCTGGACGCCATTCGTGCTCAGGCAGGCGGTGGGGCAAAACCCGCTGCGGCAACTCCGGCGAGCGGAAGTCCGCTCGACAAGATCCGAGCTCAGGCGGCTGGCGGATCGGCACCTGCCGCCCCGGCTCCTGAAAAGAAGGGCGAAGAGAAAGCAGAGGAAGCTCCGGCGGCCAAGCCGGCGGCTGCTCCAAAGCCATCGTCGAATCTGTCGCCTCTGGATCAGATTCGCGCGCAGGGTGGTTTCAAGGGCTGAGCTTCCCGCCGAATTTCAACGCCGTTCGTCCAGGACTGGCCGCCGGAAGACTGACCAGAAAACGATCCTGCTGTACGTTTCGCAAGCGACATTGGTACGCTGCGCGCATGCTGAAGAAATTCGCTCAGAGAATCGGAGCGCGGCTGAACTTAGCGCCGTGAGGTGTTTCCTGGTGAGCGAGGACTGTGTTCGCAGGCAGACTCCACCGAGCTTGTCTCGGTGGTGAACAGAATGAAAAGCTACATACGAACGCGTCCTCTGAGCCATGCATTCGCGATTCCACCGACACAGGTTCGGTGGCGATGTCCGCGTCCTGCTGTTTTTTTGCTGTGCACAACTCTTCACGGCGTTCCGCGCTGCCCACCGTCGTGAAAAGATCTATGAATCATTGAACGGCGTCGGGTGAAACGATCAGAATCTCTTTACGGCATTGGGCGAAGCACCTGAGATCGACCGTCCACGCTACCGAGTGATGGGCCGTGTCCATCACCTGAACACGATACACTGCGAGATTGGTTTCCAATGAAAATTGCCTGGCTGGAATGTGCGACGGGAATCAGTGGCGATATGACACTGGCCGCTTTGATTGATGCGGGTGTCGATCGTGAGGCGATTCGTGCGGCCATTGCCAGCCTGAACATTCCGGATGTCTCACTGCGAATTGAAACGGTGATTCGCAATGGTTTCCGATCGACTCATGTGCTGGTCGATCATCCGAAACAGCACGCCCACCGCAATTTCACCGACATCTGCGGAATTCTGGATCGAGCAACAGAGCTGACACCTTCCCAGCGTCAACTGGCTCGCCGCATCTTTCTGGCGGTTGCTGAATCGGAAGCACGAGTTCATGGTTCGACGGTGGATCGAGTTCACTTTCATGAAGTCGGGGCCGTTGATTCCATCGTGGATATCGTGGGAGCGGCCGTGGGGTTTGATCTGCTGCAGGCCGATCGAATTGTCTGCAACTACGTTCCTGTTGGGCGAGGTTTTGTTCATATTGATCATGGCATCTGTCCGGTCCCGGCTCCCGGAACGGCCGAGATTCTGAAGGGCATTCCACTGGCCGACGTGCCGATCGAAGCGGAACTGACGACTCCCACCGGCGCGGCGATTGTGCGAACACTTGCCGATTCGTTCGGACCAATGCCCGCCATGACCATCGAGCAGGTCGGTTACGGCTGTGGGACCATGGTGTTTTCGGAACGAGCCAACATTCTGCGGTTGTTCGTGGGCACCGCCTGCGTTCCCGCGAATACGGAATTCATCAACCTGCTGGAAACCAATGTGGACGACGTTTCAGGGGAAGTCATTGGTTACGTTCGCCGCAAACTGATGGACGCCTCCGCGCTGGATGTGTTTACGACGGCCGTGCAGATGAAGAAGGATCGGCCGGGCGTCATGATCAGCGTCCTGTGCCGACCGGAACACACGCCGCGAATGGAAGAGATTCTGTTCCGTGAAACTCGCACGCTGGGCATTCGGCGGACGGTGATTCAGCGAAGTGTGCAGTCGCGCGACAAGGTCGACGTGACGACTCCCTGGGGCACGGTTTCCGGAAAACGATCGTGGCGCACCGGACATTCGGCAAGTTTTGCCCCCGAATTCTCAGACTGCGCAAGGGTGGCAGATCAGGCAAACGTGCCTCTGCGAGACGTCTATCTGGCTGCTGAGTCGGCCTTTCTTCAGGCCAGCCAATCGGGCACACTTCGATCCGCCTCGGACCACCACGACCACGATCATGACCACCACGGACATGATCACGATCATCATGGACATGACCACGATCACCATGGGCATGACCACGATCACCATGGACATGATCACGACCATCACGGGCACGATCATGACCACCATGGACATGATCACCACTGACACGAACAACCGGCGGCAGGACTTCGACAAATGTCTGACGCAATGCTTCCCCTCGAGGGCCCCGACGCTGCCCATGTTGTGTTGGAGTCACTGGATCAGATCGAAGCGAGATGTGCCCTGCAGATTCAGATGTGTGAACGTCTGATTCGTTTGCATCAGGAGCGGATGACTTCGCAGCCACCAACGTCTGTCCTATTCCCGACTCAGCCGCCCACCAGAACCCCCGATCTTAAGTTGTGTATTCGTCGAGCGGCGTGACAGAAAGCGGTGCGGCGAAACAGGCAGTGACGGGACGTACCGGATTTGATGCCGAATCACCGGAACAGTGCTTGGCTGGTCCAGGTGATCGTCTGCAGAGTTTCGCCCCGGGGCAAATCGCCGTCACAGGTGGCCCTCCGCGAACGTTCGGTTCCGGGATGCAGGCATTCGGCGTCAGTTTCTGAGCGGTTCGCCGGTTCCTCGACGAGATTCTGCCAGCGGCGGGAGGAAATGTTCGTTATGCTCTCGCTCCCGCGTTAAGCTCGTGCCTGGACGTCCCTGCTGATGACTTCCGCCGTCTCGGAAATCTGATGTGACAGTGCTTCGTCCGGTGCCTGATGACCGCAACGAAACTTCGCCCACGGCCTTCCCGCACTCACGCCCGGATTTAACATCCATCACTGCTGGTTGCGATGTCTTCCTGCACAGACCTATCGTTCATGGTTCGACTGTTTGACGTCCTGATCCGATTTCCTCGCACATCACTGCTGGTGATGTTGGTGGTGACGTTGTTCATCACCGCGGGAGCGTTTCGACTGCAGATTGATTTTTCGCCCGAACAGGTCTACGTCGGGCAGGACGAAGCCGTCGATTTCGCAGAGGCTCATAAGAGACAGTTTCGATTTGAAGACAGCATTCTGCTGGTGCTGCTGGAGGCGACAGATCCCGAAGGCACACTGCTTCGTGAAGACTGCCTTCGATGGATGAAATCATTCGCCGGTCGAACCGAAAAGCTGGACGGTGTACTGAGTGTCACATCCGTCGTCACGCTGGAACGACCACGAGTGTCCGCTCGATCCACCGGCGAGGTAACATGGATCCCGTTGTTTCCGGAAGACCTGTATGCCGACACGGAACTGCTGGCCAGTCGGTTGAAGCAGATGCCACTGTTGAATGACACGCTGGTCAGTGAAGATCATCAACTGATGATGACGCTGATCGATCTGGATCCGGAGGGACGCAACATCGACCACGCCACGCAGCGCATGGTGGATGTGGAAAACACGTTGGCGGACATGCCGCTTCCGCCGGAGACGCGTGTGTTCATTTCCGGCGTCCCGGCGATCCGAGTGGATGTGATTCGCAGCATTCGTTCCGATCAATGGCGAATGGTACCGTTGTGCAGCTCACTGTTTCTGCTGGTCTCTCTGATGATCTTCCGCAGCGCGGTGGTCACGTTTCTGTCGCTGGCCGCCGTTCTGTCGTCGGTAGGCTGGACGATGGGCATCATGGGTTGGTGCGGCAGCACGTTTTCCATCATGAGCAATGTGATTCCGACGTTGATTCTGATCATTGGTGCCGCCAACAACGTGCATATTCTCAGTCGATTTCAGGTCGAAGTCCGACTTTCTGACTGCGACACAGCAACGGCCGCCCGGCGGACGATGCGTGAGATGAGTCGCACCTGTTTTCTGACACTGGCCACAACCGGAATCGGCTTTGGCAGTCTGCTGGTGGCCAAAGCCGATCTGCTGCAGGCTCTGGCAATTCAGGCGGCGTTGGGGACCGCCTGCTGCTACGTGTGCCTGATGCTGGTGGTCACGCCGTCATTGATGATCTGTGGCGACCGACTGTGCCCTTGGAGGCGAAGGTCTCCGAAGGGCATGTCGCCCGCAGGTTCGTTTGACGATTCGTCTCTGTCCGCAGCTTCCGAACAGACCGTGATGTTCGATGGTGCCGACGGGAATTCAGACGAACAACCGCCGACCGGTCTGCACCGTTCGGATTTCTGGAGAAAACTGGGCGAATGGATCTGTCGCAACGCAAAGACCGTTGTGGCTCTGCACCTGCTGCTGGGAACGGGAACGCTGTGGTGGTGTCGAGACATGGCCATCAATTCGTACATCTTTGAGACCTACGACGGCGACCATCCGACCATGGAAGCGGTGCGGATCATGAATCGAAAGATGTCCGGCCTGACGTCTCTGGAAGTACAACTGAGAGCAGAGAACGGGGACCGTTTTTTTGATGCCGATGTCGCGGAAGGTCTGGCCAGAGTTCGCCGCGAAATCAGCAACGACTCACGCGTCAGCTTCTATCGAGACTATGTTGAGTTTCTGGCGGCTTTCGATCATGGACGACCGCTGGCCGGCGACACTGCAACTGTGGAGGCTTCGCTGCGTCGCGTGCGACTCGTCATGAAAAAGCTGAATCGCCCGGAGATGGTGACCGCATTTCTGGGGCTGGACGTTCCCGTCGCCCGAGTCATGATGCGGGTGCAGGACATCGGCAGTGCCAGGATGAAAGAGATGTTCGTCGGCATCGAAGCCAGCCTGAAACGAAATCTGCCTTCGGATATTCAGTTCACTCTGACCGGCGATGCCTACCTGCATGCGGTTTGTATGGACGAGTTTGTGCGTGACCTGTTCTATTCGCTGCTGACCGCTTCCGGAATCATTTTCACGCTGATCACGCTTCTGTTTCGCTCACTTCGGATCGGTCTGATTTCCGTTTTTCCGAACATGCTGCCGCTGATCATGACTCTGGGCTACATGCACCTGTCCGGATATGAACTTACCGCAGGAAACGTGATTGTGTTCGCAATCAGTCTGGGAATCGCGGTCGACGATACCATTCATTTTCTGTCGCGTTACCGAGACGAACGAAGGTCTTCCGGCCGGGAGGATGCGGTCGTGGAAACACTGGCGTCCAGCGGACGAGCCATCGTGCTGACCAGTATTCTGGTCGTCAGTGGTCTGAGCATCCTGATCTTTTCAGACTTCGTGCCGACTCGTCGGTTCGCGGAACTCACCGCCGTCACCATGTGCACCGCTCTGGCCGGCGACATCATACTGCTGCCAGCACTGCTTCATCTCTGGGGAACACGCCGCAGAACAGTTGCCGGCTCATCACAGACCGCACCAGAGATTGAAGCACCGACAACTGGTGACGAGGTCTCGGAATAAGGCGATCTCGTTCAGATATCAACCCGGCTTGCTCGTTCTTCGATTTCTTCAAGGCTGAAGAACGCGCCTTCGCCGGAACCGGGGCAGTATTCGCAGGTCTGCTTCCACTTTTCCGGGGAGGACAGGTTTGACGTCCAGAACGGCCAGGTCTGACACTGCATTGGCCGCACGGGATAGACTTTGCAGTGACGCTTCTGCGGGTCGAAAAACGTGCAGTCCCCGTTTTGGAATTCCGTCAGTGAAACTCGCCCTCGTACGCGACGCGTATGAAACAGACGAATTTCCCCGATCGGCTTGTCCAGATACTCGGCGATCTTCGCAATCTCCTCTTCGGAAACCCAGACAACTCCGGGAGCCCCCGTGCAGCAGTCACCACATTGGGTACACGTGAACTGCAGGCCATCGTTATACCACGGCTTTGAAGAATTGTTGTTGTCTGCTGTCTCGGGATCGCTGGTCATATTCTGGTCTGAAGCCTGGATCTGTATTTCGTAAGCGGCACCTTGAAATTACGGCTGTTCACTAACGCCGAACGGTTCTTTCGGCCACGAAGCTCCATCTGTCAGCCAACCGAAAACATCTTTGCAGGAATGATGGCTGGACGAACCTGAAAGTGCGAGCGGTTGGTTGTGACT
The DNA here is from genome assembly GCA_020426485.1 of Planctomycetaceae bacterium. GTDB lineage: Bacteria > Planctomycetota > Planctomycetia > Planctomycetales > Planctomycetaceae > JAGQPY01. The sequence continues at coordinate 6,545 of JAGQPY010000071.1, forward strand.
TTGCAGTTCACATCGGGCGGAAATCACATCGAACAGCGGCGATCGTGTTTTAGCGGCTGAGCTGGGTGGCTGGTAACACGAAAACGATTGATCCTCAGGATTGCGACGAAAAGACCAGAGCCATTTCAGATTCCAATATGGCACAAACAGCTATGGCACAAACAGCTATGGCACAAACAGCCTGTTCAGAGGCAGATTTCGCATTACGCCTGTCGTGAGGCTGTTTTGTCGGAAGATGCAGCGTCGGTCGGTGTGACATCGGTGGGCAAAATGATTTCGAAATGCCCGCCTTTGCCGGAGGAAATCGCTCGAATGCGACCGCCGTGAGCTTCAATGATCGAGCGGCTGATCGCGAGTCCCACACCCATGCCTTCGGACTTCGACGTCATGAAAGCATCGAAGACCTGATTCACGCGGTCCTCAGGTATGCCGGTGCCCGTATCGATCACGTCAACCTGAATGGCTCCCTGCTGCTCGGCCGCTTCGATGGTGATATGTCGTTGAGCGGGGTCGCAACCGGACATTGCGTCACAGGCGTTTCGGATGAGATTCACAAAAACCTGTTCAATCTGAATGCGGTCTGCAAAGATCTCAGGCAGGTCGTGTGAACAGTTGATCGTCACGCTGGAAACGCTGTGGCGAGTTCGTGTTTCGGTGACCAGAAGAGCTTCGTCAATGATCTCGCGGAGGCAGCACTGTTCGCGATGACTGCCGGGGCGACCGAAACGACGAAGCCGGTGAATGATGGCGTTGATCTTCTCCGTCTGCAGGCCTGTGCGTTCATTCCACTGCTGCAGCCGAGCGACATCTTCGCTGCCAAGCTGCGGCTGGTTAAGCAGCATTCGCGAGGCCGCAGAAAAGTTGGCGATGGCAGCCAATGGCTGATTGATTTCATGGGAAATTCCGGCCACCATTTCCCCGAGTGCGGAAACCCGCGCCAGGTGAGCCAGTTGCCGTTCCTTTTCATCCAGCCGAGCTTCCGCTTCACGCAGGGCAGTCAGATCGCGACCGACGCCCTGATAGCCCAGCAGTTCTCCGTGATCATCGTAGAGTGCTCGCCCACTCCACTCCCGCCATCGGACGGTACCATCCGGCGCGTGGACCCGCATCTGCATTCGCGCGAACGGGTTTTCACGATTTGCAGAGAACATTCGGCGTTGAGCTTCCGCAAGATCGTCCGGATGAATGTCGGCAAAGCACGAACGTCCGATGACTTCCTCGGTGGTCAGACCATGTTCGCGAGCATACGCGCCGTTGGAGAATGTGACTCTTCCCTGTCGGTCCATCCGGATGATCATTTCCTGCTGATCTTCCACGATCGATCGATAACGAAGCTCGCTTTCCTTCAGTCGATCCTGAGCCAGGTGCAGTTCTGTGATGTCGCGGCCGACGGCCTGATACGTGATGATGTGACCGTTGTCATCGTAGATCGCTCGGTCGTGCCATTCTTCCCAGTGAACAGTTCCATCGGCTCGATGAACGCTGGTGATGTCGACCTGCGTTGGTTGTTCGGGCGTCATTTTCCGAAGCTTGTCCCGAAGTCGACGCTGTTCGTTCTCCGGAATCAGTGAGAACAGATTGATGCCGGGAACATCGTCGGGCTGCAGACCATTGGCTCGCCTGAAAGCGCTGTTGGCGAATTCAATGTTTCCATCGCCATCAAACCGAACAATCATGTCCAGCTGATCTTCCACGACAGACCGATACCGAAGTTCGCTTTCCGCCAGCCGCTGCTGAGTTTTCAACAGGTCGGTCATCACACGACCAACCGCCTGAAATCCAAGTTGATTTCCTTCTTTGTCAAACAAAGCTCGCCCGTGCCATTCGGCCCAGTCTTCACTGCCGTCGCGACGAACAACGCGAATCATATCCGTCTGAAACGGGTGATTACGATCGACGGTTTTCAGGCGTTCGATCACTCTTGGACGATCGGATTCGTGGATTAATGACAGACAGTTGAAGTCCACGACCTCGTCAGGATTCAGGCCGTTTCGTTCCCGAAAAGCGCGATTGGCAAACAACAGTCGCCCATCGCTGCGAAACTGGATGACCATTTCCGTCTGGTCTTCCACGATGGACCGATACCGCATTTCGCTTTCATAAAGCTGTCGTTCGGTGTGGCGGTGACCGTCAATTTCCTCACTCAGCTGCTTGTTGATGCGAGCGATCGCTTCCGTGCGTTCCTGAACCCGCCGTTCCAGATCATCGCGTGCTTCCAGCAGAGCCTGTTGAGCTTTGCGAAGTTCCGTGATGTCTCTGGCCAGATACTGCCGTTCTTCCCGGCCGGACTTATCATGCTTCTGAGGCAGTCGAGTGAGTTCCAGATAGCGTTCGTGGCCATCTCGATGTTTTGCGGCTGCTTCAAACACCAGAGCTCGAGGCGGGGCGTCGTCCCCACCAGTCCTGTCTGCTGAAAAATCAAGATCACAGGGCGGCGCGGCGATCAGAGATTCCCACGGCTTGCCAAGTATGGCCGATGGTTCTGCTCCAAGAACTCGCCGAACCGATGGGCTGGCATAGGTGAACTGCCCCCTGGCGTCAGTGGTGAAGAAAACATAGTTCTCTTCCAGTCCTTCGACGAGCCAGCGATAGCGGTCACGGGAATCCCGCAGATCTTCGGTCCGTTGGGAGATCAGTTCTTCCAGGTGAGCCACCTGTCGTCGAGCCAGTTGGGTGCGATGCCGAATCACAAATCCGACAACTGCACTGGCCAGGATTGAATAGACCAGCCACATGGCAGGCGACCGGTACCATGGCGGAAGGATGGTAAACTTAACGGACTGCGAACGCCCGATGCGAAAGTCACGTCCTCGCGCACGTACCTGAAATTCGTAACGTCCCGGCGGAAGTGATCGGAATGACTGACGATTTTCCGACGTCCATTCCGACCAGTTGGAATTCAGACCGATCAGTCGATACTGATAGCATCGTTCGGGCATTCGACCGGCCGTCGTGCAGGCAAAACGAACTTCCACCGCCCGCTGGCCGGCCGGCAGTTCCAGGTCCTTCTGCACCGACCAGTCTTTGCGTCGAAGGTCCGTCGTACCGTCGATCGATTGAGAAGACAGTCCGGTTAATCGAACGTCCGCCGACCAACGGCGATCAGGTTGAGCGACGGGAGTACGGATCAGGCGGTTTGACATCGTCTGAATCCACACATATTTGCTGTCTGCAGGGGCGAAGATACTGCCAACAACGTCGCCCTGCGTAAGTCCTCGCGGCACATCCGCCACGCCGTCCGGGCTGATACGGATCAATTCAAACCGCGACGTACTCATCCAGAGATTGCCGCCGGAATCCACCTGAATCAATTCCACGTCGTCGCCCGTCAGATCCTCACCGGTGATCTGGGGAAGTTGAAACGGCGTCAGGGAATCCGACGCACGGTCATACTCCAGCAATCCGCGAGAAGAGCACAGCAACACTCGACTGTTCCAAATCGCAAAAGCCCCCCGCGCCGAGTTGGCAGACTCGTTCATGGGTGTGAATTGAATCCGGGGCAGGTCTGCAGATCTCAGGTCCACGGAATCCGATCGATAAAACAGCATCCTGCCGGACGGCTCAACTCCACAGCACCAGATTTGCCGAGACTCAGCATCCCACAGCGTCGCGATACAGCGTTCCGGAGCTTCGGGTAGTTCACCGACGTGAGTCCACGATTCGTCGCGACGAAATACCTGAATATGCGAATTGATCGAACCGCAGACCAGCAGATCCGCTTCCGGCACAATACAGGGGGCGGTCAGGTAATAGGGAAATTCGATCTTCTCGACACTCAGGTCCTCACGCACAATCTGCAGGCCGCGAACTGAACAGCAAACAAGCTCGTCATTCCACAGGACGCTCCCCAGCGAATGTTCCGGCTTGCCGCTCACATGCTTCCACCTCAGCCCGGGACGCAGGTCCGGTTCTTCATTGGCATCCGGTGGCGGCACGGATCGGTAGACCGGATACCCGATGTCCGATTGCAGTGAGGCGATGACCGTGCCGAAGGCTTCCTGTAACCAATCGCACCGTTCGCGTCGAGCGGTGAATCGCCGGACTGCCAGTGAACCATCCAGCACCGCCAGCGGAGCACTGTGGATCATTGGCACCCAGATTCTGTCTTCGTGATCGATAAACGGATTGCTTGTGCAAATCCCGATCCCGTCGCCATCACGAGGCCCAATAGTTGCCGTGATATTGCCGTCTCGATCAAACAACGTCACACCGGATTCGGTGGTCGCAATGAACCGGTCTTCACCAACCGCAGCAAGTCCTTTCGCATGCACGACACTGAGCCATTCGCTGGCCGGGCATTCAAACGAAGTCACTTTCCCGTCGACGACTTTTGCCAGGCCGCCAAGATACGTGATTGTCAGCAGCGTGCTGTCGGAGTATCGACAGCATCCGATCATAAAGCTGTCATTGTATCCGCGAACGATTTCGCCAGTCACATCGGCGACCGGAACATACCCGGATTCCGATACCTCACAGAAGCCCTTCCGCCCCACGCCCGCCAGAAGTCGACCATCAACGAAGCTGTAGCTCTGGACGCTCTCTTCGCCGGTCGGCAACCAGACAGGATGGCTTCCCTTTGCGACTGGTTTTGGAAGCTGCAGGACGCCGTTCGAAAAACAGAATTGAAGATCGGTGTCTCGCGAGAAGATCTGATACAGCCTTCCCGCCTGTTCACGAAGGAAATCGGGGACGGATTCGGTCGCCTTCACATTGTCAGGCGCATCCGGCGAAGCGGGCGCATCCGGCGAAGCGGGCCGCGCATCTGCATTGCTGTGCCATCGAATGGAGCCCATTTCCGCGGACAATGATCGATAATGATACTGCAGTCGGTCATCCGGTTCGATGATTCCAACGTCCCCCTGTCCTCCGACGTAGATCGTGCCTGTGAGGTCGACGGTCACACAAGTGCCAGGCATCGAATCGGGAAGCATGACCTGCTGCCAGTTCGTACCGTCAAACACAGCGATTCCGATCGGACATGCCACCACCACTATTCCGTCCCGCGTCACAGCCACCTGATGCGCTCGCAGGCGGCCTCCATCCAGCGGCGACGGGATCAGTTCGAAATCCGGGGTGCCGATCAGCGCTGCTGAGACGGCTTCCTGACCGAAGACGCGAGGTGTTTCCACGAGACGATCGGGAACAGTCAAGACCGCCATCATCATCAGGAGTCTGAGCAAAACGACCTCACGACGGACGTTATCTGGCGCGAAACACAACGCAGGCAACTTTGGCATCGGTATCTGAGATCTCACAGATGGCATACGAAACCAGCCCTGCGGATGAGGTGTCAAAACTGAGGTGAAGATCAACGCCCGGAACGACGACGCCGGCAACCTGCAGCTCCGCCGAAATTCTCTGATCGTCACCGGGAAAACCACATTGGCTTTTCCCGATCCGGACGCCGCGTTGCGGGGAAACGCCATCGCGTGTGGAATCCCACATTGTGGATCACGATCGGCTATGCCACAAGTTAGCAAACAAGCAACAGTCCGTCCGGTTTTTACTCTTCGGTGCGGAGCCGTCCGAACAAACTTCGGCGGCATATTTCCGATTTTCCAGCAGGGCCGTCCGACAATGTCAATGAACAGTCTTACCGTCTGCATTGTGGAAGACGACCTGGACGTCTGCGAATCGCTGGCCGCACTGGTGACAGCATCGGGACTGATCTGCCACACCTTTGACTCCGCAGAAGCGCTGCTTCGCTGTGAAATTGGTTCACGTTGTCAGTGCCTGATCATTGATGTCGACCTGCCGGAGATGAATGGAATTCAGCTTTTGTCCACGTTGCGACAGCAGGGCTGTACCACTCCCGCAATCTTCTACTCCGGTCGCCGGGAAGGCCGCATTCGAGCCGCAGCTGAACTGTTGGGCAACGTTCCATTCATTGCAAAAGGCGGGCCTCCCGATGAAATCCGTGATCGCCTGCACGAATTGCTCGGAGTTTCCTGAAGCCGGCCGATCATTTCAGAGTCTGATCATTTTCAGAGTTCGATCATTCCGGTGCGCGAAAGTTTTCCGTCCGCAGCGATGCTGCATGGTGTTCCAAAACGCGGCGATTTGCTGAAGATTCGGAATTCGACGAAGAGTCTCGCCGGAACGTCCGCTTCCTGCTGTGAGACTTTTTGCAATCGGCTCGACCGTGGGGGACAATCCATCATCGACTTCTGATGTGAGCAGGCATGTTCACATGGACGCCATGTTTCCGAACGACCAGCGGCAGCACTGCCAAACAGTCGCCGGCATGGTCTGCGACATCGCTTCGTCAAACTCGTCCCCGCTCCCTGCTGTTGCTTTATGGCTCCGGAAAACGCCTCAACCCTGTCTTTCGAAAAGATTTCGGATGCCGTCCGTCGTCTGTGTGACGGACTTCCGAAACTGCAGGCCCAGGCGCGGTTGCTGCAGCCCGACGACCTGGAGGGGCAGGAATGGTTTGAACTGCTTCGCCAGAAACTTGTGCCTCAGCTGGGCCAGCAGTCATGGCTGGTCGTGGCGGTTGTGGGCGGAACGAATATCGGCAAAAGCGTAATTTTCAATCACCTGGCCGGACATCGAGCCAGCGCGACCAGTCCTCTGGCGTCCGGAACCAAACATCCGGTGGCTTTGGTGCCGGAAGGCTTTCCGGACCGCGAAAACCTGGCAGCCGTGTTTCCTGACTTCACGATGAAGAAATGGACCGACGCCGAATCCGCATTGCAGGAAACCGATGACAGTTTGTTGTTCTGGCGAACGGCCGACAACCTGCCATCGACGCTGCTGGTGCTGGACACGCCCGACATCGACAGCGACGCACGAGTCAACTGGGTGCGAGCCGACGCGGTCCGCCGATCGGCCGATGTGCTGATTGCCGTTCTGACCCAGCAGAAGTACAACGACGCGGCCGTTAAGGAATTCTTCCGCAAAGCAGGGCGAGAAGACAAAGCCGTGCTGGTGGTCTTCAATCAGTGTGTTCTTCCGGATGATGAACAGTACTGGCCGGTCTGGCTGGAGACGTTCTGCCGAGAAACATCGATCAAGCCGGATTCCGTCTACATTGCTCCCGCCGATCGCACGGCCGCTGAACAATTGCGTCTGCCGTTCTTCGAACGCCAGTGGCCTCGGCCGGCCGCAGGCAGTTCCACTGAATTAAACGGGTCGGACCCTTTTAAATCGCCGAGCCGTGATTCGCAGCAGCCGCGCGATCTGCGAGAAGACCTGTCACGACTGAAATTTCGGGAGATTCGCATTCGCACGCTGCGAGGTTCCCTGCAGCAACTGATTCACCCGGTCAGCGGCATTCCTCAGCATCTGAAACGGTTGAGCAAAGCCAGCGAAGCTTTGGCCAAGACCTCGCAGCGACTGTCGGCCGATTCGGTGCTGAAAATTCGCGACTGGCCAACACCGGCCAACACCACTTTTGTGGACGAAATTCGCATCTGGTGGAAGGAACGCCAACAGGGCTGGGCCAAAAAAATCAACACGTTCTACGATGTCATGGGCAAGGCTGTCCTGGTGCCGCTGCGAATGGCTCGCGATGCGATTCAGGGCGAACCCATTCCACCCATGGATCGTTATCGGGAAGCGGAGTGGTCAGCGATTCTGCTGACGGTCGAAGAAATGTTTGACAAGCTGCAGTGGATGGCGGACAACGGCGATGCTCTGGTCCGCCAGCGCATGGAACTGATTCTGGACGCCGCTTCGCGAACTCGACTGATTGAAACTCTGCGCCAACGACACCGCAAAGTCGACTTCAGCGCCGAAATTCGTTCGATCGTTGCACAGGAAATGGAAGTCTTCAGCGTCGACAGTCCTCAACTGTTTCAGATGTATCGACAGCTGCACAATGTTTCAGCCGCCGTTCGACCCATGACCAGCGTGGTGCTGTTCAGTCTGGGCATGGGCCCCGTCAGCGAAACCGTTGCACCGTTTGTGGCCAATGCGGCCGCCAGCGCGGTTGTGCATGTGGTGGCCGATGTGGCCACGGGAGCCACGACCGCCGTTGCCGGTGAAACGGCCGTTTCCGGAATGGCCAGTGCCGGATCAGGCATGCTGCAGACATGGTTCCATCGTTTGCACAGCGTGTTTACTCAGCGGCGAGTCGAATGGCTGACTCAGGTGATTCGTGACGACGTTCTGGGAACTTTGCCCGAAGAACTACAGGCCGCCGCCGAACTGACTTCGTCAGCTGAATACCAGAACGTCGCCAAAGCTCTGAAAGACCTTCAGGACCTGATGCCGTCCACAGCTGATTCGGAGCCTGCCGCATGAACAGCCACGATCAACTGGAACACATCGCTCTGCTGGCCGAAGTCGACGATCTGACCGAGCAACTGAAAGACTGGGTTGATCATCCGCCCCGCTGGCGACCGGCTCACCGGGCGCGAGCCTTGGTGAAGCGACTGCTGGATCGCATTCATACTCTGCGATTTCGCCTGGAAACGCCTCTGGTTGTGGCCACCTTCGGAGGAACCGGCACCGGCAAGAGTACTCTGGTGAATGCTCTGGTGGGCAGCGAAGTTTCAACCGCCGGACGGCAACGCCCCACCACGACTCGCCCGGTGCTGCTGATTCACCCGGAAGTCGATGCGGATTCTCTGGGATTGGACCTGTCCGAATTTCAGGTCCGCCAGGTCGACGCTCCTGTTCTGCGCGACATTGTCCTGATCGACTGCCCGGATCCCGACACCAGCGAAACAGCATTAGCCGGAAGCAACCTGGCGATCCTGCGCAGCATTGTGCCGCACTGTGATGTGCTGATTTATACGTCGACTCAACAAAAGTATCGCAACGCCTGTGTCATTGACGAACTGTCCGACGTGGCCAGCGGTTGTCGTCTGGTCTTCGTACAGACACATGCCGACATGGATTCGGACATTCGCGACGACTGGAAGAAAGTTCTTTCCGCAAAGTACGACGTGCCGGACATGTTCTTTGTGGATTCCCATCGAGCCTTCAAAGAACAACAGATCAATCATCGACCGTCCGGCGACTTCGGTCGTCTGCTGGACCTGCTCAGCAGTCAACTGGGAGTGGCTCGACGAGTCGAAATTCGCCGCGCGAATCTGATTGACCTGCTGCAGGAAGCTCTGGAAATCTGTGAACGCGACTACGATGCTCGACTGGGTGCTGTTAACAAGCTGAGCGTCGCTCTGGAAGAGCAGCGACACCGCATTCGCAGCACACTGTCGCAGCAGCTGGGCGATGAACTCCTGTCGAACCGCACGCTCTGGGAACGCCGTTTACTCAGTGCAATCACGGATATGTGGGGCTTCAGTCCGTTTTCCACAGTTCTGAGACTTTACAACGGTCTGGGAGCCTTGATTGCCTCGTTCACATTCTTTCGGGCTCGCACGTCCGCTCAAATGGCGCTGATTGGCGCTGTGCAGGGAGCACGCTGGCTGAAAGCTCGCGCGGAGGAAAAGGAAGCGGATACAGTGCTGGAACGACTGTCCACGTTCGGCATCAGTGATGCTCAGCTGCAGGAAAGTCGCATGGTGATTTCCGGACATCTGCGTGCCGCGGAAATCGATTCCGACGTGGCCGATCGCAAGCGTGATCTGGCCGATCTGCGGCGACAGGCAGCGTCGTTGGAAGGCGAATTTCTGGGCGATGCCAGTCGTATCGTTGATGAATCGATTGAAGAACTGGCGGCGGCCAGTGGCGAGCCCACTCTTCGAATTCGATACGAAGCGGCATTTCTGCTGTACGTCCTGTTCGTACTCGGGCGTATCGGGCACAACTTCTTCTGGTCGTCATTCCTGTCGCCGGTGCTGGGCTTTCGAGACCAGGCAGAACCACTGCTGTCGATTGACTTCTACATCCCCGCGCTGATCTTTCTGGTGATCTGGTCCGGAATGCTGATTGCCGTGTTCACGTGGCAGCTTCGACAGGGGCTGACCGATCGCGTTCGCAGTCTGGCTCAGACGATGGCCGAATCACGACTGGTTCATGGGCTGTTTCCGGCCGTTGAAGAAACCTGTCAGCAGATCGCCGTCGACCACGAACAACTCAAAGGACTGCTGGAACGAACGACAACCTTCCGCCGCAGAATCGCGGATCCAACAGCCGGTTTCCTCGGCGGCCGACGATAGCACGTTGCCGACACGGCGACAGACATCGAAGTGACGAGAAACCGGCTCTGCGCGAACTTAAGTCCGCATCAATTATTTCGTCAACGCTCTGTGATTGATCTTAAAAGGATCACCGAGATGAGCCGTTGGTTGCCGACAGACTCACGACCGGTGAATGTACGCGAACGGAACTCATCCTGAAGGGACGACAGTCGTCCCGTAACTTCGTACCGAGCCTGAATTTCTGCCGATCAAGAACGATCAGCCTCGTTTCTCACTGGCCTTTTCCTGCTGATACGCGTCTTCCATTTCCGCCAGAGTCGCATCGTG
>JAGQPY010000720.1 GCA_020426485.1 Planctomycetaceae bacterium
TGCGGCAGCTGCAATCGATTTCGTCTGACGTCCGAAGGTCGCCTGCGCAATTGCTTGTTCAGCCTGGACGAAACGGACATTCGCGGCATCCTGAGGTCCGGCGGAACGGATGAACAAATTGCACAGGCGATGCTGAGCTGTATTGCGGCGAAGGGGCCAGGGCATCAGATCAATTCGGCCGACTTTGTTCAGCCCAATCGCCCGATGCATTCCATCGGGGGCTGAGTTCGGCGGCTGCCGACAACCATCGCCGATGAGCATTGAAAAACCCCGGCCAGCAAGCGGACCGGGGTTCATCTGTGTTGTGTGGGATGTTCGATCTGTGCAATCAACGGATCAGTCACCCGAATTCTTTGGCGTTGGCTTCTTTTCGGGAGTCAATTCGATGCCATCGATTTCTTCCAGAGTGGTGTTACGGTCATCCACGACACCTTCTGTGGACGTATCTCCGCTGGAAACATTCATCAGACCCTGCGTTCCCGGAACAGGATTCTCCGTGGTCACGGCGTGATTCTGATCGACAACGGGCGGCGATGAAGTGGTCATCAGCAACAACATCGCGCACGCGGTCAAAGACGCCAGAACCGCCAACACTCGGCGACTCCGGTGCTGACGAAATCCTTCGGCACTGGTTTCCGAAGAGATCGCCGCGTCTGTGACCAGCGTCGCGCCGTGGGAACCATGAGCCTTCTGAATCTGAGGCCACGTGGACGGCAGCTGGTTGAGTTCCGCGGGAACTTCCATGCGGAAAAATGAGTGCAGAATCTGATCCATGTCATCCTCAGACAGGCCGCGTTTGCGATGGTTGGTTTCGTTATTCATGGGAATATCCCTGTTCTTCCAGTAGCTCCGCCAGACGCCGCCGTGCTCGCGACAATCTCATGTCAACCGCTGCAGGACTGCAGTCGAGCACTTTTGACATCTGAACGGAAGACCAGTCGAGTGCATACTTCATGACCAGCACCTTCCGGTCATCCTCCAGCATTTGCTGAAGACACTGCCGAATCGAATCACGGTTCTCATCGGAACTCAAAAAATGTTCCGGGCTGAGCTGCTGATTCGGCATTTCATCCAGTGTGGCTGTGGGCTTGCTGCTCTTTCGGCGAGCCACATCCCTCAGCCAGTTTTGCCCCACACGCAGCAACCACGCTCGCACATCCCGAATGGGCTCTCCCTGATACGCATGCAGCCGAAGAAAACATTCCTGAACGGCGTCGTAAGACCGTTCGCGGTCGCTGCACTGCGAATAGAAAATCGCCCACAGTTCTCGGGAATGCCTCCGATAAACCGCGTCCAGGTCCTCCGATTGATCCAATGGCTCGTCGGCCATCCTCTGTTCCAGTCTTCAATCCGGCAAAAAATCAACGTTTTCTGCCGTGAGCCCATCCGAAAGTCTGCTTCGGTGACACTCTAAGGTGGAAGACGCAAACAATAAAGCCGTCTAACAGAACACTGGAAAACTCTGCAATAATCGCTGACAGAAATCGGTTTTCCCCCGTTTCAAAGCCCCCAAAGCGGGTTTTTCGAGGCTTTGGGGGATCGTGAAAGTCTTTTGGTGAACAAGGCAGCGAGTCAGGTTTGTCCCCGAGTTTTGCAGAAAAACACAGGATTCATTGCTCTACGCTCTTCAGTTTGCGGTCGCCCGTGACAAAAACTCAGGTCCGGAGACCGGTGTTGTCCTTGGGGGCCTCAGACTTTGGGGAACCTCCAAACGGAAACGCAGGGTGATCTGTCTGACAAAAACGGGTGCGATGCCCTCGGCTGGGTGGGACTGTCGCCGGATCAGATCGAGCGCCACTGGTTTTGCCAGTGTTTGCTGCCGATCGACTCAGGGCACTGGCAAAAAGCCAGAAGTCGCCCACATTCATCTGATTCAAAAAAAGAAGATATTCTAAACACAACAGAAGCCGCCCGTGCTACCCCCGCCGCACAGAAGTAAAGCATTGCTTCTCTTCCGGTGAAGCTGAGATCGCTGCCCATTCGGAATAGGAGACCAGAGATTCGGAGTTCTCCTCAGATCTCTGGCGGGTGGGAAACAGCAGCCTGTGTGCCACTGGCTCTGCCAGTG
>JAGQPY010000721.1 GCA_020426485.1 Planctomycetaceae bacterium
AGCCAGAAGACCTGCACCGGGCTGGAGGTGCCGTTGTAAATCTGCAACTGAGGCCGAGTCGCGTCGGCCGCCATTGCCCCATCGACCCCATGACCGAGCACCATGACCTGGATGATCAACGCAAAGAAGGATCGCAATGCGGGGAACGGTGTTGTTGAAAACATCAATTCTTCATTGATTGGGAGCTGACTCGGGACTTGCGGCCGATGCTGCCGAAAAGGAACTTACTGTCCGTCAAACCTGGCGAATTGCAGTTCGTCGGCACTCACCGCTTCTTTGAGGGCAACACGGCGTATTTCAGGGGAACGCTGTCGGAATCAATCGAGTCCGCCAACATCGCTGAACGCGTCGTCCCCCTGGAGTTTGGACAGGCGATCCTGAACATCTCGGTAGGTAAAGTCGACCGAGAGAATTTCGTTGTAGTGGTTTTCGGCCAGATCGTTCTTCTCGGCCTTTTCGTAGATGCGTCCCAGCCAGTAGTGAGCCATCTTGAAGGAATCCGGCTTGTCGTTGGCGCTGAGCGTTTCCAGTGCTTTTTCGAACTGTCGGCGTCCCAGATCCAGCTTGCCTGCTCGGACGAAGCATTCGCCCAGATTGACCAGAGCATCTTCGGTCAATCGTGAATCGGCAACCGTTTGCTGGTACAGAGGAATGGCCTGAGCGAACTGTTGTGTCTTGCGGTAGCGTTCGGCCAGCTCGAACTTCATCTTCATGTCGTTCGGATTGCGTTCGGTACGAGCCGCAAGGACCTCGATTTCCCGAGTGATCAGTTCCACCTTCATTGTCTTGGCTTTTTCCTGAAGCCGTTCTTTGTCGGGGTTCTGGCGAGCACGTTCGACAGCTTCCGCTGTCTTTTCTTTCATGATTTCCAGTTCGACGTCTTCCTTCTTTTCTCGAATCGCAACGTCTCCCCCGGAAACTTCCAGAGCCTGATCGAGAATCTCCATCGACTGAGCCAGTTGTCGTTCGCCCCGCAGGAAATCGGCCAGTTTCAAATACTGAGCCACGTTTTTCGGATCTTTGCGAATGGCGGCTCGCAAGTCCATTTCGACGGATTCGCCAGGAGCAACCGACTGATTCTGAGCACGACCTCGGCGAGCACGACGGTCTTCTTCGTAGGCGTTGGTTGCTTCTTTTTCGACCTTTACATCCTGAGTGGACTTGGCTTTGTCATAGTTGCCGCGATCCATCACCATGTCCGCGTCAATGCGTCCCATCATGGAGCGGGCGTCGCTGTTGCTGGGATCCAGTTCGTAGATCTTCTTGAAGCAGGCGCGAGCTTCTTTGTATTCGCCGCGTTCGTGCAGCACGTGTCCGAGTCGTTTCAGAAATTCGATGTTCTGCCGATCAATTTCGACAGCCTTGCTGAAGGCGTATTTCGCGATTTCGCCTCGATCCAGTTGAGCACTCGCTTCGCCCAGATCCGCGAACAGTTGAGCATCCCATGGGTTGACGGGAATGCCATCTTCGGCCAGCTCGTCCAGTGTCGCCCAGTCTTCCTTGGCTCGCGCTTTCTTGATCTTGCTGCGCGTGCCCATCAGTTTCATGCCGGCCATCTTGGCACCGGTTCCGTTGTCGCCGTACATCTTGCGGCAGCAGAGATGTTTGGTCTGGCGAAACAGAACGGCATCCGGTTTCATCTTCACGGCATTTGTGAAGCATTCGATCGCGAAGTCCCAGTTCTGTCGGTTCATGGCATCCGTGCCTTTCCGGAACCATTCCTGTGCAGCACTGCCCAGTGGATCGGCTTCTGACATCGTCTTCTAACTTTCACGGTTGACGGCTTTGTGCCGCTGGACTTCTGAAAACCGGGGCGAGGACGGCATATCGAACCATCGGCCCCACAATCGATTCCCGCAGGTCTTCACCACAGAGACTTCTTCTGATTTCGATCGATGCACGATCGGCGGAAGAAGCGCGCCGTACAATTCCTCACGGAGAACTGCGGCCCCCCAACGGAGAACTGAACTTCAAAACTTCGAATCACCGATCGAAACGACCGCTTCGCGTATTTTATCGGTCAGGCGCCCCCGATGGACTGTAAATTCCTTTGACGACGGAAGA
>JAGQPY010000722.1 GCA_020426485.1 Planctomycetaceae bacterium
ACGATCTCACGATCCAGACCCTTGCGGCTTTTGAATTCATAGTTATCCGTCGAATCGTGAAAACCATACTGGTAATCGCCGATTTCAACGTCTGCTTTGGTGGGGGTATCGGTGCTCATGTTGAGAAGTTTTCAGTTTGAAGTGTTCAGTTTTCAGAAGCAGCTATTTGTCGAGCGCTGCAATGTTGTCGGCGAACCATTTCGCGATTTGCCCTTTCGGCATTCGCCCCGACGCCAGTTCCAGGATTGTTTCTTCGCCCGATTTTTGATCGACCTTCAAAAAGTAACCATTGAGACGCAGAAATGTGTCCGCAGCCACAAACCCCGTTCGCTTGTTGCCATCTACAAACGGGTGGTTCATCACGATGGAAAAACAGTAAGCCGCCGCCTTCTGTTCGATTGTCGACTACAATTCGACTCCGCCAAACGATGCTTGCGGTTGAGCGACAGCCGATTCAAGCAGACCAGAATCTCGAATGCCAGTTCCACCACCGGTCTCCCGAATGACGCACTCATGAATCTCAAGAACGTCCGGAACGTTCAGGTAGACAATCATGAAAGCTTTTCCAACATCTCACGATTTCTGTTGATGGAATCCATCGCTGCGTCCCGAACTGCGGACTTGCGGCTGGTTTCATTGGCGGCCAGCCATTTTGTTATAGCCGACACAGCAAGTTCCGCAGGACTGACGTTTAGTCGATCTGCTTCATCAGTCAGTTTCCGCTGCAGCTCTTCAGTCAGTTCCAGAGTAATCACCATTGGGAAAACCTCGCTCCTACCTTTCCGCCAAACTGTACACGGCTTTGGCGGGCTACAAATCGGCGGCAAACGTGTTACACCGCAGCCGCTTCTCGCTTGGCGTTATCTGCAGCGGCGTCGGGGTGTCGTTCTCGAATGGATGCGTAGCCGTTGGCGTGCAGATCGTGAGCCAGGCTGGCGTCGCCGGTTTCGACGATGCGACCGCCCAGCATCACGTGGGTGTATTGAGGCGGATTGAACTCCAGCAGGCGTTCGTGGTGAGTGATGATCAGCACACCCATTTGAGGCCCGCTGAGTTTCGCCAGCCCCTCGCTGACGACTCGCACGGCATCGCTGTCCAGTCCGCTGTCGGTTTCATCCAGAATGGCGAACTTCGGCTGCAGCATGGCCATCTGCAGAATCTCCATGCGTTTCTTTTCGCCACCGGAGAAGCCGTCGTTCAGGTAGCGTCGAGCGAACTCGACGTCCATCCCCAGCTCTTCCATCTTCGCTTTGATTTCCTTGCGGAACTCCCGCATGCCGATCAGCCCTTCACCTTCTTTGCGATCGGGATTGCGGATGTTGCTGACCGCGTGGCGAATGAAGTCGGCGACCTTCACTCCCGGAATCACAACCGGATACTGAAAGGCGAGAAACATGCCCAACCGAGCTCGCTCGTCTGCCGCGAATTCGGTGATGTTGACGCCATCGACTTCAATTGAGCCGCCCGTCACTTCATAGTTTGGATGACCGGCCAATGCATAGGCCAGCGTGCTTTTTCCCGAACCGTTGGGCCCCATCAGAGCATGGATTTCGCCCTGACGAATTTCCATATTCACACCCCTGAGAATGGGCGTGTCGGCAACCGAAACATGCAGGTCGGTGATCTTGAGCAGGCTGCTCATGGCGTTCGCAATTCCTTGTTCAAACGATACCTCACCCGGACCGCGGAACCAGTCCGCAAGTCATCGGAACGCTCCGACGGCCGATACGATTCGACGCAATCGGAAAAGAGGAATCAGATTTGTGGTTCAGTCAAACTGTTACAAAAGGGACTTGATGACTCTTCGAGGTGGCGGCTCGAAGTTGTTTGGAGTGATTTTCAGATTCTGAATCTCAGATCTCAAATTGCTGATCTGAAATTGCTGATCTGAAATCTCAAATCATCACATCGATCAGACATTCAGTGCTGAGTACCCGCTGTGATGCGGAACAGGCAGCTTGCTTTCCTGACCTCTGGTCAGTTTGCGAGCCTTCATCTTGTCCTGAATTCTCATCAAACCTTCCAGCAAAGCTTCCGGTCGAGGAGGACACCCA
>JAGQPY010000723.1 GCA_020426485.1 Planctomycetaceae bacterium
CCGGTTCGACAAGCCGCACCTTGCCGTGCAGAGCTTCTGCACCTCCCCAGTTTTCCAGAAAAACAGCAGCCCCAGGACGAATCCGGACGGCATCGGTCGACAGAACATCGACTTCAACTTCCAGATCAGACGGATCGCCGATTTCCAGCAGCGGTTCGCCGGGCGTCACGACTGTGGCACTTTCCTGAAACACGCGAAGCACCTGTCCGGTGATCGGTGCCACGATTGGCAGCTGTCGACTGTCTGTGGCATCTGCTGAACCGTCAATTGCCGTATGTTCCAGCGCGGCTTTGGCCAGCTGCAGTTCAAACGCCGCGATCTCCTGTGCAAATACCACGTCACTGTAATTGGCGCTGGCGCTGTCGAATTCCAGTTCCGCGGCGTCGACTTCGTTTGACGACGTTGACTTTCTGGCCTCCAGCTGACGAAGACGCCCAAGTTCCGATTCCGCAAAATTCAGTTTCTCTTTTGCCAGAGTCAGTCGTGGTTCCAGCTGATTCAGGCGTGCTTCTGCGGAACTCGCTCGAGCGCGCGCTTCTGCCAGTTCGCGCGGGTCGAGCAAGGCCGGATTGGTTGGCTGAAGAACAGCCAGTGGAGTCTCACCGGCTTCAATCCGATCGCCGGGTTCCAGATCAATCCTGACCAGCCGCGCGGCCAGTGGAGCCGACACCGTGTACTTTTCGCGAATTCTGGTGCGACCGTCGTCAGTGACCGTCAGCAGCATCGTCCCGCGTTCGACGTGAGCCACATCGACACTCACGGGGCTGGGCTGCATCGCCATCCAGCCTGATATGATGGCAGCAAACGCTGCGATTATCCAAACTCGTTTACGCATGGAGATCAGAACTTTGTTTCATCAGAATTGACTCTGACTTTACCGGTCAGCCCGTCCCGTTTCCTTGGCGGCGCGATCGCTGCATCCGATTTCTGCGGGGTTTTCGTCGCGTCGTCGAATTCAGACCATTCACAGGACGGATCTGCATCGTAGTCTGGTCGAATGCGAAGCGAAATGTGGATTCCCGTCCGTCGTCCAAATGCACGTGCCGACTCCTGGAAGCAGCAACCGGTCAACTTCGCCGAATTCAGGCGGTTTTCGATCAATGCGTCACGTTTTCTGTATGCTGTGGCTGCGGACCGATGTTGCTGACAGCCATCCTTCACAATTACATTCTCCACCCTGCTGCCATTGTATCACCGTTATCATTCGAGCCCGCCATGCTGCGTTACCATTCGCTTTCGCTGATGTTCGTCGTCATTCTGTTCGGATGCAAATCGTCCGGACTTTCGACCGACCGCACATCGCTGTCAGCCCGCGAATCACAGGGGGCCACTGTCGACGGCGAACAATCGATCAAACAGGTTTCGGCAGCTGCAAACTCCGACGTGGTGCTGTTTACGGATTCCAAAGAACTGCAGTACGATACCGGCGCTGTTGATCCGGATGCGCCTTCGACGTTTGAAATGACCGAATCCGGACTTCGTTACCGAATTCTCAGAGCTTCCAACGGACGACGACCTGCCGCCACGAACACCGTCACAGTGCATTATCGAGGCTGGCTGGACAACGGAAACGTTTTCGACAGCTCTTACGACCGCGGCATGCCAACCTCCTTTCCATTAAACGGCGTCATCGCCGGCTGGACAGAAGGAATGCAGCTGATTGGAGAAGGCGGCATGATCGAACTCTGGGTTCCGGCTCGACTTGGCTATGGCACCAGCGGATCCGGGGGCTCAGTACCACCCAATGCAACTCTGCACTTCGTTGTCGAATTGTTGAAGGTAAAATGACACAACGGTCGTTTTTCACCGCCGTTGAAACCACAGTCCTCACCATTCAAAAACGCTTCAGCCCACGTTCCAATTTCGCGATAAGATCCGAAGCACTTACATTTCCAGATCATTCGCCGGCAGGCACTGGGTAGACTAAAGGCCATCTGAATCAGGGGACGGCCCAAAGCCGTGAACGTTTTTTGTCACCAGTTTCCGCAGGAAAACGAACGCAGCAAGAAGTCGTCAGGAACGTCTCAGAAGTCGTGAGACTTCTGAG
>JAGQPY010000724.1 GCA_020426485.1 Planctomycetaceae bacterium
GGATTCATTCACCTATGAACTGGACTGTGGGCTTCCGGCTCCTGTTCTGGCCATTCGGTGGCTGCTCGCACTTCGTCCGGATGCAACATGCCCGCCGGTCCGCCTTCGTTTCGGAACGACTCGCGGAACCAATGCACTGCTGACCCGCAGTGGAGCCCGAACCGCTTTGGTGACGACCAAAGGTTTTGGCGACGTGCCGCTGATCGGAAACCAGGACCGTCCGGACCTGTTTGCTCTGGATATTGTGAAGCCGGAACCACTCTTCTGCCGCGTCATCGAAGTTGATGAGCGAATGACGACGGACGGCACCGTGCTGCGACCGCTCACACTGAAGCGATCGCATTCCATGGAAGCTGATTGTCAGCCCGACGCCGGTCCGCCTTCAGTGACCGCATGCGTTCGTACAGCTGACGCCCCCGTCTCCAGTGGAGCAGACCTCAGAAATCAGTCTTTGGCAACATCATCAAACGAAAGTCTGACAACATGGCTGAAGGAGCAACTGCGGGAAGTCGATTCGGTGGCCATCTGTCTGATGAATGCCTTCGCAAATCCGCGACATGAAATCGAAATCGAACAGAGGATTCGCGAGTTAGGCGTGGAAGAAGTCAGCCGCTCTTCGGAAGTGTCTCCGTTGATCCGGTATGTGCCTCGATGTGACACCACCGTGCTCGACGCCTACCTGAATCCCGTTCTCCGCGCGTATATGAACGACATCCGCCGCCTGTTGCCCGCAAGTGAAATTCAGGTGATGACCTCGAATGGCGGACTGGTAAACGCGACCGCTTTTCGCGGACGAGACTGCGTGCTGTCCGGCCCGGCCGGTGGAATCGTCGGATTCTCATCGGCGGCCACCGCAGACGGATTCTCGCGAGCCATTGGTTTTGACATGGGCGGCACCAGTACCGACGTCGCCAGATACGAAGGACAGTTCGAATATCAAACGGAAACCGTCAAAGCGGGCGTCAGAATCGCGACGCCGGTCCTGGCAATCGAAACCGTGGCCGCCGGTGGTGGCAGCATCTGCGGCTTCGACGGCACTCGACTGTTTGTCGGTCCGCAGAGTGCGGGAGCAGCTCCCGGCCCCGCGTGCTACGGAGCCGGTGGGCCACTCACCGTCACCGATCTGAACGTCTTTCTGGGACGGCTGATTCCGGACAGGTTTCCGTTTCCTCTGAACGTCGCTGCGGTTGATACAAAGCTCCGCGAAGTGCTGCATCAGATGAAGGTCGCCCGAGCGGTCGACGAGCAGTTCACTCTGCACATGCTGGCCGAAGGGCTGCTCGAAATCGCCAATGACAACATGAGCCAGGCCATTCGCCGAGTCTCCATTGCGCGCGGCTATCATCCGGAGGAATACGTGCTGGTCAGCTTTGGTGGAGCCGGAGGTCAGCACGCCTGCAGTATTGCTCGCCGACTGGGGATTCGAAAGATTCTGATTCATCCGGCCGCCGGAATCCTCAGCGCGTTCGGAATGGGTCAGGCTGACATCCGCGTCCTGAAGCAGCAAAGTGTGTTGAAGCCACTGGATCAGGTTTTCTCAACAGAAGTCATCCGCATTCAGAAGCAGCTGGAAACACAGGCGGAACGAGAAGTGCTGGTGCAGCATCCTGCAGGTTCGGTCTCCCTGCGAATGTCTCTGCAGCTCAGGTATATCGGCACAGATTCAACGATCAGCGTCGACGCCCCGACCGACGGCGATTTTCGAAGGCAGTTTGAACAGAATCATCAGCGACTTTTCGGCTACATCCGTCCCAATCACGCCATTGAAATCGCGGCGATGACCGTGGAAGCTGTCTCCGCCGCGCAAAGTGCGAAACACGACTTCGGTCGACAGACGACCTCCGGAATCGCAGAGGTCCCAGAGAAATCGACCAGTGGAAGTTCAACACGTGTGGAGCCGTCGGTCCGCATGTGGTGGAATGGTACTGAAGTGCATGCCGTTGTCGTCAACCGAGCCGACTGTCGAAGCGGAGATCGAATTCACGGACCCGCCATCCTTTGCGAAAGCACATCAACAACTTTCATTGAACCGG
>JAGQPY010000725.1 GCA_020426485.1 Planctomycetaceae bacterium
GTCATCAGATTCAGATCTTCCAGAAGTTTCTTCACAGCGGGAGCACCGGCGTACAGTCCTTCTTTCGCCTTGCGATCGGCCGCACTACAGACACCGACCAGTCGCTGACCGGCATCGAACAGTCCTCCACCGGAACGCCCCTGAGACGGGTCGTTGGTGCAGAGGATATTGCTGGGTCCGATGTAGCGATTGACTTCGATCACAGACATGGTCATTTCGGTCGGCAGGTTTCCGTTACTGCAGCCAATGCTGAAGAGGGCTTCGTCTTTCTCCAGAGGTGACCGGTCGAATGCCACCGGCACGGTGGGCAGAACCTCCTTGTTTTGAATCTGCAGAATGGCAACATCCGCTTCGTGGTCTCCACCCAGCACCTTGGCAGGGTAACTCAGGATTGTTCCATTGCGGAACACGTCCACAATGACGGCTGCTTTCCCGTCCACATTCTGAAACAAATGTGCGCAGGTGACGACGATCGACTGACCAACAGCGCTGTGAACAACAGTCCCTGTTCCAAAATCCAGCATCTTTCCGTCCACGACTCGAACTCGCACACTGGCATCCATGGCCGCCGAATGATCTGACGTTGATGAATCTTCGGGACTTTGAGCTCGAAAATCGGGACGTTCCAGCGGCGGCCGAGACCTTCCGCCGCCGGTCAGACCGTTCTTGACTCGATCGAACATGCCGCGAATGCCACCACGGGATTCCTGCGGCTGTTCCTCCGGAAAATTATCTTCGGCGAATGCGGTTCTGGGATCAGCATCGGCAACTGTATCGTTGTCTTCTGCGCTGGTTGTGCCGGCTGTTTGTGGCTGCGAGGCGACAACGGCCTGTCGACGACGCCCATCCAGCCCCCGCGCGGCTTCGTTCATGGCCTGACGCAGTTCAGACTCAGCGGTCAATCCAACAAAACGTTTGACTTCTTTGCCTTCGACCAGCAGGACCAGCGTGGGAATACGGTCGACTCGATATTGCCGACTGACATCAGGCTGTTCGGTGATGTCGATCTTCCGAATGGGGAACTGATCTTTTTCCATCCGCTGCAGGACAGGCACCATCTGTTGACAGGGGCCGCAGTATCCGGCGGTAAAGTCCAGAAGCACAACATCCGGAAGCGGCTGGCCATTCAGGTCCGCGGCCAGCATCAGCATTGCAAGCAGTTTCATAGTGGCTTCCCTGCCAATGAAAGTCTGTGGCGATCAACAGGAGTCGCCGTCGACCAGCTCTGACGAACTGTCCAACGCCGTGACTCCATCGTTTTCGATCAAGAGCAGAGTCCATTGCTCCTGAAGTTCAGCGGCACGTTCACGGATGTCTTTTTGTCCGATCAGACCAAAAGAAGACATCCTTCAGAACGCCCCTGCTTCCATCCGCGGAGTGTTTGTAACTTCTGCCAGACCATGTCTGCAGTTCTTACAAACATCCGATCCATAAAAGCAAAGGCGACTCACAGTCAACAGGCCGCCGATCGCTGAAAAAGTCCGGCAAAACAGTCATGGCTGTGAGCAAAACCAGTGGAATCTGTTTGCGGCCGATGTTTCTCCAACGGCGTTTCTGTTCGTCAAACAGGATCTGCTGATCTACACAGGCAACTCAGATGCCAAACACGCAGGAGACAGTAACAGATCGGCAGATTATGCCCAACCCCAGAATTCTCGGTGGCATGTTGTGCGCGTCGTCGTGCGCATTCGGTGAAACCGGCACATCAGCGGGCAGAGTACAGAGGCCGCTGCGGGCGATTACCTGCGGCGCAGAGCAGCGTCCATTTCTCGACGGTGTTCCTGCTTCTTCAGGTTCTCTCGCTTGTCGTGGATCTTGCGACCTTTGCAGAGCCCCAGGCGAACCTTCACGTATCCTCGGGAAAAGAAGATGGACAGCGGGATGAGGGTCAGGCCTTGTTTTTCACCGGTTTCTGCAAACTTCTGAATTTCCCGGCGTTTCAGCAGGAGCTTTCGTTTGCGCCGACGTTCATGGTTGAACATGGCAGCCTGAGGATATTCGGCGATATCGCAGTTCAGCAGCCAGACTT
>JAGQPY010000726.1 GCA_020426485.1 Planctomycetaceae bacterium
GTTAAACAGTTCAATGTTCCTGCCTGATGAAACTGAAACAACAGCACGATTCGTTTCAAGCGTCCGCGTTTTTCCAACTCAAATCTCTTCACGGCGTTGGGACGTGCCCACCCGTTCTTCAGATCGCCGTTGGCGACCGTGGTACTACTTTCGACGGATCACGTCAACGATCCCGTAAGGAACAGGCAACGAGAACCTCGCAGCAGGGACTCATAGTTTCGTCGACGACTTAACGGTACAAATCAGCCGTCTTATCGCCTTTCAGGAAGATTCGGTGAGCGGTCATCAGAGGGGGAGTGCAATGATGGACATGGACAACGATGGTCAACGACGACTTCGCAGGAACTGGACATGTCACTTCATTTTCATCGGTGTCGTCTGGGCACAACCGCTGCCGGCGTCAGCCTTCGCTGATGAATCCAGTGGGGCTGAACGTGCGGCAGGTGCGGTTTCTGCGGCGATTGATGCGTTGTTTGAAAAGGCATGGGCTGCTGCAGAAGTGACGCCTTCAGAAATCGCGGGTGACGACGAATTCCTGCGTCGAGTGTATCTGGATCTGGCGGGACGGATTCCAGGTGTTTCAGAGATCCGCGACTTTCGAGACAGTACATCCACTGAAAAGCGACAGGAGATCGTCCGCGAGTTGCTCGACAGTCCCGCCTACGTTCGCAACATGACGACCGTGTTGAGGAACGCGCTGATTCCGCAGGCGTCCAGTCAGCCCGAATTTCGTGGTGTCATTCCAGGTTTCGAAGCGTGGCTTTGGAAACGTGTGTCCGAAAACGTTTCCTACGACAAGATCGCTCGTGAAATCATCACCACCGATCTGAACAATAGTCGCGGGAATGCTCTGTCCAGCACGACCAGTCCCGATGCGTTTTTTGTCGTGCGGGAACTGAAGCCCGAAAACCTTGCGGCCGGAACCGCCCGTGCGTTTCTGGGTGTGCGACTGGACTGCGCTCAGTGCCACAATCACCCATTCGACAGCTGGAGCCAGAAACAATTCTGGAGTCTGGCCGCGTTCTATGGCGGATTTGCTGCGGCTGGTTCCGCCGACGGCGATGTTCCTGTCGGAGCGGCGATGGAGGAGCGGACCGATGTTCGCAGCATCGCTATTCCGGGAACAGGCGATGTTGTTCCCGCCATGTATCTGAACGGTGTCGAACCTGACTGGTCAAAGGACGGTTCCGGCCCGCGACAGCGACTGGCGGAATGGGTCGTGGCGAAAGACAATCCGTACTTTGCCGACATGGCCGTCAATCGCATGTGGGCTCAGTTTTTCGGACGTGGACTTGTCGATCCTGTTGACGATTTCTCGGTAAACAATCCGGCGTCTCATCCGGCTGTCCTGCAACTGCTGGCGGAGGACTTCGCAGCAAACGATTTCGACCTGCAGCGTCTGGTTCGAATCATCACGGGCACGCGAGTCTACCAGCGCAGCAGCCGACAGACTCACGAAAGCCAGCGGGAACCAGCAGACTTCGCTCGTGCAGCTCTGCGCGGTCTGACGCCGGAACAGTTGTTCGACAGTCTGGCCGAAGCGACGGGCTATTATCAGCCCTATCGCAGCGAAAACCCATTCGTCATCGATACGAATTCGCCGCGTGGGCGCTTTCTGGATCAGTTTCGCGACAGTGCCGAATCACCGCTGGACCGGGAAACCACCATCCTGCAGGCTCTCACGATGATGAATGGCCGGTTTGTGGATGAAGCCACAAGTCTGGAAGAAAGTCGAACGCTGCGGTCCATTCTGGAGTTTCCGGCAATGCCCACCGAACAAAAAGTGGAAACCTTGTTTCTGGCTTCCGTGAGTCGATCGCCCACCGCGGAAGAACAAACACGTCTGCATGCACTTTTGGACGAAGATTCCGATTCTTCTGCTGAAATCCTTTCCGACATCTTCTGGGCTCTGCTGAACAGCAGCGAATTTCTGTTGAATCATTGAGACTAACTGGACAGCGGCAGCTTGTTGTTTGGAGTGCGGCGACTTGTCGCCGCTTT
>JAGQPY010000727.1 GCA_020426485.1 Planctomycetaceae bacterium
GCATGATTGTCCGCAAGACGCAGGTTGTTCCGATTGAATGCGTGGTTCGTGGCTATTTGTCGGGTTCCGGCTGGAAAGAGTATCAGCAGAGCGGAACCGTTTGTGGTATTCAACTGCCAGCGGGACTAGTGGAAAGCAGTCAGCTGCCTCATCCCATTTTTACTCCCGCGACCAAGGCCGAAGAAGGCCACGACGAAAACATCAGTTTCGAACGGATGGTCGAGCTGATCGGGCAGGAAACTTCGGAGCAGCTGCGGGAGCTAAGCCTGCAGATCTATTCCGAAGGAGCTGCCTATGCTCGGGAACGCGGCATTATCATCGCCGACACCAAGTTTGAATTCGGCGTGCTGGACGGTGGTCTGATTCTGATTGATGAGGTGATGACGCCGGACAGTTCGCGATTCTGGCCGCAGGAGCATTATCGTCCCGGCGGGGCACAGATGTCCTTTGACAAACAGTTTGTTCGGGACTGGCTGCTGTCATCCGGCTGGGACCGTAACAGTCCTCCACCGGCTTTGCCAATGGATGTTGTTCAGCGAACGTCCGAGAAGTATATTGAAGCGTTCGAAAAACTGACCGGAATGACCTTCTGACCGTCTGAGGATTCCACGTGCCGGATACTGACAAGAATTCATCTGCCGCAGAATCAAAGAAATCCGTCTCCCGTGTCGGAGACTTTGAACTGCAGAAGAAGCTTGGCAAAGGCGGCATGGGCGAAGTCTTTCTGGCTCGACAGGTCAGCCTGGACCGACTGGTTGCTCTGAAGACGCTCTCCCGCGAACTGGCCGGGAAGAGTGATTTTGTCGCCCGCTTCCTGCGAGAAGCTCGGTCGATGGCAAAGATCGATCACCCCAACGTGGTCAAGGTCTACGCTGTCGATTCGTACAAGGGGATTCACTTTGCCGCGATCGAATACGTCGATGGGTACAGCGTGCAGAAGTGGCTGGACAAGCTGAAGCAGTTTTCCATTGCGGATGCCGTTCACATCGCCATGGTCAGTGCGGCCGCCATGAAGCATGCTCACGATCTGAACATGGTGCATCGCGATATCAAGCCGGACAATATTCTTCTGACCAGCAAAGGCGTCGTCAAAGTTGCTGACTTCGGACTGGCCAAGGTTATCGATGAAGACGTTTCGATGACGCAAAGCGGTACCGGTCTGGGAACGCCGCTGTACATGGCACCGGAACAGGCTCGCAGCGCGAAGACGGTCGACCAGCGCAGTGATATCTATGCTTTGGGAGCAACTCTGTATCACATGCTGACCGGCAGGCTGCCGTTTACGGGCGGTACGGCACTGGAACTGATCATCTCCAAAGAAACGGGCCGCTACGACAGTCTGAAAAAAGTTCGACCGGAAGTGCCCGATAAGCTGGATCTGATTGTCGGCAAGATGATGGAGAAAGATCCCAAACATCGCTACGCCGACTGTGCCGAAGTGGTGAAGGATCTGGCTGCGTTGGGCGTTCACGGCGAATCCATCAGCTTCATCTCGGGGGCTGCTCCCAACAGCATTGGCAACGCCGTCGGTTCCATTGCCGGGATTTCAGGGACAAAGAACGTCGCCGGGAACTCGTCCACCAAAAAGGTGGCCTCCGCCGGTCCGCCTCCCACGTCGCGTCAGGATGCTCAGGGAAAGAAGAAAAAGAAGCCATCCGTCACCTGGATCGTGCAGTACGAAGACGCCAAAGGTGCAATGGCGATGGACAAAATGTCCACCGGGCGAGTCCTGAAAATGCTGGAAGCGGGCATCATCACCGCAAAAGCCAGAGCGAAAGCATCGGCTGAAGGTTCTTACCTGCCGTTGTCACAGTTCCCGGAATTCAAGGAAGCCGTGGAATCATCTTTAAGTCGCATGGCGCTGCAGGTGAAACATGATGACCTGAAGTCGCTGTACAAACAGGTGGAACGCGATCAAAAGAAGCTGCGTCGCTGGCGCTGGGTGACGGGGAAGTTTCGAGGACTTGTGGGTGCCGTGTCG
>JAGQPY010000728.1 GCA_020426485.1 Planctomycetaceae bacterium
CTTCCGGCTCATGTGTGGCCGCATCGCGGAAGGATTTTTCCGCGGCCACCAGATCCCCCGCTCCTTCCTGCTGCAGTCCCGCGTTGTAGGCTTCCACAGCGGGCGAAGCGACAAACGATTCCAGCCACTGGCGAACCTGAGCTTCTCCGTGGGCACCGGGCAGCTGACTGACGGGCTGACCTTCCATCAGAGCGACAACAAAGGGAATCGACTGCACACCAAACGCGCCGGCGATTTCCGGACATTCGTCGACATTGATTTTGACCAGCACAAAGCGTCCGGCGAATTCGTCCGCCAGTTTCTCCAGCACAGGCATCAGCTGTCGGCAGGGCCCGCACCATTCGGCCCAGAAATCCACGACAACAGGACAATTCATGGACTCATCAATGACGTCCTTTCGAAAGTTTTCCGTTGTGGTCGTTCGAATCCACTTGCTTTCACCAGCCATGATTTCTGTTCTCGCTTGAGGTTTCTGCAGATCGCGTCTGCCAATGTGTTTTCAGAAGGCACCAGATCAACAGCGGCGTCCGTGTCCACGATCTTCCATGTGCTGCAGATCGATGTCGACTGTTCAGTTGGTCTCCGCAGTACCATCCGTTGGTCGGGACAACCGACTGATCGCGTACGACAGGACATCATCGTTTTCTTCGGCCGTTTCTTCCAGAGTTTCATACTGCCCCAGTTCGACGCACAACTGAGTGAACGAAAATCCGCCCTGATCCTGCATGCGGCTGACCAGCGGAGCCGTGCGTTCCAGAATTTCCGGCGTTCGTCCCAGACGCTGAGCCAGATCCAGCAGCACAAAAGCGATCAACCGCTGATCGGGCAGATCTGGTTCGTCCTGGAGTCGCTTCAGGAAATACTGCAAAGCCGCATCTTCGTCCTCACCAGCCAGAGCGTTCAGGAAGAAGTGATTCGCTCGATAGTAGTCGTCGAACGGAACTTCGGACGGATACTGCAGGTGCGGCGCCAGTTTCTGACCATATTCACAGAGTTCCACGGCCTGTTTCAGCTCCGGATCTTCCCGCTGCAGGGCTCGAGCAAACGCCACGGTCGAATGCAGGTGAGAAACATCAATGTGATAATTGCCGTCATCGAACAGCCAGTCGCGTCCGGCCATCAGTTCCCGTAGTGAGGCATTCGGGGACAGAATCGGCATGCGAGATTCCACCTGCCTGCGGATTCCTGCCTGCAGGTCATCGTAAATGGTCCGCACCATCATCGCGCCGGATCGGCGACGTTCTTCGGGCGTCATTTGCTGCTGCAACTGACTGAACGCCGTGACGGTATTGCAGGTCCCATGCGTCTTCAGCAGGAATTCCAGCCCGCGTGAAATGTGAGCCCCTTCGTACAGAGCTACATTCATGACTTCTTCGAATGCGTCGTCCGGTTCTCGCGGAATGCGGACTTTCTCAATCGCATCTCGCACCGGCTGTGGTTCTCCGATGGTACGAAAATAGGCCCACGCATCGGACAGTCGGCCGTCGTTCAGAAACAGAGTTCCCACTTCGCGAGCCGCTTCGATGTAGGCATCACGAATGGCCTGTTCATGCTGCTTTGGAATGTTGTCCAGCGACGTCGGCTGAGTCACCGGCAGTCCCAGTCGATCGCGAGCTTCGATCATTCGGGCGTCGAACAAACGATGGTAGTCTTTTCGTTCTCGCAAAGTTGCCTGCAGCGCGGCAATCAGGTCCTGACGACTGGCCGATGGCGGCAAAGACTCCCGCAGAGCGGCCACGCTGCCTGTTCCGGTTGAATTGGTCATGGTCTGTTCTAAAGGTCAAAGTTGATTCGAAGGAGGAGTCATTCGGATCAGCGTCGACGTCTTAAGGTCCGTACACTAACCCGCTGACCGCCATCCCGCCGGCAGGCCAAATCAGTGATTCCTGCAACCCGGCTGAAATGACATCGTCCCAAGGCAGGAGTCCCCAGCATAACGATCAGCGACCGGCGTGCGAAGTTTGTCGACCAAAT
>JAGQPY010000729.1 GCA_020426485.1 Planctomycetaceae bacterium
CAGTTCTTCGGCCTGAAACAACAACACGATCTGTTGCGAACCTCAGCATTTTCCCAACTCAATTCTCTTCACGGCATTGGGCTGACCCTTTGGAGGGCACCGAGCACCGGAGAGGGTCAGCCCCCTTTTCAGATCCTGCTTTTTCAGATCAGACCACTACCAGCGGAATTCATATTCCACAACAAACCGTCCCTCGGGATCAAAAGTGACCGGGACCAGAAGTTCCTGCTTCTGTTGAGACGTTCGCACAAACGGGCGACCTTCCGCAAATGCAACGGACAGGGCCTTGTCGATCAGCCATTCGTCGCCACGTTCTTCAATGGAATCGCCAACAGCAATTCGCACGTAGAGGTTTGACTCCGGCTGTTCGGTCTTCAAGTCGATTCGTCGCCGCAGTTTCGCATCCGGTTCACCCGGCAGCGGCAGAAAGCCGTCCGAACACTGAACACCGAGGCCTTCCAGCAGGAAAGTGGGATGTCCGGCGGAATCCAGACGGTAACCTCGAAAACGGAACCCCGTCTTTCGTGCAGAGTCCGTCGGCCACGCGGCATCGCTGTTCTCCAGTCGAGCAAACGGTTGCCCGCCCGACAGTGTCATCACGTGGTCGCCCAGCGGCGATTGAAACCCGGGCCCACGACCAACCCAGTGCAGCGATGCATCGATGAATGCTCCATGCCAGATCTTTCGCAGATTCATTTCTTCGGCATCCCAGGCCAGATGAACGTGTTCCGGATAACCGACGGCGATGCCTCGCGGAGAAAGCCCTTCAATGAAGTTGCGGTAAATAATGGGGCGATCGACGGGCTTCAGTTCGATGGCCTTCGCCAGCAATCCAGACGGAAGCTTGGCGTCTCGACCAGCGCTGAGGTACAGCCAGATGGCTTCGATCTGAGCCGCCGGATCTCCGTTCAGAATCTTTGGAACCACCGACTTGTTGTTGGGCCACGCCGATGGCATCCGAGTTCCCGGACGATACGCCTGCGGGTTCAGAAGGTAACGATGAAACCAGTCGCGACGCAGTCGCCGCGTCATGGTGGTCATGTCCATCGCCTGAATGCCTGTCGCTTTGTGCGTATCAAAGTAGTGACACTTGATGCACGACAGAGCCTGATCGCCCACCATCAGGCGAGCATCAGCGGTGACTCGATGCAGCGGCTGATCAAATTCAACTTCCGCAACGTCCGACTTCTGATCCTCACGGACAAACAGGCTGACCAGTGCCCCCACGTTTTCTTCGCCGAACCGCGGCATGCGAGTTGCCATGTACGGACGATCACGCGCGCCTTTGTTCAGAACTTCGCGCAGCCAGCTTTCCTGCAGTTTGTCGCCGACTCCATCCAGACGCGGAGGAATGCGACCTTCGTCGCCCATTTCCGGAATGCTGCCCGTGAACAATTCATTGTGACCGGCGGGGACTCCACCCAGCGATGACCGTTCATGACAGGCATAACAGTTCAACGCCAGCATCACGGATCGAATCTGTCGCACGGAATCTTCCTGGTCCGCCACCGGCGGCGCCGCTGAATTCGACAGAGCCTTCCGAATGTCAGCACGCTGCTGATCCGTCAGCGCAAATTGAGGCACTCCGGCGCCGGGCGATTCAGACAGACAACCTTTCGAAAGGTCGGCTTTTGTCAGAGCAGGAATGTTCATAGGCGGATGAGGCTGTTCGTTGGAATCACCGTATTGATGACAAGAACGGCATCCGGCGGAGACGAACAGCGATTTTCCTTCGGCCACCAGATCCGGATTTACCTGAAACCCACGCTGTTCCTTCAGCGGCTCCGGGCTGTTGGAAACCAGCATGGCCAGCGGCTGCCACGACTGATCCGGTCCTGCCATTTCCACATTGAGCGATTCTTCGCCGCCGCCTTCGAAGTATTCGACCACCACCGCATGTGCCCCCGCCGACAACGGCCGTTGACCTTCCGCCGACTGGTGCGGATGAATTCCGTCCACCGTCGCCACTGGT
>JAGQPY010000072.1 GCA_020426485.1 Planctomycetaceae bacterium
CAGAACGGCACAACGCTTCAAATGCCGACCAGTTGGCTTCGGGAACCGCCAGCACCATGCGTTCCTGAGCTTCACTGATCCAGATTTCTGTGTAGCTCAGGCCGCTGTACTTCAGTGGACACTTGTGCAGCCACACTTCGGCTCCGGTCTTTTCTCCCATTTCACCCACAGCACTGCTGAATCCTCCGGCTCCGCAGTCGGTGATGGCGGAATACAGGTTTTGATCCCGAGCCTGCAGCAGCACATCCAGCACCATCTTCTCCGTGACCGGGTTGCCGATCTGCACAGCACCGCCGCTGATGCTTTCGCTGTCTTCGGTCAGCTCGGCCGAAGAAAAGGTGGCTCCGTGAATGCCGTCTCGCCCCGTACGACCTCCCACAGCCACAATCAGATGGCCGGATTCCACCCTGCCTTCGCTCTTGCCGACCGGAATCATTGCGACGTTGCCACAATAAACCAGAGGATTGCCCAGATAGCGGTCGTCGAAATAGACGGCTCCGTTCACCGTTGGAATGCCCATGCGGTTGCCATAGTCTCGCACACCGCTGACAACACCTTCCATCACGGCCTTCGGATGCAGCACACCCGGGGGAAGTTCGGCGGCGGGAAAATCAGGGCGAGCAAAACAGAAGACGTCGGTGTTGCAGACAGGCTTCGCTCCCAGACCGGTTCCCATTGGATCGCGGATGACTCCGCCCAGCCCGGTGTTGGCTCCGCCGTAAGGTTCAATGGCGGACGGATGATTGTGAGTTTCCACCTTGATGCAGACGTCGTTCTTTTCATCAAACGTAACGATGCCTGCGTTGTCTTTGAAGACGCTGACGCACCAGTCATTGTCGCCCAGGTTTTTGCGAATCTGCATGGTGGCGGCGAAGACGGTTTCCTTCAGCATGTTGTTGAAGGAAATGTCGCGAACGACCTGACCGTCCTGAGTTTCAACGTAATGAATGCGGCCAGCCAGAGTCTTATGAGAACAGTGTTCGCTCCATGTCTGAGCCACTGTTTCCAGTTCGATGTCTGTGGGGTCTCGATCCAGTGACTTGTAGTAGTCACGAATGGTCTGCATTTCGGCCAGCTGCAGATACAACTGTCCTTCGGCAGACAGCTTCATCAGTTGTTCATCGCTGTCCATGCTGCGGATGGGAACAGTGCTCAACCGAAAGTTGTAGTCACCGCCCACGGACAGATCGTTCAGCTGCAGCGGACCTTCAATCACGTGTTCGATGGCTTCATTGGACAGAACACGCGAACACACTCGCTGCCGCTCCGCATCAGACAGATCACCCGTCAGCCAGTACTTGCGGCAGGTGGCCACGGCGGTGACATTCAGGCTTTGCTGCTGCAGCGCGTTGCGAGCATTGTCGGCTACGCTGTCGGTGACGCCGGGATGCAGCAGCACGTTCAGACAGTCAGCGCTGGTGGAGGTAGTATCCGGCAACGCGGTAACCCGGAACTGTTCCACCACGGCGTCGCACAGCAGCAGCTCGGCGGCTTTGGCGGCATCGCCTTCAGAAAGGTCACCCTGAATCAGAAAACTGCGAGCCGACCGGACGCTCTTCAGACTCGTGATCCCCAGACTTCCGGCATCCGACAGTATTCGCAGACCTTCGTGATCGCGAGCATCCTGAGACGGCAGAATTTCGACTTCCCAAAGCATTGATGACGTTCCGTTTGTGTGTCGTAAGCTGTATGAAATTCGAACGCAGCGGTTTCAGTGAATCGCACTGAATGCCCATAAACCACCTGATAAAGTCGCGTCGGGCAGGAGTATTTCACTCCGCAATCCCCAGTACAAGGATTGGTGAAGCGGCAGTGAAGAAAGATTGCAAAAGCGGGATTGCAACTTCGCTGGTTTCTCAGAATTCACGAATTGAAAGATGTGGCCACTGACGCCACGATACGACGACGCATCCACGTTTTGTGACTCCTGCCCCAGCAACTTTCGGAGACCTTCTGTAATGAATCTGGTTCGATTTGGCAGTGTTTTGACCCTGTTCGCTTTCTCACTCCCTGCGGCCCTGAATGCTCAGGATTACAAAAGTGGCATCGAATGGCAGATGCCTCCTGTCGTGACTCCCGGTGCGACCGATGACGCACCTCCATCCGACGCCATTGTCCTGTTCGACGGAAAGGACATGTCAGCATGGGAAGGCGGTGACTGGCGAGTGGAAGATGGTGTCGCATACTCCGGCAAGGGAAACATTCAGACAAAGCAGTCGTTTGGAGATATCCAGCTGCACATCGAATGGTCAGCTCCCACGGAAATCAAAGGGGAAGGGCAGGGCCGGGGAAACAGCGGCGTCTATCTGATGGGTCTGTACGAAGTTCAGATTCTGGATTCGTATGAAAACGAAACCTACTTCGACGGACAGGCAGGTTCCGTCTACAAGCAGACGCCACCGATGGTCAATGCGATGCGAAAGCCCGGCGAATGGAATACCTACGACATCTTCTGGACCGCGCCTCGTTTCAAGGTGAATGGTGATCTGGAATCGCCCGCCTGCGTAACTCTGGTCCACAACGGTATTCTGGCCTTAAATCATTTTGAACTGATGGGACCTTCCAGCTTTGTCGAACCGCCTCACTACACGGTGCATGCTCCAACCGGACCAATCCGCCTGCAGGATCACGGCAACCCTGTTCGGTTTCGAAATATCTGGGTCCGCGAACTCCACCCGCCGGTTGGAAAACGAGTGCGAGCCCCTTACGTCCTGAAAGGCGGCAAAGAAATCCCCTACGCTCAGGCAGAAGCCGAAAAGCTGAATGAACAGCAGCGCAGAATGGTTCAGGATGCTGTGCAGAAGGCCGTTCAGAAAGCACTGAGGGAAGCAGAGGCCGAAAGAAAAAAACAGGCTGACACGAAAACAGAAGCAAAAACGGAGAAGAAAGACGAGGCTGCATCAAAGCCCGAAGCAGAATCCGGCGCAGAGCCATCACCCAAAGCCGAGAAGTAGGTTCTCCCGTTGAAGGCGTTCGTGGCAGGCTGATCGTCAGTCTGCCACGACGTGAATCTCAGCGTCTCCCGTCAGACTCAGAACGGGAAGAAACAAAGACAGGCCGTTTGAACCGTCTTCCGTCAGATCGGTATCACACAGCTTAATGTAAACGGGTCTTCGAGCATTCGCTGGGACGGTGGAATCAAACGACTCCCAATGACCATCGACCCACGCTTCGACCCACGCATGTCCGACAAAACCAAAACTCTGCGGGTTGTAGATCAGACCACCAGCCAGTCGAGCCGGAATCTGTTTCACACGCATCATGGCCGCCAGCAGAACCGCATGTTCCGTACAATCGCCGCGCATCGTGCGAGCAACCTCCGGAGCGGGAAGGATCGAAGGCGATAACGCGGCGCGCTGCATTTTCGATGATAAGAACCGCTCCATGCGATGACATACGTCGATCTTTCCGGACTGGCCTCCCCCGGCAATGGTCGCTAACTGCATGATTTCGGCACTGTTGAGTGGCATCCACTGCGATTCCCGAATCTCGACGGCCCGATCCTTCCCGCCGGCATCCGTTCGAGCAGCTTCGGTCTGACCGTAAGCGATTGTAATGCGAGTCGTCACCGCATCGATCACTTCCACTTGTTGTGTTCTGGTGGAAGGAATAATGACAGGCAGACCATTTCGGTTCACCAGGTCGACAACAATCTGCTGTTGACCAGCCCGAACGGATATCAGGCGATCAACAGGAATCGGCGCGGCGGCATCCAGATCCAGAGACTTTCCGGCGACGGCACTGAGACCCGCTTCGGCATCACATGCTTCGATGGCCAGCGTTCCTCCCAGCAGCCGTTTTTCCTGCCGCAAAACCTCACCGGCAGAATCCAGAAAAAAAGTTGTCACGTTGGTCAGATCGGCTTCGGGAGCCATCGTGATCCGACTGGCCTTCAAAGCTCGTCCATCACGCAGGCGAATCTGTCGTGGTTGATGGTGATCAAAACGCAGGTCGGAAGCAGACACCGTTTCCGGAAAGAACACGGGCAGAATCTGTCGCCGTTCTTCACTCCGCATCAGGCGACCAACCCACGAACTGACAATCGGAGAAAAACAATGTGCAGGGACTGACTGCTCATATTCCCGCCGCGCAGCAAAGACTTTCTCCCGAATACTGAACTGCGTTCCGTTCGGCTGAAGAGCGCCTTCGCGTTCAATGCGATTGCCTTCACCGTCGGTTCGCTGCAGATGAAAACTCAGGAGTTCTCCCCCCGTTGTTTGCTGAACGCGGAGCGTCGCTTTCAGCGAAAGGTCCTGCCCCATCCGACGAAGTTTGATCTCCGTTCGGCGGAAACACTCCCATCGAATCTCATCACGGATCGTGCCACCATTCCGGCCGGTTGTTCCGCGGCTTGCTTCGTCGATACCCAAAGGTTGTGTGTCTGAAGGAACGACTGCAGCGTTCGACATCGGGTTCCGGCACTGTACTCGCTCGTAACCAACGGGTTGTTCGTCGAAGAGCACGACGTACCAACGATCATCGCCCTTCGTAACGGCGGCAGCAACCGGGGAGCAGCCTGCCCGAGGCAGAAAGTTCACCGCCAGCGTTGCGGCAATCGTGATCCGGAAGAAGTCCTGCCACCGCAGCGGGTTGAAGGGAAAGAACGCTCTCATAGTGAACCGGGATCCAAATGCCGCGACTTTTCGGAATGCGGCGGTTGTATGCGATTGTGACGGATGGAAGCCTGCCGACAACAGGAACCGTAACGGATATCCGGCGTGTAACATTTGCCCTCACAGTTTCGCAGGACCGCACGTTCGTGTCAGCGCCGGAACTGAGGGGAGGGAAATACGCGAATCGGACAATTGATTCTCAATTCCATCCAAACAGATGCTACGTTTGCTGCGGGTACCCCGGACAGGGAGATCGTTTTCTCGCGCGGAGAAGCGACTTTTTGTCGCCGGATGTGCCCTGTACGTCGTATGAATTTCCATCGATCGGCCGCCGTCAACAGAAGCGTTTTACGGCACTCAAACCTCAACAACGTGTTGTGAGAATCTCATGGGGTTTCTGAAGAAATTTCTGAAGTCTAACTACCGCGACGGCGAAGCACCTCGAGGCATCAGCAGCTTTCGAAATCTGTCCGAAAGGCAGCTGGAAGATCACATGAACGTCGCACGCTATGGCGACTTCACACTGACGGACGCAATTCGACCGTCATACAGCCTTGAAGTGATACCATCGACAGGCTTTCGTCATGAATGGTATGTCGACCACGAATCCGGCGCTCGCATTCCGGTGCTGATGAGTTCCGTGACGCGAGAACGTTTGTTCGATACGTTTATGTCGCTGCTTGACCTGCTGGGCGATTCCGTGGATGTCGTTCTCGAAACCAGCCATGACAAGAGCAACGGTGAGCACACGGATCTGTACCGCGAACAGATTGATATGCCGGTTCTGCAGAGCGTTCTGTACGACTTTGAAGACCTGCTGCTGGACGATGGCTGCTGCGGCATTGCCGTTCTGAACCCGCGCAAGCCCATGGAAGTTCAGCTGGATGAACACAAGCTGCTTTTCGTCTATGGCCATGACAATACCGAATACGAACTCGCGCTGAATGAGCAGCGCGTTCCCTGTCGTGAGGAAATGCGGTTTATCACCGAAGCCGAGCACGTCCATTCGTCTACTGATGAGTTTCAGGAACGATTCGACCAGCTTTGCTACCAGCTTGGCATTGATGATTAAGAAACGCTGACAAAACCGGGACAGACATCCTTCCTGAAATTTATTTCACCGAGTTTCCGGCTCCGTTGCGGAAGCCGGTGCCGGTTTCGGAAGCGGTTCCGGGAACTTCCTTCCCGGCCTGTTGGCAACACTAAAGGTCATGGTCGAGTGGCAGGCACGGTCAGACAATTGACTTCGGTCCTGTCCTGAATCGCAGAGGCGATACTTCGCAATGTAAAGGCAACATGTTGACGGCGGATTCCGCGGGAAGCGTATTCGCCAACAAGGGCCAATTTGGATCCGAGCCACCTGCATTCGTCGAAGCATGTGGCGAAGGCGACCTTCGGAAGCATCTTCTGATCGCCGTTCAGTGGAACCGAAACAGGCCCCTCTTTCAGGTTCGGGCGAAAACCCGATTTCGTTGAGAGTCAACCTCTCATCAGGAGTCCTGCGATGTGGATCCCCACTCACATCCGCCAAGGCAACGCATCCTGCATTGTTTTGGCCCTTGCGTTCTGTCTGCCATCCGCTGGATGTTCCTCAATGCCCGTCCTTGAGAACGAACGGACGGCACTTCTTTCGCGCGCGAACGACCAGATTCCGGTTCCGGAATTCGATGAAGCTGTCCCCACGACTCGAGTCGCCGGCAAGTCGCTCGCCTCGGGCATCATTCCCGCTCAGCGTCCGTTTTCCTGGGAACCACTCGCAGAAAGTTCGGGCAGACGAGCAATTGAAACGGCACATGTGGGCGATGGTGGTTTTCGCACGCTTGTCGTGGGTAGTCTGGCCGGCGACGATCCTCTGGCGATCACGCTGGCCGAAAAGCTGGCTCAGCACCTGCACGAAAATGCAATCATTCTTGGGGGGGTTGACGTCACAGTCATTCGCAACCTGAACCCCGATGGTGAAGCCCTGTTCAAAATGGTCAACGAGCACGGCGTCTATCTGAACCGCGAATTCCACAAGAATCTTTCGCAACCCGCCCAGCAGGCAACAACTCAGCCGGAAATCCGGGCGTTCCTCAAGGTACTGGATGAACATCAGCCACAACGCGTCATCCACCTGCGAACATACGGCAACGGAAAAGGTGTGATCGCTGCCAGTACCGGGGCCGAAACCGTTGCCCGGGAATCGGCCGAATGGCTGGGATTCGAACTGATTCAGCTTCCGGGAGCATCCGCTGACGGTACTCTGGAACGATTTCTTTCGTCAGATTCCCGAACGGAAATCGTGACACTGGCGATTCCGGCGACGATTCAAAGAGAAGACGTCTGGGATACCTACGGCGGCAGTCTGCTGAATTTGATCCAAAGTCACGATTTCGAAGCCCGACAGGCTGCTCGAAAAGACTTAGGCACCGAAACGGGCGACCTGAGATCAGACAAGAACTCCGTCAGGAACCGACGCAAACGACCAAACTGATTTCTGGGGATACTTCTCGGAAAGTTAAGACTGCGACCAACCGCAGCATCAGCGGCGAGCAGCGATTCGGCTTAACGAACTGGCGACCAGACGTCGCGATTCCACAGTCCTCAGGATTGCGTTTCGCAGGCCACCAGCATCCGGTACGCCGCGAAGTCGAATCAACGTTTCGCCCGTCGGCTTCTTGATACGAAGATCAGCCGCGCGATAGAACACCTGGCCGGGGTGCTGCTCGATTTCCACAGCCCCGACATCGTCCAGAGATGCGGAAGCGATCTTCCGACCACCACGAGCTGACCAGATCTGAATCTGGCGGTTTGTCAGAACGTACCGTTCACCGAAGATCTTCGTGGCAAAGTACAAAAGAATCGCAACGGGTGCCGTCAGCAGAGCGAAAATGTAGGAGACCTTTGGGCCGAAGATTCGAATGGGAATCGAATCGTACAGCTGTCCCAAAAGCTGCCCCAGACCACCAGCAGCGATCGAAGGATATTCGGTGGTGACAACTGCCTCTGATTCCGGGCTCACACCCGCGATTGCCTGAGTCGTCATGATCTTCCGTTGAAAAACCGGGGACAACAAACGTAGAACGTGGCCTAAGCCTCAAAATATTCGCTCTCAAGCGAACCTGCCGGGCTTTATAAGTTCGATCCCGCGGCATTTCTACTCACCCTGCATAATCCCACGGCATTTCGCGTCCGCGGGAAGCCGAAAATCCCGCGAAAGTCCGGATTTCTGACGCTTCATTCCGTCGGATGCCTCGCCGTCCGCCGGACGGCACCTGCGAACCATGTCAGCCATTGGACCAGCCGGACAATTCCGGATACAACCGTTTCGGTCAGGATTCGGCGTCGCTGCAACTCAGGCACCTCCAGGAACTCAGTTCACCAGGATTCGACTCTTATGAAGATGATTCAGATGCTGGCCGTTGTTCTTCTCTGCCTCCCTGATGCTCAGGCAGAAGCGGCGACCGCGGGAGCAAGCCAGCCAAACGTGATTCTGTTCATCGCGGACGACGTGAGCTGGAACGATTACGGCTGTTACGGAAACTCCGCAGCTCGAACCCCCAACATCGATGCATTGGCCGCTGGAGGGCTGAGGTTCGACCGGGCCATTCTGACGGCCAGCAGCTGCAGTCCCAGCCGTTCCAGCATCATCACCGGGAGATATCCCCACAATAACGGACGCGCAGCAGAACTTCATCAGCCGATCTCCGGTCATCTGCCGTGGTTTCCCGAAATCCTTCGCCAGCACGGTTACTTCACGGCTCTGTCCGGCAAGCACCACATGACGTCCACGGCACCGAAAGACGGCCCGGATGCAAGACCAACAGCGTTCGATCATGTGGACGGTGGTCGAGCCCCCGGCAACTCCGGCGGACACGCCAACTGGGTTCAGGTTCTGAAAGATCGACCGACCGACAAACCATTCTTCTGCTGGTTCGCCGCCTATGATGCTCACCGTGACTGGGACGGAGACAAGCAGTGGAATGCCGTTCAGTTTGGGCCACTGCATCCACCAAAGGATGTCATCGTTCCACCGTTTCTCGCCGACGAAGCGGAGACACGACAGGACCTGGCGTCGTACTACAATGAAGTCACGCGATTCGACCACTTCATCGGGCAGGTCGTACAGGAACTTCGCCGCCAGCAGGTTCTGGACACCACACTGATTCTGGTGATGGCCGACAACGGACGCCCCTTTCCCCGAGCCAAAACTCGTCTGCATGATTCCGGTATGAAGACGGGACTGGTCGCGCACTGGCCGCAGGGAATCAATTCGCCGGGCATCGTCTCCAGCCTTGTCAGCGCCATTGATCTGGCTCCCACCATTCTGGAAATCGCCGGATGCAAAGCGCCGGAAACCTTTCAGGGAGTTTCGCTGACTCCTGTATTTCGCGATCCATCGGCGTCCGTTCGACAATACGCTTTCTCGGAACACAATTGGCATGACTACGAAGCCCACGGCCGTTCCGTGCGAAACGGAAACTTTCTGCTGGTACGCAATTCCCGAACCGCGTTACCGTGGCAGGGGCCAGCGGATTCCGTTCGATCACCGTCCCACAAAGCGCTGCTGGAACGTCAGTCCGCCGGAACTCTGACGCCAGCTCAGGCAGACGTTTTTCAGGCCCCAAGAAGCGACATCGAACTGTTCGACACGGCAAGTGATCCGCAGCAACTGACCAATCTGGCCAATGACCCAAAGTTCAGTGACGTTAAGTCAAAACTGCTGGCGGCTCTGAATCGCTGGGCGGAAGAAACTCACGACAGCGTTCCCGAAAAAATCAGCCCCGACGGATTTGAT
Source organism: Planctomycetaceae bacterium (assembly GCA_020426485.1). Classification (GTDB taxonomy): domain Bacteria; phylum Planctomycetota; class Planctomycetia; order Planctomycetales; family Planctomycetaceae; genus JAGQPY01. Next base: position 9,391 of record JAGQPY010000072.1, read on the forward strand.
CGCCGGACCGGACAACGACTACCGAAGTCAGCCGTCAATTCCGAAGGCGCCATTACGCCCGGACAGGACCGCAACGCCGATCACGTCAACGCACCGGGGCCGCGTTAAGTTCGAGTCACGGAATACGCAACCAGAATACGCTGCCGTTGGAAATCACCGAAGTCGCACTGTCCGGTATTCTCCCGCAGTCAAAATCCGCTTTGACGCCGATCTTCTTCGACCGACGGCGTCACTGTTCCTTCCATGCAAGCACAGGGCGATTCTTCGTGCGGCCGGTGGCAGAGTCGCTGTCACCGTGTTTCATGAACAGGCAGCAGGCTCCGTAACTTTGCTAACGCTTCCAGCATTTCCCGGGGCAGCTGCAGGGAGGCTGGAATGGAACGAGCAATGAACTCATAAATAGTTTCGTAAGTCGTTTCGAGCTCCGCCTGATCGGCCACCGACAGATTGAAACACGCCCGTTCCAGTGGAGTTTCTCGCAGTGACGCCAGCAGCTGTTTTCCGGAACACGATCGGCCCGACTCATTCTGCTGTTGCCGACGGATGGCGGAAAGAAACGCGGAGATCAGCAAACGGCGAGTCGACCGCAGTTTCAGATTCACTTCCATAAATCGAGCATCCTCCTGAGGATACAGCCAGCTCGACCGCGAACACAGACTGTACCAGTAACGGAGAACATCGTGCCGCAACCAGTGCAGGGGAGTGCCTTCCTCGAAAACTGCCGTCGCCTTGTCCTCCGAATACCATGCCAGAAGGTCATCCTGCAGCTGAGCAAAACAGGCAAAGCCCGCCAGTGGTTGAGCATCAATCAGCAATTGCATTCGGTGCCCAAAGACTGTCAGATCTTCGTCGACGACTCCGCGGCGGCGGACATCCGTCATGTTCTTCCACGACGCGCAGCAGGAAAAGATTCCTCCCGGCTTGGGACGCAGAAACGGCAACTGGTCTTCATCAGACTCGACTGCCCCGTCAATCAGATCCCAGACATTCGCATGAGCGGCCGCAGAGCAATCATCATTAACCGTCTGTTGTCGATCATCAATGACCACAATCAGGTCCAGGTCGGACAGGTCGTGAGCCTCCATTCGAGCCAGCGATCCGGACACAGCAACACATGCCACGTCTTCGGGAAGTGCATTCAGACGTTGCCGAAGTTTCGCAAACGTCTTTACACTGTAGTTCCACGCAGCATGCAGCGAACCGCCCGACCTCACCTCGCCCAGTGGCCAGCTACGAAATTGCGCCCAGTCGGTTTCCAAAGTTCTTACCAACGAATCATCATCCATCGTAACAACAGCAGTGCATAAGGTAGCCACAGCCGGGACGCCGGCTCTCCGTTACAGACACGAACAAGCTCGGGCCGCAACAGAAACAGGTTCGGAACAACATCGTTCATTCAGCAAGCCGTTCCGACTTCTTCAATACTTCGTTCGGAAAGTCATAGCATCAATTCACTGATCACACCAACCGATTTCACACCGTCAGAACTGAGTCCCGGATCGACCAACAGAACAGCATGGCAAGCCAGAACGTCCCGCAACTGATCACTCGTTTTGCGCCCAGTCCGACAGGATTGCTGCATCGAGGTCACGCGTATGCGGCGATTGCGGCTCATGATCTGGCCAGGAATCATGGCGGTCAGTTTCTGGTGCGACTGGAAGACATCGACAACACTCGCTGTCGAAGTGAATTCGAACAGTCCATCTTCGACGATTTGTCATGGCTGGGACTCACATGGAAACAACCCGTTCGTCGACAGTCGGAGCATCTGAACGAATATCGGCTGGCCGTGGACATTCTTCAGAAACGCGGGCTGCTGTTTCCCTGCTTCTGTACGCGCCGCGACATTCAGGAAGAAATCCAGCGAGCGGGCGGAGCTCCGCAGGGCGAAGAAGGGCCGTTATATCCGGGTATCTGCCGTCGTTTGTCTGTCGATGAACAACAGCAGCGAATGAACAGTGGCGAACCATACGCGTTAAGGCTCGACCTGCAACTGGCGATGACTCTGGCAGAACGTGAAGTCGGCCGCAACGGGCTGACCTGGCATGACCGAAACCGGGGAACTCAAACCGCACAACCGCAACACTTTGGTGACGTCGTACTTGTTCGAAAAGACATCGGCTGCTCTTACCATCTGGCCGTGGTTCTGGATGATGCCCTTCAACAGGTAAGTGTTGTCACGCGTGGCAGCGATCTGTTTGAAGCCACGCATCTGCATCGACTGCTGCAGCATCTGCTCAGCCTGCCGGTGCCCGAATATCTGCACCACCGGCTGATTCTGGATGATCAGGGCAGGCGTCTGGCCAAGCGTGATCGATCGGAAACACTGCAGTCTCTTCGCGAACGCGGGATCACACCGCAGCAGATTCGAGAATCGCTGGCGGATTCTCTGACGGCCGATGGAATCTTTCTGATTTGAAGATGATTTCGCTCGCGTTTCCGGCCAAAATTCCATGGACAACGTTGCAACGAAGATGACTTGAGCATTGACGGATCATCCGGTTGCAACACGCCTCACATCGGCATCTCAAGGGCGCGCCCCGGCAAAATCATGCGGGCCGTGTGCTCGCATCTGATGCCTTCAGCCTCTAACCTTCCCGCCGAAATCATTCCCACCAATTGCTGTACACCTCTGAACAGCACCACCGGCCTGTTGATCTCCATCACTGCCCATAAAAGAATATCACCGGAACCTGCTCATGAAGCTTCCCGCCCAGAATACGTTTCGATTCCACCTGCACAGTCTCACCCAAACAACGATGACTTCACGACAACGTCCCCTTGGACCGATGACCGGTTTTCTGACAATTGCCCTCACAGTGCTCATCAGCAGCAGCGCCCTCGTCTCATCAGCCACCGCGCAGGGGCCTTCGAAGGAACTGGCCATCAAGCTGATGTCGTTGCCGCCGCGACCGAAGCGTCCGGAACTGCCGCCCAGCACTTTGCCGCTGCAGTTTCTGAAGGGCGAACGCATTGCTTTCCTGGGCAACTCGCTGGCGGAACGCATGAATCTGTTCGGTCACTTTGAAACTCTGCTGCACACTCGCTTTCCTGACAAAGAACTGGTCATCCGCAACTTTGCTCGCCCGGCCGAAGAAGTGGGAGTCCAGCAGCGTTCCGCCGACTACACGGCTCTGGACGATCCTCAGCTGGCCTTTGGAGCCGACACGTACTTCTGTTTCTTTGGGTTCAACGAATCTTACGCCGGTGCGGAAGGAGTGGAGAACTTCAAGCAGCAGTACCAGCGTTATCTGAAGATGATCACGGACCGCTATCCCCGCGATGACGCAAAGTCGCCACCGCGATTTGTACTGGTCTCGCCCGTCGCCTTCGAAGCCACCGGTGATCCGTTGCTTCCCGATGGTGAAACCGAAAACAAAAACCTGCAGCTCTACGCGAACGCCGTCGCCGACGTGGCCCAACAGGCCAACGTCGCCTTTGTTGATGTGTTCCAGGAGTCTCACGAACTGTTCGCCGCGCAGCCGGGAATGCAGTACACCATCAACGGCTGCCATCTGAACAATGCCGGCGACCGAGAAGTCGCTCGACTGCTGGACGAAGCCGCTTTCGGCAGCGCGTCACCGGCCAGCTTTGACAGTCCGATGTACGAAAAGCTACGAGCAGCCGTCAACGACAAGTCGTGGGTGCATCTGCAGGATTACCGCATGCTGAACGGCTGGTATGTTTATGGTGGACGCCGCACCTGGGATACAGAAACCTTTCCGCGAGAATACATCAAGATTCGCAAAATGGCGGAAATCCGTGATCGATACATCTGGGACATGGTGCAGGGCAAACCGGTGCCGGATCAGCCTGATGACTCCGGCACGGGAGAACTGTTCGTCCCCGAAACACGCTTTGGCGAACCTCGGCAGGACTATTCCGAAGCCGAAGAACTGCGATATCTGACTCCGCAGCAACTGGTGGAACAAACCACGGTTCCGGAAGGCTTTGCCATTCAGCCGTTCGCGGACGAAACCATGTTCCCCGAACTGGCCAAACCCGTTCAGCTGAACTTCGACAACAAAGGGCGCCTGTGGGTTTCCTGCATGCCCACGTATCCTCAGTGGAAACCCGGCGACCACAAGCCGAACGATCGGCTGCTGATTCTGGAAGACACTGATCACGATGGCAAAGCCGATGTCTGCAAAGTGTTCTACGACCAGCTGCACTGTCCGACTGGTTTTGAATTCTGGAACGGCGGCGTGCTGGTCGTGGATCAGCCGCGACTGCTGTTCCTGAAGGATACCGATGGCGACGACAAAGCCGATCAGGTGGTGCATCTGATGGACGGCTGGGCGTCCGACGATACTCATCACACCTGCAGCGCGTTTGAATGGAGTCACGGCGGAAAGCTGCACATGCTGGAAGGCATCGCCACCAGCACGACTCTGGAAACTCCGTGGGGACCGCATCGCAGTCGAGGCGCCGGCGGAGCTTACGTGATGGATCCCCGTTCGCTCAGAATTCGACAGTTCGCTTTGCCAGGTCAATACAACATGTGGTGTTATGTGTTCAACGGCTGGGGGCAGGGCATCGTCGGTGACGGAACAACGGCCAACCAGGCATGGGATACGCCGCTGTCCGGAGCACAGTTTGGCGGACGCACCGGCCTGAACTTCGTCTTCAACAACGAAGGCATGCGTCCGGCTCTGGGAAGTGAATTCCTGATGACCCGCCACTTCCCCGACGACGTCCAAGGACAGTTTACGTACGCCTGCGTCATCAACATGAACGGCATGCCGCGTTTCAGCGTCAACGATGACGGCGGTGGTTATCACGGTGCTCGCCTGAAGAAAGCCGACGGCAGCCCCGATGATCTGATTCGTTCCACGGACAAACATTTCCGTCCGGCTGATCCTCAGATCGGTCCTGACGGAGCACTCTGGTTTGGCGACTGGGCGAATGCTCTGATCGGGCACATGCAGTACAGTCAGCGAGACCCCAATCGCGACCACACGCGAGGACGAATTTATCGTCTGGTGTATCCCGGTCGAGAACTCGTGAAACCAGTGACGCAGTTCGGCAAACCAGTCGCGGAGATTCTGGAACAACTGCGAGAATACGAATGGCGAACGCGTTACCGAGCTCGCCGCGAACTTCACGGTCGCCCATCCGACGAAGTACTGCCTGTTCTGAACCAGTGGGTCAGTGCGTTGAAGTCCGACGATCCCGACTTCGAACGTCTGCGCACAGAAGCGTTGTGGATTCAGCAGTCACATCATGCTCTGAATCCTGAACTGCTGGAAGCCGTGCTTCAATCACCCGTCGCAGATGCGCGAGCCGCCGCCGTTCGCATCGCAGCCGACGAACGAGCATCTCTGGCGGACGCTCAGTCACATCTGCTGACGGCGTCTCGGGATGAACATCCGCGAGTCCGCACGGAAGCCGCTCGTGGCCTCAGTTTCTTTGCCGATGTCCCTTCCGCAACTGCTCTGTTGAAAATGACGTCTTATCCCGCCGACTACTGGGTCGACTACACGGTGCGTCACGCTTTGGGGGCCAACGAAAGCATCTGGCGAACCGACTACATTGCCGGACGCATTGCTGATCTGCCGACCCGAGCCACGGAGATCGTGACTCAGCTGATGGCAGCCTCCAAGTCCGGTGCCGTTGCTCTGCCGTTCCTGCAGACTCTGCTGTCACAGGAACCCAAGCCGGAAGAAGAACGCAACAAAGCCATGACGGCTCTGTCCGAACTGGAAGGCGACGTCAATCGTGGTCGAGAAGTCTTTGTTCGCAACTGCACCGCCTGCCACAAAGTGGGCAACGGCGAAGGTCGTGAATTCGGCCCGAACCTGGCGGGAGTTGCCAAGCGAATGAATCGCTTCAAGATCGTGCAGTCCGTCATTGATCCCAACGCCGAGGTAGCCGAAAAGTATCGTTCCACACTGATCGTCACCACCGACGGCATGCCAACCGCCGGTCTGGTTGTTTCAGAAAACGATACCGAAGTGGAATTGTTCGATGGCAAAGCCGTGCGCAAGATCGCCAAGGCCGATATTGAAGAACGAGTCACTCAGCAGCAAAGCAGTATGCCCGAAGGCGTCGCGGCCACCGTTGCTCCGTCCGAATTCGTCGACCTCATGGCCTACCTCGCCGCCCAAACCCAGGACGTCAAACCTCAGCCATAGCAGCCCGAATTCGGTCCGGCATACCCAACACGGTAACGATCTGTCAAACTCAAATCCGCCACCACCGCTCCTCCCCCAAACTCTTTGAGGGAGGTCGGACGCAGCGCAGCAACGTCCGGGAGGGGAACTCTACATGGAGACTCACCGCCCGCACTGGTCTTCATAAACAATGAAAAGGTTGCCCACATGAAGTCGCTTCTGATCTGCCTGATCGTTGGCTACGTGACCATAGCCTCGACAGAACCGTGTTATGCCATGAGGTTAATCAGAGCAACGATTTCTCTGGATGGCCAACCGTTACTTCAGGCAACCACCGGCGACGACGGAAGGCAAACTGGCGAAGTGGTCTGGCGTTACCTCGACAAGATGAAATTTCGTCCGCACCCAATCAGGATTCGTTCATCGCAACAACGCGAAACACAGACTCCCGGTTTCACACCTCCCGATGAAGACTCCTTCGTTCTGATAGGATATGTTCGGCTGGAGATCCAGTTCGGCGGTTCACTGAAACTCGACAAGCTCAGGCTTCATCGAGTGATCGAGGAAGACGGTGAGACGTAATGGAAACTGGAAAAAAGTTTCGCAGAAAAACACGGCCCCGGAGTCCCATTCTCGGATCGCAAAGCAAAGTGAGCCAGGTCGCGACCCGGCAGTCTGAATGACAGCACCGGACAAGGAATTCGAATCAGGATATGAAGACCAGCGAGTTGCCACGGAACGAGCAGCAGCAGAATGCGATTTCCGCAGAGGTGTGCCTTGTTGTTGGGGTATCCAGTGTGCCAGTGCCCGGTCTCGACCCGGCCTACTTGAACTGTTGTCGTAGGTCAGGCTCCCGATGAGCGACAAACCATTCCTGAATGACCAACAAGTGGCCGATCTCATTTCCTTTGGGATGCCGGAAACCGTGGCCCGCCACATTCAGGTGACGCGTGGAATGCGAAAGCTGAGTTGTGCGGGTGCCGTCATCGGCCAGCTTCTCCTGTTGATCGTTGGCATGATCGGAACGATTTTCGGCCTGTCTCAGATTCCCCTGGACGAAATCGGTATCCGGCTGGGCCTGATACCTGACGACGCATGGCTGATCGATCTGGAACCTGTCAGTGCTGTCTTTGCGGTATTCGTCGGCATCATACTCAGCGCGTTGATCTTCTTTCTGATCCTGAACGCCAGGCCCTCATGGAGAATACCCACAGCGATTTCCGGAATTCAGATGACAATGCAGGGGAGTCGCGATGCTGCCAGCCGTTGGCTCAACGGAGCTGCGATGAAGGCCGTGATTCGCCGTATTGATCCCGAACTGCCGATTGATCGCTACCTGGAAGCTTATTCTCTGGGCTGCATACGAGTGTCCCTGATAGTCCTTGCGCCCGCCGTTCTGCTCATGGCG
>JAGQPY010000730.1 GCA_020426485.1 Planctomycetaceae bacterium
CTTCGTCAAGTTCGTTGTTTCCGCACACCACCATGGCTCGACGACAGCCGAGCACCGACAGAGCGGACGCCAGCAGGCGAGCACGCTCATCACTGCTGGTTCCCACGAGTTGATATTCCGCACCTGCGGGATTCGTCAGAGGTCCCAGCAGATTGAAAATGGTTGGAAAGCCAAGGGCCTTTCGAATGGGGGCGGCATGTTTCATGGCACCGTGGACCAGTGGTGCGAAGCAGAAAGTAATGCCGGTTTCATCCAGACACCGAGCGGACTGTTCCGGAGACAGCTGAATGTTGACTCCCAGCGCTTCCAGAACGTCGGCTGAACCGCTGCTGCTGGAAACACTTCGGTTTCCATGCTTGGCCACGTTGACTCCGCAGGCGGCGGCAACAATCGCTGTGGCTGTGCTGATGTTGAACGTGTGAAGTTTATCGCCACCCGTCCCGCAGGTGTCCAGCAACGGACGCCGTCGTGTCGCGATCGGCGCGGCGCGGTCACGCATGGCCTGTGCTGCACCGACCAGTTCGATGGCGGCAGGTCCCTTACAGCTCATGGCAGTCAGGAATGCTGCAACCTCGACAGGCTGACATTCTCCGTCCATGATCGCACCAATGCACCGTTGAACGGAATTGGAAGACAGATCCTGTCCCGCGATCAGCTGTTCCAACGCTGGTCGAAGCGTGGCGTGCATAAACCTGTGTTCCCCTGCAGTGATTTTGTCTGTCAGATTCAGCTGCGGGATTGTGCCAGAATTCGGGCCTTTCGACTACCATCTTCCTTCAGGCGGTTTCGCAAATCTTCCTGAAATGGTGAGACTCAATGTGATCCCGCGTCTCCATCTCAGGCGAATTGCGTTGCAGCGGATCGGATCAGCAGTCGTATCCACTCCGTTAACATGCACGGCAGAAGTGAATTAACGATGAATGGTGACCAGGATGAATTTGTACTGATGGGCAGTCCGTCAGAATGTTCGTACCTGCCTGGTCGGACATCGCTGTTTGAATATCGGCTGGCGATTAATCTGACAGCGTCGCGATACGATGTTCTGCTGGAACATGGCTGGCGGCGATTTGGTCGCACGTTGTTTCGACCTCAGTGTCCGTCGTGTCGGGAGTGTGTCGGGCTTCGCATTGACGTTGGAGCCTGGAAACCTTCAAAAAGTCAGCGACGGGCTTTACAGAAGAATTCTGACCTGCAACTGACCGTGGTTCGGCCGGATGTCACGGATGAACATGTCGAACTGTATAACGTCTACCACGAAGACATGCAGCAGCGACGTGGATGGCGAGCGAACCGGACTTCGAAGGACCAGTACTACGAATCGTTCGTGGCGGGCAGGTTTTCCTTCTCCCGTGAATTTCAGTATCGACGCAAGGGAGAACTTGTCGGTCTGGGAATTGTGGATATGACCGGCACCTCCATGTCCAGCGTCTATTTCATTCACCACCCGGCGATTCGAGGCGATTCTCCGGGAACCATGTCCGTGGCTCACGAACTGCTGACCGGACAACAAACGAAGCATCGCTGGCTGTACATGGGATACTACATCCGCGACTGCGCCTCAATGAACTACAAGAATCGCTTTCACCCGCATCAACTGCTTCACGAATACGTCGACGACACTCAACCGGCTCCCTGGAAAGATTCGAGTGAATGACCCGGACAACACCATGCGGTCTGACAACACCATGCGGTCAGGCGTCACGCATCAGGTTTTGGGGCCTTGTTAAAGCGCGGCGCATCGAATGGCAGTTTTTTGATCGCCCATTCGGTTCCATTGGCGCTGGCCTCCAGCAGAAGATTTGCTCCATCGGATGGCGTGAATAATGTCCAGCCGGAAGTGTCGCCAACGAAAATCTCTACACCAGTTGCCTGTATCTGAACCTCCTTTCCAGGCTGCAGAATGGCGGGAAGCGTGCCCAGTTCTGTTCGCCATCGAAAATGAAGGGGCCAGTTTGTGGACTTGTTGGCGATC
>JAGQPY010000731.1 GCA_020426485.1 Planctomycetaceae bacterium
CGAATGCTGGCGGAACAGGGCCACGTAGAACCCGATCATGTGGTTCCCGAACTGCGAAACATGTCAACGGAACTGATCGACATGCTGCCGAAGTCTCTGTTCGACATGCAGCGGCCTCTGGGCCTGCGATCAACCATTAACAGCGCGGTTTACAATGCGGTGCGGGTTCGAGACCGCATCGCGCCTGACATGTGGCGTACAATCGATCGAATTCAGAACCGCATGAAGCCGGATCGCTACGGTCGAGAGCTGTACGATCTGGATGTGATGGATCTGCTGGACCAGTTGCTGGCGGATTTTTCCGCATTTTCAGGGCTGGCCGCTGAAAGCATGACTCGCACGCTGGGCTGGCGTTTTCTGGACCTTGGGCAGCGACTCGAACGCAGCTGGCAGACCAATACACTGGTCAGAAACTTCTTCTGCCGCTCAGCCGGCGATGAGCCGGTGGTGGTCGAAACACTGCTGAAAATCACCAACAGTCTGATGACGTATCGCAGTCGATATCTGGCCACGTATCAGGTTCCGGTGGTGCTGGATCTTCTGGTTACCGATTCGACAAACCCGCGTTCCATTCTGTTCCAGATTCTGCAGATCAATGAACATCTGAATGCAATGCCCCGTGATGAACATCAGGCTCTGCTGAACTCCGAACAGCGCGTGGGGCTTTCGATTGCCAATGCCGTCAGACTTGCGGACATCTATGAACTGAGCGAAACCGACGCAGAAGGTCGACGGCCTCATTTGCAGCGGCTGACGAAACGCCTGGAAGATCAGCTTCCCAAACTGTCCGACGCGCTGTCGGGACGGTTTCTGATTCACGCCGGATTGACTCGACACTTCGCTGTTGCCAAACCACTGCATGTGCGGTCCGGCGGCACCGGCGAAGCTGCTGTTGCGGAGCCGCTGATGCGTGACATCCGAAACGCCGCAACGAACAGGACCGGCGACGAACCGGGAGACGTTCGTCCGTGAAATACAAAGTCGTTCATACCACAACGTACCAATATTCCTCACCAGTCAACATCTGCCAGAATCTGGTGATTCTTGCTCCGCGCGAAACACCGTGGCTGACCTGTCAGAATCATCGGCTGACGATCCGGCCGACTCCCACGACTTCTTTCCGACGTACGGACGCCTTCGGAAACATTGTTCATTCCTTCTCGCTGGAGGAAAGTCATACGCAGCTTTCCATTACGGCGACCAGTCGAGTGACCGTTGAGGAACGGTCGTATCCGGTCTCCAAAGCGACCGTTGGTCAGCTGACGCAGGAACTGTCGGACCCGGAAAGCGCCGAATGGCTGCAGACATCCATGTTCCTGTTTGATTCGCCTCGAATTCGGCGAGGACCAAGGTTTCGGGACTTCGTGCTGCCGTTCTTGAATCAGGATCGCCCGATTCTTGAAGCCATCACCGACTTCAACACCCACGTTCATCATTCTTTCAAGTACGATAAAACGGCAACTGTGGTGGACACACCCACAGAGGTGGCGTTCGACGGTCGGCATGGAGTCTGCCAGGACTTTGCTCATGTGGTCATTGCCTGCCTCCGGTCCGCCGGATTCGCCGCACGCTATGTGAGCGGATACCTGCGAACTCTGCCACCGGAAGGGAAAGAACGGCTGGTCGGAGCGGACCAGTCACACGCATGGGTTTCCGTCTATGGCGGAGAGCATCTGGGCTGGATCGACATTGATCCCACCAACAACTGTCTGTGCTCCACCGATCATATCCCCATTGCCTGGGGGCGGGACTACTCCGATGTCGTGCCGATTCGAGGCATCTTTCTGGGTGGCGGAGAACAGCAACAAACGGTCAGCGTCGACGTGGCACCCCTGTAGCAAGCCGTACCTGCTTTCGCTGTCTCCCGGGAGACAGGGCTCCGCTCAACGCCGTGAAGCGATTTGAGCTGGAAAACGCTGACGTTAGAAACAGATAGTGCTGTTGTTTTAGAACCGCTAACA
>JAGQPY010000732.1 GCA_020426485.1 Planctomycetaceae bacterium
AGGCGAAAACAAAGCGTTACTTGTTTAACGATTCGTCCAGGTTCAGAACCTGATTGCAGGTCATGGTCCATGCCGCAAGGATATCGGGGCTGATCTTTGTCGAGGCGGGTGAATCGCCCACGCCGATCAGAGCTTTGGCGTCGTCCGGATGTTCCGCATAATACGTGCCGAAGGTTTCCTGATCGGCCAGCAGCAGTGCCTGTTCGTTCTCGGACGGCGTTCGCCCGACGACTCGCAGAAAGACATGATTCAGCACATTCGGCCGACTGCCGTCGGTGGCTTCGATCGATCGTTCCGCCAGAACTCGGGCAGCTTCCACAAACTGCGGATCGTTCAGCGTCACCAGAGCCTGCAGCGGAGTATTGGTGCGTTCTCGACGAACGGTGCAGACTTCGCGACTGGGAGCGTTGAAGGCTTCCAGGTTCGGCGGCGGAGCCATGCGTTTCCAGAAGGTATACACCGTGCGGCGGTACAGGTCTTCTCCCTTGCCCTGAACGTAATTGCGAGTATCACCGCCCGGAAGGCCGACCACTTCCCAGATGCCGCCCGGCTGATACGGACGAACTCCGGGACCATACATCTGCTGCGACAGCAGACCACTGGTGGCCAGTGCCAGGTCGCGGACCATTTCGGCATCCATGCGGAACCGAGGACCTCGCGACAGCAACGCGTTCGAGGCGTCTTTTTCCAGCTTCTCCGGCGTCACCGCAGCCGACTGCCGATAGGTGGAGCTCATGAAAATCTGCTTGAAGAAACGCTTCACGTCCCAGCCGGATTCTCGAAAATCGACCGCCAGCCAGTCCAGCAGTTCCGGATGAGTCGGCAGAGCTCCCATGACTCCGAAGTCTTCCGGAGTGACCACAATGCCCTGCCCAAAGACCTGTTGCCAGAACCGATTCACGGTGACTCGCGCGGTGAGCGGATTGGAATCTGCCATCAGCCATTCCGCCAGTCCCATGCGATTGGCGGGGGCTCCGGCGGGCATCGGATGCAGAGCCGCGGGTGTGGCGGCCTTCACTTCATCCGACGGACGATCATATTCGCCTCGGATCAGAATATTGGCCATCGCCGCCTGATCCATGCGTTCCTTCTGAATATGAGTCACCGGGCTGCGCTGCTGAATGGCGTCGCGTTCGGCTTCCCGGTCACTGATGACTTTCGCCAGAGCCGGGTATTCGGCATCGCGAGTCACCAGCCAGTGATCAAACAACAGCCTGCGCTGTTCGTCGGTTCGTTCGGTTGACGCCAGAATGGTTCGCAGCGGGACGATGTCCGCAATGGACTTCACTTCAGAGCCTGTCAGCTGACGCTGGTAAATGCGAACATCCTGAACGGCACCGCCTTCGAACACGGCTCCCTGGCTTCGCTGTCCGATTCGCAATGGCGTTTCGGTGCGGATGGACGCGTCTTTTTTGATGGTGTTGTTTTCTGTGCGAAGCGGCTTCTCCTGACCATCGACGTAGATTCGAATGCCCTGAGGCTTTCCGGAACCGTCGTAGGTTGCAAACACATGATTCCAGCGACCGGCCTTCAGCACGTTGTCGCGAGTCACGACTTTCATGCTGTTGTCCGGCCACAGATCGATGATGTGTACTGCCACGGCGTTGCCCTGCTGCCACAGGTCCCAGCCGCGATGACTGGCCGCTTCGTCCATGCGAGCAATGATGCCGGCACTGCCATCGTCTCGACCGGGCCGCACCCACGCTCCGTAGCTGAAGCCTTCGTTGAGTTCGAAATTGCCAATGCCGCCCAGATCGAATGTGGCTCCGGTTTTCAGTTCGCAGAACGGCCCTGTCTTGCCCTTCGGATTCCACTTCACGTCGCCGGTGGCCGTGATGGGCTGTTCCGGATTGCACGTGTTCCGAACTTCATTGCCGGAACCTTCATTCAGAGGCAACTGCACCACCAGACCGGTGGCCGGAACATCGCCGTCCAGTGATTCCGGAGTGGCC
>JAGQPY010000733.1 GCA_020426485.1 Planctomycetaceae bacterium
TGGACAGTTCCGACCGCTCTCCGGCGTACAGCGACGCCGCTGCTCGGTTAGGGCTTTCTCCGGAAGCCGTTCGAGTCGCCGTGCATCGTTTGCGCCGTCGCTATCGTGTTCTGCTGCGGGAGGAGATCTCACTGACGACGGCTGCCGGTGACGATGTGGACGAAGAACTGAGAAGTCTGTTCCGGGCCATCCAACGCGGGTGATTCAAACGGCAAAGATCATGTGAAGCCGTGCGATATCAGGAAAGAAGCACGCCGCTCACGACGCGCCTGCAACGTTCGACGAAAATCGCTCTCGCGACCTTCAGCGGTCTGTTATCATTTCCGGTTGTATTCCAATTTCATCACTGATCGAGTTCAGACTATGCTGGCTGATGGTTCAACGTTCCCTGTGGCGTCCCGCGTTTGGGGATGGAGTCGCTCTCGCCGAAAAGTGGTGCAGCGAAGTTGGGTCCCGTTGATTCTTGTCACCGCATGGATCGCCGGAAACATTGTCGCTTGTGGCGATGATCCGGCAGTCAAATTCTATCGGGCGTTCAATCTGAACGGACCGGCCGTGATGATTGATGATCATTCGTGGGAAGGCGGCGATACGGCGGGCCTGGTGATTCAGGGGAATGCGTTTGAGAATCAGTCGGTGGTGCTGAAGCCGACGACGGATGCCAGCCGAGCGACAATGATTCGCAGCAGTCGGTGGGGCGGGTCGGTGGAGGTCGCTGTCACGGACGTGCCGACCGGCCTGTATCAGGTGCTGTTGTACGTGTGGGAAGACAACAACTCGGAACGATATTCGGTCAGCGTGAACGGTCGACAGGTGCTCGCCGGCTTTAACAGCGGTACAGCCGGTCAGTGGAAGCGGCTGGGACCGTGGAAGACAACGGTGCGGGACGGCCGCATCGCCGTCAGTGCCAAAGGCGGAGCAGCGAATTTTTCCGGGCTGGAAATCTGGTCGGGCGGTGGAAGCGTTCCCGACCCGATGGTGGCAGCCTTTGAAGACAAGCCGACCGAAGAGCAACTGGCGTTCTTCGAAAGCCGCATCCGTCCGCTGCTGGTCGATCACTGTTACAGTTGTCACAGCGCGGAGGCTGAAGAACCCGATGGCGGGTTGCTGCTGGATTCGCGAGCGGGCATGGCAAAGGGCGGCCATTCCGGTGCGGCGGTCATTCCCGGCGATCCCGACAACAGCCCGCTGATTTCGGCGGTGAGGCATACGAATCCGGATCTGAAAATGCCGCCGGAAGAGAAACTCAGCGACGACCGCATTGCGGATCTGGAAACATGGATTCGCATGAAGGCGCCCGACCCACGAACGATCGACACCGTGGCCATCGTGAAGGCACGCAACGAGATTGACTGGGAAAAGGCACGCGACTTCTGGTCGCTCCGGCCCGTCGCCGATGTTCAACCACCAAACGTCGAACCCTCGGACTGGCCGTGGAATGACATCGACCGTTTTCTGCTGACGAAGATGGAAGACGCCGGATTGACACCGTCCGAGGATGCAGATCGCCGAACGTGGATTCGGCGAGCAACCTATGATCTGATCGGGCTTCCGCCGTCACCGCAGGACATCGAGACGTTCTTGCGGGATGAATCTCCCGAAGCATTTTCGAAAGTCATCGACCGACTGTTGTCGTCGCCGCATTATGGCGAACGCTGGGGACGGCACTGGCTGGATGTTGTTCGATATGCCGACACCGCCGGCGACAATTCTGACTTCCCGATTCCTCAGATGTATCTGTACCGCAACTGGGTCATCGACGCCTTCAATCGCGATCTGCCGTACGATCAGTTCATTCGAGAACAACTGGCCGGCGACCTGATGAAAAGTCACAACCCGGAAGAACGTCGGCAGCGGATGATTGCCACCGGATACATCGCGAATGCTCGCCGGTTCGGATCGCGAGTGGACGATTATCCTCAACACCTGACAATTGAAGAC
>JAGQPY010000734.1 GCA_020426485.1 Planctomycetaceae bacterium
CGAAGCAAGAGCATTTCAAAGCATCCGGAAGTCGCTCACGGCCATACAGACAGAGTTCATTCAGCAAAACCTGGCCATAGCCGGAAAGTGAGCTTCAAAGTGTTCTGTCTGAAAGTGGCTCAACGACATCCTTCTGCAGAATTATCACATCGAGTGCGCCGATGTCGATGGCATTGCGCCTGATCAGACGAGTGCGCTCGCAGAGGATTGCGGACAGTGGTCCCGGTTCATGATCGGCCGCGTGTCGTTCCCAAGGTGCTGGTATTCGGAGTCCCAGCAGACCTTCGCCGGGAGGTTTGACCTCTTCAGCCGCTCGTAGACCGCGGCGGCGAAATCGACATGCGGCTGCTGCGGCTCGGTGAACACCGCATCGCGAAATACGTCGCCCCGAAATAGCGTGCAGCCGAACCCGCTGTGCCGCACTTCGCAAACTCGGCTGGCGAGGTCACTCGCGAAGTGTTGCTGACGCAGATCAGAGACTCCATTCTGGACAGCGCTGACCTGAAGGTGACGTATTCGAAACCGTCGGATGGCGGTCAGCAGGAAGCCCGAGATCCGGGCAGAAAGCGTGGTCCCGACAAAAGCGGGCGATGAGGACGAAACCCTGACCGGTACAGTCAGGAATCCTTGCGAACACTCCCCTTCCCGATCCTCAAATGGACGATTGTCTGTCGCCGTTATCAGCGGATTACTCACCTTGCGAGAATTGACCATGAAGAAGTTCACACAGTTTTTGTGCGTCATTGTGGCGATCGTGGTGCCGCTGACATTGTCCTCTCCGGCATTCGCACAGAAAGGCGGTCCGCAGTCGGGCGGACAAAAGCAGGGTGGCGGAAAAGGCATGAAAGGCGGAAACAAGGGAGGAACGGACAAGGCAAACGGTAAAGAATCCCCGGCAGCGCACCTTCCACCGGGCTTCCAACAACTTTCCAAAGACGAAGTCAAACAGCTTGATGGCCTCTGTCTCCGCTGCCTCAGGTGGATTGCCGATGCGCGGCAAAGTCGAAAATCATCTCCCCTGTCCGTCTCTGATTACTTCGGTTCGATGGAAGCGCCACAGTCAAAGAAGCCTGAAGGCAATGACGGAAACTCTGCCGCGGAGATTTCCGAAACCGACATCGGCTTCTATGTTCTGAGCCGACTTTCCGATGAGCAACGCAATCAACTCGGGCGACTTCTTGTCGGTCAGCGCGCCGACATTTCTGAATACGAAAAACTGCGGAGCGAAGTGCAAACGCAGTTGCTGTCGCTGAACGCAGATCAGGCTCCTGAGCGCGGATTTGAACGAGCAATCGCCGACGTGGCGAAGACGGCCGGTGAATTGGAAATCAGGATTGCCATCGCCCGGGCAAAGGAGTTTGCCGAGGTTGCGAAATCTGTCACGCCCGAACAATCTGAATTCCTGATGCTGTTGCGTGTGAACCCGGCAGCGGTCAACGCGAATAATGAATCGATTTCGGAAGTTCGTGCCACACTTGCGAAGCACGACATCGGCGACCAGGAGACGATCGCGGTTCTGGCCTACCGACTCGCATGCTATTGTACCGGCACGGCTGCCCAGAATGCCGCCGCGGCTCCGGACAGGAATGCGGGCCTGCTCGGCAACCAGTCTGCAGGAGGCGACAAGGAAGGTCAGACAACGGCTCGATTTTTGAGTAGCCTCAATCCGACTCAGCAGAAACAGATCTATCAACTACTGGGCAATCAGGTCAGAACCAATCAGACTCAATTGTCACGACGTGCACAGATCATCGTCGCACTTGACGCAATGAAGTCCGGCAAGGCTCCAATCGAAGCAAAATTGCGGCAACTGGGAAGCCAGATTGCCGAAACCGATGCGCAAAGTGCCGTCGCCGAAGCAAGAGGATTTCAAAGCATCCGGAAGTCGCTCACGGCCATACAGAAAGAGTTCATTCAGCAAAACCTGGCCA
>JAGQPY010000735.1 GCA_020426485.1 Planctomycetaceae bacterium
CGCGCAGTCGGCCGCGACCAGCGTTCGGTAGGTGTCTTCACTGAAGTCATGGTGTCCCGGGGTGTCCAGCAGGTTGATCTGGCAGCCGTCGAATTCGAACGTCAGCACCGTGGAACTGACGGAAATACCTCGCTGCTTTTCCAGAGCCATCCAGTCGGAAGTTACCGATTTCTGGGTCTTGCGTCCGCGGACTGCTCCCGCAACCTCGATGCAGCCACCATAAAGAAGCAGTTTTTCCGTCAGCGTCGTTTTGCCGGCATCCGGATGCGAAATGATGGCGAATGTGCGACGCCGGGAGGTTTCGCGGGCCACTTCAGGATCAACTACTGTGTCAGTACTGGATGTCATCGGTCAGGTCTGAATGTTCACAAACGGAGAAGCACATGTATCCTGGCGCGTTATCGGCAACATCAGGAAACAGAAATCAGAATACGAAGAATTGTCCGAAGCGGCCGAAGATCTGGTCAGCCGCCTTTCCTGCCGGCTTTTCCGGGCCAAAGCAAAACCAGTGCGGCAAGTCCAAGGACCGGAGCAAGTCCCACGATCAGCAGGCCGAGGTCATAGCTTTTATTTTCCTGAATGTAGGCCCCGAGATGTCCCTGGAAACTGCCGGTGATGACCCAGCCAACGGCGGCCAGAGCACCGGAGAATGTGCCCATATGCCGCGAGGACAGTTCCTGAATCAACGAATAATAGAACGGATGCAGTCCCAGAATTCCGGCGCCCGCGACAAACAGCAGGGCCACCATCAGCCAGCCGTTGCCCGCATACGGCACCAAAGCGCCGGCAGCCGTCAGCAGGCAGAACAACAAAAAGCCGGCCAGTCGCGAATGATGGACGCTCCAGTGGCGACGGCTGAGCCACGAGACCACCAGCCCGGACAGAATGCAGCCCACATCCGACGCGATAAAGTAACCGGACATGAGACCTCGCGTGGCCTGGCGACTATACCCGTGATGATCCTGCAGAAACAAAGCCAGCCACGCTCGCAGAAACTGCCAACTGATGGTCAACGTCGACACCACGATCGCCAGTACCAACAGGCGTCGCAGGAGGCCATCTTCTGAAGAAGCCTGCACGCGTGATCCGATCCCTTCCGTCGCGGAAGCATCGGACGAGTTAGAGAACGTTGAAGCCTGATCCGAGTGACTGGTGTCCAAAGTGCCCGACCGAATCGTGCTTCCCACCGCGCCGTCGCGCGGGCGGGAGAGATCGCGTCCGCGAATCAGAGCGAACCACAGTGGGATCCAGCACAGTCCGGCCAGACCGATGGACCAGAAAGGGAATTCCCATGACTTTCCCGCTCGTTCCGCGGCTTCGATGTACAGCGGCACCAGCACCGCACCGATGGAGGCTCCGCTTTGCAGAATGCCGTTGCCCAGAGTTCGATGTTGCGACGTCAGGATGGCTCGAACGGTCAACAGAGCACACGGCCAGTGGCCCGCTTCGCAGACACCCAAGACAATTCGACACAGCAACAGCCAGCGAAAGACTCCCGTGCCCGGTTCGTCGCCTGTGTGTTCCAGCAGGCCGGTCAGCTGATCGTTTCCTGCCAGTGACGTCGCCATTCCCGCCAGTGACCATCCCGCCAGAACGGCGGGATACAGCAGGCGAGGCCCCATGCGATCGGCCAGCCATCCGAAAAACAGCGAACCAAAGGCGAAGGCATATCCGAAGCAGCCTTCAATCAGGCCGACTCGACCTTCGGCCAGATGAAACTTCTGCTTGAGCGTCGGCAGAGTCACCGCCAGAGCCTGACGGTCCATGTAGTTCAGCAGAGTCGCCAGAAGCAGCACCACACAGATCGCCCACGGCCACCATTCTGCTCGGTTTTTGTCTTCGGTGATGGACGGCATCAGTAGCTTTCAGAAGGACCGGAGCTGGTGCAGTGTCAG
>JAGQPY010000736.1 GCA_020426485.1 Planctomycetaceae bacterium
TCAGGTTGGCCGCGATGACTTCCGGGGTTGCATTCTCTTCCAGATCGTTCGTTCCCATCAGCAGCACGACCGCTGACGGATTCAGCGACAGCACGTCATCCTGCATTCGAATCAGCATTCCGCGAGTCGTATCACCACTGATGCCTCGATTGGCCAGCAACAGGTCCGAAAACTGTTTTCGAAAGTCGTTGCCCAAACCCTGAGTGATGGAGTCTCCCAGAAAAACAATGGCGTTCTGTTTCTGGTCAGCTTCGGCGGCAAATTCCGTTCGACGCTTCTGCCACAGCTTCTGAAACCAGTCATATCGCCGAATCGGACCACTGCCCGGAAGTCCCTCGTCCGTTTCCGGCAGCGCATGTTTCGATACTTCCTTCGCAGAATCAGCCGATGCTGCCGTCGAAGCTTGCTGTGCCTGAACGACATTGGACAACGATCCCGTCGATATACACACAGCGGCCAACAGCGCGCCACAACCTGTAATGAACGGAATTTTCAGCGAAGAAGGGAGGGAGACGGACTTCATCAGATGGTTACGCTCCGAATAAAGGAAAAGGTCAGTGAACCTCTGTTTGACCGTGGTTGAAGTCGCACGGCGTCAGATACTCGTGCAGGACAAACCGTTTCAGCCCGCCCGGAACAGAAGTGTAGAATAGTTTGCCCGGCTGTCATCGTCTGAGGGAGCAGTTTTGTCTTCAGCCGTTTGGTGAATGGTCAGGCGACCAGTCTGCCCAACGCTGGAATTCCGGAAATCAACGATGGACGAATCTTCAGGTGTTGACCGGCCTGCGGAGTTCAGCCTTCATCCGGACCTTCGGTGAACTGAACGCCTGGTGCGGAATTCTGATTTCGCAACTGGGCCACCTGTTCCAGAATCGATTCCATCTGTTCGACCGCGGCCTGAATGGAAACGACAGCCTGATGGAAGTTCGTGTGAGTCGACGCCTTCCATGCATCCTGTTGAAACTGCTGCGACGCCTTTTTCAGCCGACCGATCTTCTTACCCGCGAATCGAAAATACTCGGCCGGATTCACAGCCTTCGATTCAATCGCGCGACTCATGTCGAAAACAGCCCGAACAATTTCCATCAGGTCCGGATAATCTTCCACTTCTTCCGAATGTTTGACAAAGGTCCGCACCATCCATGCGTGAGCCATGATTTTCTGAAACTGCTCAACCAGTTTTTCCAGTGAATCAGCCACTTCAGATCAGCCTCTCAACAAATCAACACCGGCGATGCCCGGTCACACCACCATTTCAGCGCTTACACGAAGGCAATCGTGATTCTCTGTGAACAAAGCCACACGAATCCTGTCGAGCCGCCAACGGTTCTGGATAGGCAGGATCAGGTCTTGCGGATCCAATAAAAACCATCACAGCCGCGAAGCAATCCACTCTTTCGAATTGCCCCCTGATACGGATCGCCATGTGCCTTCGTGCTTCGGTCACGTTTCGTGTTCGCGATTGTATGTGCCAAATCGGCAATCGCGAGTCTGCAATATTCAAATTCGCGGCTACTCATGAAGACGATTCGCACCCGGAGAAGCTTCCTGTTGCCCAACGCCCAAAGAATACCGGCATTGGTCGCGTCGTTCAGAACAGCGACCGCGGTCTGCAAACGATCCATGACCTCCCAACCGGTGCGGGGGACCGCGAAATTCAACATCTACAGGTCCAGCAGCTCAGCAGGAGACTCTCCAACCAGTGGCGGAATCCTTTACGTCTTCGCGTGCCTGCCCTGCTGCGCGATGCAGGCATGGCCCCTAGCAGCCTGTTGAAAAACGGGACTGGCTCGCGGAAAGAGTCTGAAAACACGGCTCTTTGCAGTCATCATGCGTGCC
>JAGQPY010000737.1 GCA_020426485.1 Planctomycetaceae bacterium
CATTTCCTGGGGAGCCGTCGACGGTGCAACTCGCTATGAACTCTGGGTCAATCACGTGGGAGTCACCAACAAGGTGATCTATCAGCCATCGCTGACGACAACGTCTTACACTCCGACATCCAATCTCGCGGCAGGCAACTTCCGCATCTGGGTGCGAGCGATCAATGGCGACGGAATTCGCAGTGCATGGAGTTCGGCTCTGAACGTGGAAATCACCTGACGGGGGCAGTGCCCAACGCCGTGAAGAGTTCGGCGACCGTCAAAAAGAAGCTGTTTAAACCGTGGCCGAGAGGCCAGGTTTTATCGACCCAGTCCGATCTGGCCTCTCGGCCACGGGTTAAACACAGGGACCAGCGGACAAAACCGAATTTCATCACACCACATCAGGCGTCTGCCTGTTCGATCAGTCGCGAGACTGGTGCGACAAAACCTGCTGTTCAGAAGGGGACACGCAGGTTTTGTTTTTTGATGGCCGGTCGACGATTCAGACGTCGGCCCGTGCGGAATCATTTGCTCGCCAATGAATCCTGAAAGTGGCCATGATCCGGAACGCTGCGTCCCATCTCACACCTTGAGACGCCCTAATGTCGTGTCTCTCAAGCGCCTTCGTTTAACCCGCCGACAGGCCAGGCATTTTCTGCTCCTGGCCTGTCGGCCACGGGTTTAACAAGACAGAACACTCCGGTCAATAAAATCCGATCTGTGTGAGACACTACACTAACGGCACCGTCTCCGAGAGGTGGTTCGCTTGCATCATACCCTGTTGCGAAAACCCATCCCGGTTTTGTATGCGGTTCTGAATCAATGACGGATGGCTTCCGCTTCCCGGCGATTCAAGGCTGCCGTCATTGCGACTAATGGGCATTAAGGGCAGGCAGAAAACTTCCCGAAATTCCGAAACTTTTCCGCCGGGGCTCTCATTGACATTTTAAAAACCGTGCGCGTAATACGGCCCCAATTGGTTGGCCCATGACGACTGAAGACCTGATGGAAGATTCATCGTCGTGAATGGCTGTTGTCTATCCCCATTGGAGTCACCGGATGAATCGTAGTCATGAGTGCGTCGACGCTGTGGACCGAGAAGGTCAGATTGCCTGCAGCGACGACGAACCTCCAGGATCTTCACTCGATCAGCTTCTCTCCCTTCCCGTCATTCCTCTCACGGCCCCCGCATCAGCGGAGTCCGGCACCGGCCTGCTTTCTCCGGCCACATCATCGACCGCCGTCCTGCTGTCGCCTTTTGAGCAGCAGACGTTGCCGACGGGCGTGCTTTCAGTGCCGCCGAAGTCCGGCCGAAAAGTCACTCGCCGTTCACTGCCGCCGTCACCGTTCGAAATCGCTTCCACCGAAAGAGCCCGCGCGTTTCGTCGACGCCACTTTCCGGACACTCGACTGGCTGACTGGAACGACTGGCGTTGGCAGTCTCGCAACCGCATCAGAACGCTGGCACAATTCGAATCGTTCGTTCAGCTTTCGGACGACGAACGCAACGCTCTGAGTCAGGGCGGAACGATGCTTCCTGTGGGCATTACACCCTACTACATGAGTCTGCTGGATGCGGACAATCCCGCACAGCCGCTGCGCAAGACGGTGATACCGACAAGCAGCGAGTTCGAGCGAACTGTCGGAGAAGCCGACGATCCGTTGGGCGAAGATGGCCACAGTCCGGTCCCCGGCTTGGTGCATCGCTACCCTGACCGTGTGTTGCTGCTACCGCTCGATTTCTGCTCGACGTACTGTCGCTACTGTACGCGTTCGCGTGTGGTAGGGCATGGCGAGATCGTTCCCAATCCAAAACGTTTGGAAGCGGTATTCGACTACCTGCGAGCTACACCGCAGGTGCGCGACGTGCTCATCTCCGGTGGCGACGCTTTGGCGCTGAGCGACGACAAGC
>JAGQPY010000738.1 GCA_020426485.1 Planctomycetaceae bacterium
TAGAACAGACGCTTCTCGCCGATCGTTTGTCCGCAAAATCCAAAGCGGCGACAAGTCTCCGCACTCCAAGGTGGCGCTGTCCGGTTAATCTCTGAGAATTCACTTTGTTTCTTTTGCGGGATCTCTGACATGAAGTGGCAACTGTTGCTGACGTATCTTCTGAGCGTGGGGTTGCTGTTGGCACTGTTTCCGCAAGAGCGGTTGTATGGCGATCAAGCTCCCGGCGACGTCGCCAAAGGAGACCAGTCAGATTCGGCGGAGACTGCATGGACGTCGGGTTCTCCTCGGGAAGAGATCAGCCCGACATTTGAGCGGCGTGGTGATGAATTCCGAATTCAGGCCGATGATCGAGATGGTCTGAACGGTTGGTGGCAGGCTGTGTTTCCGGTTCCGTCCGGTGCAGCGATGCGATTTCGTGTGGAACGCAGGACGCTGGGGATACCGGCTGATCAGATTCGGCGAGCCGCCATGGTGCGGCTGATCTGGATGAATGAAGCCGGTGGTCGTGTGAAGAGAGATGAACCGGCGTATTCGTCTTATCGAGCGGGCGAATGTCCGGTGGCCGAGCCCGAGTTTCCTCCGGACGTTCGCACCAACGACGAGTGGACGGTTCTGGAACAGGTCTACACACCGCCATCCGCCGCGACGAAGGTTCGAGTGGAACTGCACTTTCGCTGGGGGCCGCCGCAATCCCGTGTCGACTGGCGCGATGTGACGGTGGAATCCGCGCCGAGTCCGGAGCCACGTTCGGTGAAGCTGGCCGCCATCCATCTCCAGCCTCGTGAAGGAAAAACACCCAGAGAAAAACGCGAACAATTCGCGCCGCTGATTCGACAGGCGTCGCTGGCGGGCTGCGATCTGATTGTGCTGCCGGAGACGTTGACTTACTACGGCACCGGCCTGACGTACGCCGATTGTGCGGAAACCGTGCCGGGACCCTCGACGGAGTATTTCGGATCGCTGGCCAGAGAATGTGAAACTCACCTTGTGGCGGGACTGCTGGAACGTGATCGGCATCTGATTTACAACGTGGCTGTGTTGATCGGGCCGGATGGCAACGTGATTGGAAAGTATCGCAAGGTGACATTGCCTCGCGGAGAAATCGAAGGCGGCATCACTCCCGGCGATTCGTATCCTGTGTTTGAAACCGCGATCGGCAGGATCGGAATGATGGTCTGTTACGATGGTTTCTTTCCGGAGGTCGCTCGTCAACTGGCCATCAACGGAGCCGAAGTCATTGCGTGGCCGGTGTGGGGCTGCAATCCGATGCTGGGAGCGGCTCGAGCGTGTGAGAACCATGTCTATGTGGTCAGCAGCACGTATACTGATGCGTCGTCGAACTGGATGATCACCGGCATCTACGGTCGAGACGGTCGAGTGCTGGATCAGGCCAAAGAATGGGGAACCGTGGCTTCAGCACAGGTCGATCTGAACAAGCCACTTTACTGGCACAGTCTGGGTGATTTTCAGGCGCAGATTGAACGCCATCGTCCCCTCGTGCCGGCACCCACTTCTGTCGACGCGGCGCCCTCTGCCGGCAGCGCGGAACCGTCTGCTGTGAACGCCACTTCGGCCGTGTCCACGGTGACGCCGCCGAACAACTGATTGCTTAACGGCCTCGCGGCGGTGTGTTCCGGCCATCGACGTCGGTCGGATTTTCTTTGAGACCATTCCGGGCGGAAACGAATCGGAGGGTCTGTCGGAGCTTTGTCGGCGGGAATTCGGTCGTCGTGTGGTTCAAACCGGTGCTCTCGCCGGAGGAATCTGCTAATTTCCATGCGATTCCTGTCCAGATTTTGTCCCAGCGCCGCGACTGCGGTTTCATTGTTCACCGTCTATTGTTGAAGCTATGGCCGACTACACCATCGTTATTGGTTTGGAAGTTCA
>JAGQPY010000739.1 GCA_020426485.1 Planctomycetaceae bacterium
CACCGGAATTTTGGCGATCCGGTCAACCGTCTGTCTCTGAACCAGTCCGCCGATCACAATTGTCTGGCCGTCCTTGACGTGAACGGTGGTTGACACCGTTCTGCGATTGATTTGTGGAAACGGGTTTTCGGTGATTCCGGTGTTGATCTGTGAGGTTCGGATGTCTTCGCTGACTTCGGCCTTTTCGATTTTCACGGTGATGTTGTCGCCGCGAATGATCGGCGTGATATCCAGTTCGATGCCCGCTTCCACCTGTTCCACTTCCTGCCGGAAGAATTGTGTCGTGGATTGCGGCTGAGTGCTGAAGAACGATTGTCGCGTGATGGAAATGCGAGCCTGATCGCCGTCTCGAGCCGTCACGCGCGGAGCGGCTCGAATGGCAAGATAGCCTTCCTGAGCCAGCAGTTTCACGAATGCAGACGTGACCGCGAAGTCGCCGAACGCATTGGAAACTCCCTTTCCGGATGCGTTGCCCGTGACAGCCAGACCCGCCATGCCGATGTTCAGCAGCTCGGAACCGTTCAGAGTGACCGCATGTCCCCAGTCCAGACCGGATTTGAAGCCATGGTCCGGGGAAATCACGCAGACAATGGCTTCCAGTTCGACCTGCGGAATGGGAGTGTCAAACTGCTGAAGTCTCTCAATCAGCGGGTGAGCGATCTCCGGCGGCGCTTCGATCAGAATGCGGTTTCGAGCGTCCACGGCCTGAATGTATTTCTGATCGCGTTCCGGGATCAGCTTGACCAGTTCATCCGGTGACAGGTTTGTCGGACGGTAGTCGAAACGTTCGGAAAGTCGAGAGAACAATGGCGAAGAAGGATCAGGAACACCCACCAGGTATTCGTTTTCGGACATCCTGCGATAAACCAGCCCCAGCGGCATCACCAGTCGTCGCAGAGCTGTCTCGAAGGGTTCGTCTTCGACAACGCCGGAAACCACGCCTCCCACCTGCTCATCCACAATCAACGAAACTTCCGCCTGCGATGCAATCGACTGCAGGGCCTGACGAATGTCGGTATCTTCGAAAACATCAGAGACCGTTGAGCCGGACGCTGTCGGTGATGGCATGTGATAAACCGACCGCACGGCCGGTTCAGCAGACGACCTCACCACAGTCTTGGAAATCTCATTTGCTTTGATCCACGACGACTGGCGAATCGTGCGACTCTGCTTTTCAATCACCGGCAGCAGGCGAATCTTTGTCGGGGCGGGCGAAAGATCACGTTCTTCTTCAGACGCCGGCGGTTCTTCAATGGCCGGCTCCGGTGGGCCGGGTGACGTCGACTGGCCGGGAGGCAGTTCAAACGGAATCGGTTCGAAACCGTGATTCGGCAGGGCGTCGTCAGATGAAATGGAGCTTTCACCAAAGACCGGTGGTGCAATCGGCGTTGATGCGGAAACAGTCTGGTGCCCGGAAATCGCCGGAACACTGCCATTACGATCGGGCTGATTGCCTGCGTGAGCCAGCGCTTCGTAGTAGAGTTCCGTCAGGGATTTGCGAGGCACCGTTGGGTAAACCTTGCACCCGGTGAGGAACGCGCAGAGGCAAAGCAGCAGAGCCCACGACGGACCCGCGACAGTATTGCCGGGTTGCGGTTTCTCAATGTTCATCAATTTCCGGGTGTCAAACGATCAGTGGCCCTGCCGATGTCTGCCTCTTTAAAATCCTGAGATCGTGCCGATCAGTGTTGTTTCGTAGACGCCTTCGGCCAGTGAATCAAAACTACCGGTGACCATTCCCACCACAATGTCTGCCCGTCCGTTCCCGTCTCGCGAAGATGCGGCCGTGACGACGGCGGACTTCTTTCCCTTCGCCACAATAGAAACGTCGTGTTTGACCGTTGCCGTCCAGTCAGCTCGACCGTTGGAACGAGTGATCGTCAGG
>JAGQPY010000073.1 GCA_020426485.1 Planctomycetaceae bacterium
CGCCAGCACCCATTACCGATTCCTGGCCGAATGTCGAAGAACAACAAAACCACCGTTCGGCCCGGGAACAGCCCCCTCAACCAAAACAGTATTACTCCCCGCATCAGCACGAACAACTCGAAGATTCCGCACCGTTACCCGCTCACCACCATACCGACCAGCCATCCGCATCCCCTTCATCACACGAGAAGGATCTGCACTGGCCCCAATCGAACCAGGCCGCCGATGCACACGCTTTGCACCATGACTCGCACGCTGACCGGAAAAATTATGCCGCTTCATAACGCCGGCAGTCCCGCGACCCTTCGAGACGCCAATCACGTCAACAAACTTCCACTCACCAACCGCGTCCGCAGCCAAAACCTGACCAACAACATGCCCGTGAGCATCATCATCACAACGAAACTCACGAACAAACTGCCGAGGCTCACAACCAGCCTTAGCAACCAACTCCCCTCCAGCAGCCTGCCGCAACTTTTGCTGCCGACCACCAATCTCCGCCACCTGACCCCGATCCGCCCGCGAAACAAGCCGACGAGGCCGATCCCCAAAACCCAACTGGACCGCGGAATACCCATCACGACCGACAGTTCGCAAACCAGTCACAACACACGGACCAGCCTCAATCACAGTCACAGGAACAACGACACCATTGTCGTCATAAACCTGCGTCATTCCGACTTTTCGACCCAACAATCCAACAGGCATGGTATAAAACCCGAGCGCTGAACCACAAAACGGGAAACCCGGCGACCCTAGCGCCGAAGCCAGCAAACATCAGCGAACGCAAACCTCAGGCGGTCGCAATGGCCTTAATCTTAATATCCACACCAGCAGGCAGAGACAATTTATTCAGAGCATCAATCGTCTTACCTGTGGGCTGGCAGATATCAATCAAACGCTTGTGCGTTCGAATCTCAAACTGCTCCCGAGACTTCTTGTCGATATGGGGACTTCGAAGCACGGTATAACGCTCTATGCGTGTCGGAAGCGGGATTGGGCCATGCACAATCGCCCCCGTGCGCTTTGCAGTGTCAACAATGTCTGCCGCAGACTGATCCAGTACGGAATGGTCATAAGCCTCCATCCGAATCCGGATACTTTCTTCTCCCGCAGCCACCGCAAGTCGCCTTCACCAAAGAGTTTACGTTAAATAAAACAACACCCCGAGCCCGGGGAATCGCACATGTTAGGAGCGTCGATCGATTCTGTCAACGATTCGCCCCTCAGTTTCGTCGAGTGTTTGCAGATTATCGGCCGTGGCAATTATGTAATTGAATTTGGAGGTGCCTCGGAGTATCGGCACGGCTCCATTGAATACGATGCTCGGCCCTGAGAAATGCTCCTAATCTGCGTGGAATACCCAAACATCTCAACCAAGGGCACTTCGGCCTTGATCACGCACAGATCT
Organism: Planctomycetaceae bacterium; assembly: GCA_020426485.1. GTDB lineage: Bacteria > Planctomycetota > Planctomycetia > Planctomycetales > Planctomycetaceae > JAGQPY01. The sequence goes on from JAGQPY010000073.1 coordinate 1,412, forward strand.
CCTCTTCGGTCGGAATCCACAATCATGGCTCTTCGGGAATTCAGGTCAGATTGAACATTTCCCAGGAAGTCTTCCGGTGTGACAACTTCCAACGACATGATCGGCTCCATTAACTTCAGAGCACCCTGGCTTAGAATCTTGGCAAACGCCTGAGCAACGGCGGACCGTACCGCGGTGTCATTGGATTCCGCCTCACGAAAATCGACTTTATTCACACACAGACGCAAATCCATCAGCGGAAATCCGAACTGCCCCCCACCCGCCGCCTGCCCTTCAACCGCTTCCAGGAGGACCTGCAACAGCTGTGACGGCAGAACATTAGGCTTCAGCTTATGAGTGACAATCACAGGTGGTGATGCACCAGCCACCTCCTCCGCAGTTAACTCGACCCCAAAAAACAAGGAGGACGACGGCGTCGAGACACTGAAATCAGCCGAGACAGTAATTACCCCGGACACCTTTTCCCTGTAGCTAACCCTTGGCTTGTGAACCCGAACCTTTAAGTTGAAATCCCGCTCCATGCGATGCCGAACAACTTCCAGGTGAAGTTCCCCCATGCCGCTCATAATTGTCTGACCGGTTTCCTCATCTGTCTTCGCGAGGAATGTCGGATCCTGACGCTGGAGCTTATCCAGAACCTCGACCAGCTTTTTCCGATCCGAACTCGACTCAGGTTCAATCGCAACTGAAATCACAGTTTCCGGGAAACGAATCTGTTCCAGCACAATCTGTTTTTGCGAATCGCAGAGAGTATCACCGGTTGCCGTGTCTTTCGGCCCGATGATTCCACAGATGTCACCCGCCTCGACTTCCTCGACCTTCTCACGAGAGTCCGACTGGATATGCCAGAGCTGGGTCACCATTTCTTTCTTTTTAGTCCGCGGATTAACGATCTTTGTGTTGGCTTTCAGCACGCCTGAATACACACGGGCAAAGTACAGATCCGAGTGAGCGTCAGACTGGATTTTAAAGATCAGCACAGACAGCGGGTCATCGATTGACGGCCTGCGACTGACCACCGCACCATTCGCCTTCGGTGACGGATCAACACCCTGTACAGCGGGAACATCAAGAGGGCTCGGCAGATACCAGCTGACAGCATCCAAAACGGGCTGAACACCAATGTAATCGAGTGATGCGCCACACAGCACCGGCTGAAACGCCCCCGAGATCGTTCCTCTGCGAATGGCCCCACGAATCAGCTCTGCGGGAGCATCACCATCGTGCTCCATGCAGTATTCCATGAGTTCATCGTCGATCGCTGTCAACTCATCAATCATTTCCGATCGCATCAGCTCAGCGTCGTCGCGACAGGCCTCGGGGATTTCCTTAGCCTCATACGTTTCCCCCTTGCTTTCTCTGTCCCAGTAAAGGGCCTTTCGTGAAATCAAATCAATGACGCCGGAGAAACCATTCGGCAGGGTGTCAGGCCCCGCACCAATCGGAATCTGCAACGGAAGAGGCTTGGCTCGCAGTCGATTTTTCATCGCCTCCAACACCCGGTCAAATCCGGCGCCAATTCGATCCATCTTGTTGATGAAGCAAATCCGGGGAACTCGATATCGATCAGCCTGCCGCCAAACCGTTTCACTCTGAGCCTCAACACCCTCAACCGCACTAAAGATCACGACTGCGCCGTCAAGAACCCTCAGACTTCGCTCGACCTCAGCCGTGAAATCCACGTGACCGGGGGTGTCAATAATATTGATCGTGCAGTCATTCCACGCGCAGGTGACAGCCGCAGAGTAAATCGTAATGCCACGCTGCGCCTCTTCCGGGTCGAAGTCCGTCTGCGTCGTCCCATCGTCGACGTTTCCCATGCGATGAGAGGCGCCAGCGTAGTAAAGTATTCGCTCGGTCGTTGTGGTTTTCCCAGCATCAATGTGAGCGATGATGCCGATATTTCGAAGGGTCTCAATAGCGCGTGACATTTACTCACCGTGCCGAAATCAGCAGTACAAAAAAAAAGCCAAACAGTGTTCCGAAGAATCACGTGTCTGGCTAGAAGTCGAAGACAGCGGTCGAACTACCAGGCGAAGTGAGCAAACGCCTTGTTCGCATCCGCCATTCGATGAACGTTTTCGCGTTTGTTCATTGCCGCGCCTTCTCGACGATATGCAGCAACAAATTCATCGGCGAGTGAGCGATCAATGGGTCGCCCCTTGCGACCTCGCGCAGCCTCCAGAATCCACCGAATCGAAAGCGCCTGCTGCCGACGAGGATTCACAGGAGTCGGGACCTGATAGGTTGCCCCCCCCACTCGCTTCGACCGAACCTCAATGGCCGGCTTGACATTGTCGACAGCCGCAGTGAAGACATGCAGCGGATCCTCACCGGGAAGCTGCTTCTGGATCATGTCCATTGCACTGTACATCGCCCGGCTGGCTACACTCTTCTTGCCATCATACATGAGACAATTAATAAACTTTGACACAAGTTTAGACTTGTATCGCGTATCCGGCTGCAACTGAGTGGGACTGGCTGTGAACTTCTTGACCATGGTCGGAGACTACAATTCTGATTTCGCAAAGACTTATTTAGGACGCTTTGAACCGTAACGGCTGCGAGCCTGACGACGATCGTTAACGCCCAGTGTATCCAAAACACCACGGATCACCTTATAGCGAACACCCGGCAGGTCGCGAACACGACCACCGCGTACAAGAACAATCGAGTGTTCCTGTAGGTTATGGCCTTCACCAGGAATGTACGCGGTCAGTTCCTTGCCATTGGAAAGGCGAACCCTGGCGACCTTTCTCAAGGCCGAATTGGGCTTCTTGGGGGTGACTGTTTTCACCTGCAGACAAACGCCGCGTTTTTGAGGACAACCCTCCAGCAGTGGAGTCTTGCTCTTGCTCGTCTGCTGCTTTCGAGGCTTTCTGACGAGTTGATTAATCGTTGGCATATCGTGACTTCAGAACGAATTCTAAAAAAGGCATGCGCCGGAAGAATCGGGCACTCTACCGGTGCTGTGTTTGATCGTCAACCTTGTCTCCGACCAATGAGAATAATTCCCGCCTTCCAGGGACGGCAACTCACTGAAACTAACCAAACAGCCCCGGGCAATAAACCGTCGGCCATTCCAGCCGTGTTTCTCCGGGACTACATTAGTCATCCGGTGTCAGATCCGCCAGAGACGGAGCACGCGGGCGGTCATCGTCAATATTTGCCCTTCGCGCCATCAATTCTGCATCTGACAACATGTCATCCCGAGCAGCAAGAATTCTGGCTTTCGCCTCTTCCTGCTCTCGAATGGCATCGTCGTGGATGCGGACATGCGATTCCTGATGAATGTGGAACCCGGTACCAGCCGGAATCAGGTGCCCAAGAATCACGTTTTCCTTCAGGCCGACCAGATTGTCCACCCGGCCGCCCAGAGCGGCCTCGGTCAGAACCTTGGTCGTCTCCTGGAAGCTGGCTGCGGAGATAAAGCTCTCACTTTGAACAGACGCCTTCGTAATCCCTAAAAGCTGCGGAACAGCCTTGGCTGGACGAGGCTTGGTGAAACGGGCCGGGTTGGAAACTTCAGCGTTGACCTCTTCCACTTCCGCAAGTGAAACAACGTCACCGATCTCGTATTCCGTGTCACCAGGATCTGTGATTCGGCAGCTCGATTGCAGTTCATCATTGATTCGCTGCAATTCGAATTTGTCAATCAGAACACCGGGCAACAGGTCAGTGTCGCCGACACTGGAAATCTTAACTTTACGCAGCATCTGAGCAATCACGATCTCGATGTGTTTATCGTCGATTTCCACCCGCTGAGCCCGGTAGACGTTCTGGATCTCATGCAGGAGATACTGCTGAACCTCTTCAGGACCGCTGACTCGCAAAATGTCCTCCGGAACCAGTGGCCCTCGCACCAATGCATCTCCCGCATTGACGATATCGCCCTGATGAACGAGCAGCTGCTTCCCGTGAGGAATCACGTGCTCGACTTCTGTGCCATCCGCGCCCTTGACCACAACGATTCGCTTGCCGCGTTTCTTCTCGGCCAGAAGCTCCGCTTCACCAGCAATTTCCGCGACGACAGCAGGGTCCTTGGGACTGCGGGCCTCAAACAGCTCCGTCACTCGTGGCAAACCACCGGTAATATCCTGCGTACCCGCAGATTCACGCGGCGTTCTCGCAACGGCAGCACCGGCAGAAATCTGATCGCCTTCGTTCACCTCCAGGGTCGCACCTTCCGGAAGATAGTAAAAGTCGAGAATCTGCCCTGCCCCGTCTTCGACGATCACCTGGGGATGCAGGCCGCCTCGATGCTCGGTGACAGTGCGTCGAACATTGCCGGATGTTTCGCGCTCGGAGCGAATCGTCTGGCCTTCAACACAGTCGTCAAAACGAATGCGACCACCAACCTGTGAAATGATAGGCACCGCGTGCGGATCCCAGTTGCACAGGATTTCCTCAGCCTGAACTTCCTGATCCTCGCGAACCTGAAGAACTGAGCCGTTCGGAACCGTCTGCTTTTCGACCTCACGGCCTTTGCTGTCCACAATGCTGATTTCACCATTGCGCCCCAGAACGACCGGCTTTCCATCAGCGTTCATGACGCTGCGAATTCGAGTAAACCGAATCCGCCCCGCTCGTTTGGCCCGAAGCTCACTTTGTTCAGTACCCGTTTGAGCCACACCGCCGATGTGGAACGTTCGCATCGTCAGCTGGGTTCCGGGTTCGCCAATACTCTGAGCAGCAATAATCCCGGCCGCAAGCCCCTGCTCGACAAGATCGCCCGTCGAGAGGTCCATTCCATAGCAAAGCTGACAGATACCAAGAGGCGCATCGCACGTCATGGGGCTGCGAACCTGAATTCGCTCCAGACCCATCTCTTCAATCTTGCGAGCCTTTTCAATGGTGATCAGTTCATCTTCACGGACGATCACTTCATCTGTGATCGGGTTAACGATGTTGGTACGGCTTACGCGTCCGCGAATCGCCGCAGCAAGACCGACTTCGACCTTTTCTCCCCGGTAGACGACCCCCCTGGTCAGCCCTTTGGTCGTACCACAATCGTGTGTGGTCACAACCATATTCTGGCAGATATCGGCCAGCTTGCGGGTGAGGTATCCACTGTCCGCGGTCTTCAAAGCCGTGTCAGCCAACCCCTTTCGAGCACCGTGAGTAGAACTGAAGTACTCCAGTACTGACAATCCTTCCCGGAAGTTCGACTTGATTGGTGTCTCAATGATCTCGCCGCTTGGCTTGGCCATCAAACCACGCATCCCGGCAAGCTGCTGAATCTGTCCAACACCGCCTCGGGCACCGGAATGAGCCATCAAATAGATTGGATTAACGTATCGTCCCTCATCACGAACGTCGTTCTCCAGCTGGAGCATCATGCTCTGAGTGATCTCTTCTCGAGCATGCGTCCAGATGTCCAGAACCTTGTTGTATCGTTCCTTCTCTGTCAGCAGACCGCGCTGATAGTTTTTCATCAGCTTCAGAACGTTCTTTTCAGCTTCTCCGATTACCTGCTCCTTGTTGGGAGCCGTCTTCAGGTCGCTTGCTCCGAAGGAGAGCCCACTTTCCGTCGACGTCTGGAATCCGCACCGCTTCATGCGGTCCAGAAGCTCAATCGTCTGCCGACGTCCGAGTTCCAGATAGCAGTCTGAAATCACGGCCGCAAGATCCTTGCTCCGCATGGTGTTGTTGTAGTACGCCATCTGCTCGGGAAGAACGTCGTTGAACATCACTCGCCCCGGAGACGTTTCCACCAACCCGCCGGGCCGATAGCCCTTTGCTCCGTCGCCCTTCAGACGTTTGTCGCGAGGCAGCCGAACACGAATCGTCGCGTGACGAGAAACCTTGCCCTGCTGAAACGCCATAAAGACTTCAGCCGCGGACGAAAACACCATCCCCTCACCACGGTGCCCGGAACGCATCAGCGTCAGGTAATAGCACCCCATCACAATATCCTGAGACGCAGTGATAATCGGATCACCATTAGCCGGACTGAAGATGTTGTGGGTCGACATCATCAGCGTCGTGGCTTCAACCTGAGCTTCGATTGACAGCGGAAGATGGACCGCCATCTGGTCACCGTCAAAGTCCGCATTGAAGCCTTTGCAGGCAAGCGGGTGCAGGCGAATCGCATTCCCTTCCACCAGCGTGGGCTCGAACGCCTGAATACCAATACGATGCAGTGTGGGAGCACGGTTCAGCAGCACGGGATGATTACGAATTACCTCGTCCAGAATATCCCATACATCCTCATCGCGACGCTCAAGCATGCGTTTGGCACTCTTGATTGTGTCGGCATGACCAAGCTCCTTGAGACGACGAATCACGAATGGCTGAAACAACTCCAGTGCGATCTTTTTGGGAAGCCCGCACTGATGCAGTCGCAGTTCCGGGCCAACGACGATCACACTACGAGCCGAATAGTCGACTCGCTTGCCCAGCAGGTTTTCACGAAACCGCCCCTGCTTGCCCTTAATCATGTCCGTCAACGACTTCAGAGGACGGTTCGATGACCCGAGTACCGGTCGCTTACACCGATTATTATCAAACAGCGCATCCACTGACTGCTGAAGCATCCGCTTTTCGTTGCGAACAATGACCTCAGGAGCGTTCAGATCAACCAGTTTTTTCAGACGGTTGTTTCGATTGATAATTCGTCGATAAAGGTCATTCAGGTCGCTGGTTGCAAAGTTCCCTGAATCCAAAAGAACGAGCGGACGAAGATCCGGCGGGATCACAGGAATCACATCCAGCACCATCCATTCCGGACGATTGTCACTGTCACGCAGAGCCTCAATGATCTTCAGTCGCTTAATCAGATCCTTCGTCGTTGACTGACTCTTGGTTGTGGCAAGCTGCCCTCGCAGTTCCTGAGACAGCTCCACCAACTTCATCTGCAGCAGAAGCTTCTTGACTGCTTCTGCTCCCATGCCAATCTCAAACGCACCTTCACCGTAGTCCCGCCGTGCCTGTCGAGCCTCATCTTCCGTCAGCATCTGACAAACAGAAAGCGGTGTCTCACCGGGATCAATGACGACGTAGTCCTGAAAGTAAATCACCTTTTCCAGAGACGTCGTCTTCATGTTCAACATGGCCCCCAGTCGACTGGGCATCGACTTAAAGAACCAGATGTGAACAACCGGCGCGGCCAGTTCAATGTGCCCCATCCGCTTACGACGCACCCGGCTGTGAGTCACCTTGACACCACAGCGGTCGCAGATCATTCCCTTGTACTTCATGCCGCGATACTTACCGCAGGCGCATTCCCAGTCCTTTTCGGGCCCGAAAATGCGCTCACAGAACAAACCATCGCGTTCGGGTCGATAGGTACGATAGTTGATCGTCTCCGGCTTCTTTACCTCACCGAAAGACCAGCTACGGATATCGTGGGGGCTTGCCAACCCGATCTTAACAGCCGCATAATCGTTCACCCGATCGAAAGTGGATTCGCTGACGCTCACGACCGAACTCCTCAACACCTGAAAGTTTATTTTGGACAGCTGCCGTCGAGACCGGCAGCCTGAGATTGACACACACCGAACACAGGGAGATGCACCATCGAAAACGACGGCACACGACAGCGACAGCAATTAGTGGTTTGCCTTCTCCAGCTGTAGATTCAAACACAGCCCACGAATTTCGTTATTCAACACATCGAAACTCGCAGGAGTTCCTGCTTCGAGCGTGTTTTCGCCCTTCACCATCGACTCATAAATCTTGGTACGGCCTTCGACGTCATCGCTCTTGACAGTCAGAAGTTCCTGGAGAATGTAGGCAGCACCATAGGCCTCCAAGGCCCACACTTCCATCTCCCCAAACCTCTGCCCACCAAACCGAGCTTTTCCACCGAGCGGCTGCTGAGTGATGAGCGAATAAGGTCCGGTTGCACGAGCGTGAACCTTATCATCAACCAGGTGATGCAGCTTCAGCATATAAATCTGCCCGACCGTGGTCTTCTGCTCCATCTTCTGCCCCGTTCGACCATCGAACAACTGAGCCTTGCCTTCCTCAGGCAAACCAGCTTCCCGAAGCGCTTCCCGAACTTCTTCCTCCGACGCTCCGTCAAAGACCGGACACACGGCACGGTAGCCAAGCTTGCTGGCGGCCCATCCCAGATGAGTCTCCAGAATCTGACCGACGTTCATACGGCTCGGAACCCCCAGCGGGTTCAGAATAATGTCCACCGGAGTTCCATCGGCAAGGAACGGCATGTCCTCAATCGGGAGAACTTTGGAAATCACCCCTTTGTTGCCGTGTCGACCCGCCATTTTGTCGCCAACAGAAATCTGTCGCTTGGAAGCAACATAAACCTTCACCATCTGCAGAACGCCGCTCGGCAGCTCATCACCGCGCTTCATGCTGTTCAGACGGTGATCCTCTTCGTCGATCACACTCTCAACAGCCGGCCATTCGTCGCGAAACAGCTTTCGAGCCCCTGTCTTCTTCTGAGCCGTCCGAATATCAAGCCCCTCGAAATACGAAGGGAACGCTCGAGCGAATTCGGCAACCGCCTTGTTACTCTCAAGCGTCGCCATATCACGGCCGTCAGCATCTGTCAGTGGCTGACCAAGCTCCGTCTTCAGACTGGCAGCAAAGACGCGAAACGCATCGGCAATGCGAACGTCACCCTCTTCTTCAACCTTCTTCAGTCCGTCCTCAAATTTCTTGCGCTCAATATCGGACAGACTCATGCGGCGAGAAAACTTCTCGGTATGAATGACAATACCACCAACACCGCTGGGCACTTCCAGTGATTCATTTTTGACATCTTCACCGGCACGCCCGAAAATCGCATGCAGCAGCTTTTCCTCAGGCGTCAATTCAGATTTTGCCTTCGGAGACACCTTACCAACAAGAATGTCGCCCGGGTGAACACGAGTCCCAATCTTTACAATTCCGTCTTCATCCAGATGATGCAGCGCCTTTTCGCTGACATTCGGGATGTCACGAGTGAACTCTTCCCGCCCCAGTTTCGTTTCCCGAATCTCAACATCAAACTCGTCCAGATGGATTGATGTGTACACATCCTCCTTCACCAGACGCTCCGACAGAATAATCGCGTCTTCGAAGTTGTATCCCTCCCACGACATGAACGCGACCAGGACGTTGCGGCCGAGCGCCAGCGATCCGCCCTTTGTGGCAGCACTGTCGCACAGCAACTGACCAGCCTTAACCTTGTCGCCAACCCGAACAATAGGCTTCTGATTGAGGCACGTTCGTTCGTTCAATCGCACGAATTTTCGCAACGGATAACGACGACCATCCACTTCAATCACGTTGGCGTCGACGAAGGTCACAGTACCTGCTTTTTCCGCCCGGACCAACATCCCCGAGTGCTGAGCAACGAAGTCCTCCATCCCAGTGCCGACAACCGGACGTTCGGTCACCAGCAACGGAACGGCCTGCCGCTGCATGTTTGACCCCATCAATGCCCGATTCGCATCATCGTGCTCAAGGAACGGAATCAGTCCAGCAGAAACACCCACCATCTGACATGGCGCGACGTCTGTGTACTGCACTTTCTCCTTGGGAATCCACACCACGTCGCTCTTGTAGCGAGCCAGCACGAGATCATCCTGAATCTGACCGTCCATGATCGGTGTATCAGCCGGAGCGACATGTGCAAACGACTCTTCGTCAGCCCTAAGCCAAACAACCTGGTCGGTCACCACACCACCGGAAACAACACGATAAGGTGTAATCAGGAAACCGTAATCATCGACTTTGGCGAAAATGCCGAGACTGGAGATCAATCCGATATTCGTACCTTCAGGCGTCTCAATCGGGCAAATGCGACCATAGTGAGAAATATGAACGTCACGAACCTCAAAGCCTGCTCGCTTTCGATTCAAACCTCCGGGCCCCAGAGCACTCAGGCGACGTTCGTGCGTTAACATGGACAGAGGGTTCGTCTGGTCCACTACCTGAGAAAGCTCACTTCGCCCATAGAAGAAATCGATGGCTGCAGACACGCTCTTAGGATTGATGAGCGTCCGGGGCGTCATTCCATCCACCTCCTTCAGACTCATACGCTCCTGCACCGTTCGACGCAGTTTCAGAAAGCCCTTCCGGATCTCATCAGCAGCCAACTCATCGATCGTTCGAAGCCGGCGATTCCCAAGGTTATCAATATCATCAATATTTGCAGTTTCATCATTCAGCCGTAGCCGCTTCAAATAGCGAACCGCATTAATAAAGTCCTCCGGACGAAGCGTCATTTCATCGTCCGGCACATCCTGAGTGAACTTCCGATTAATTCGAAATCGCCCAACCCTTCCCAGCCGATAACGATTGACGTCGAAAAACTTCTCGTAGAACAAGTCCGATGCTTTATCCAGATTTGGTGGATTGCCGGGACGAAGCCGCTGATAAATCTTCAGCAGCGCTTCTTCGTGCGTCGATGTGCTGTCTTCCGCCAGCGTCTTCAGGATCAGCGGATCATCAACGTTTGACACAATCTCAATCGACTTGAGTCCCGAAGAAAGCAGTCCCTCAACCATTCCTTCGGAGATCTGCATCCCCGCATCGCAAATGATCTCCCCAGCCTTCTCATGACCCGCGGGATACACAACATCCTCAACCGAATAGAGACCGATCAGCTTCTCCGGCTCCGTCTTGGCGGACAGCTTCATCTGCTCCGTCTGGTAGTACAAGCGAATCAACGCCGAATCCGAAGAGTACTCCGGCGACATCGCACGCAGCAAAGTCATAGCGGAAAACTTGCCACTCTGGTCAATCCGAACGGCAACTGCATCCTTCTTTGTAACAATCAGCTCAATCCAGCTTCCTCGCTCCGGAATGATGCGGCATGACTGAGTTTTTCGATCACTGCTGGCTGTCTCTTCGGCCATCACGAAGTCAACACCCGGAGAGCGATGGAGCTGACTCACAACAACGCGCTCAGCACCGTTGATAATGAATTCGCCGCCACCGATCATGATCGGAATATCGCCGAGATAAACCTCCTCCTCAACCGGCTGCTCTTTGATCAGTCGCAACCAAACCCGAAACGGCATACCGTAAGTGAGCCGAAGTTGACGACACTCCTCCGGCGTGTACCGAGGCTTGCCAAGCTCATAACGAACATACTCCAGCCTGAACTGTCCGTCATAGCTCTCAATCGGAAACACTTCCCGAAGGATTCCCTCAATCCCCTGATCAAGACGATCTCGCGAAGGTCGATCAAGCTGCAGAAAGCGCGTGTAGGACTCGGTCTGGATCCGCGTCAGATCAGTAATCTCATAACTCGCCTGAATTTTGCCGAAATTTCGGATTGTGTCCTGGTCGATCGTACGAACGGCGGGAACGGGCATTAGAGCAACTGCCTTTTGAAAGCAACGATTACGAAACGTAACCACCAATTGAAAAGAACGGGCGGAACCCCACCAACACAGCCAGCGCGCAACAAAAGCACTTGCCTTTATTCAAGACAAATGCCTGCAGTCACCATTTAATGGCAAGAGTATATTGATGATAAAACCAACCGCCAACGGTCTGTGCCGCAGCAGGAACTACGCAAATTCCTGTCGGACAAAGCTAGTGTAGCAAAACCGCAAACGTCATGCCACTTAACAAGAGCGGCTGGAGCAGCCAATGCCACTCCAGCTCTCTTTGCGATGCTTCAAATTTCGTCGAAGAACAGCGAACCTACTTAATCTCGCAGGTGCCGCCAGCCCCTTCGATCTCAGCCTTCAGCTTGTCAGCGTCTTCCTTCGAAAGACCCTGCTTCACTGGCTTCGGCGCACCATCAACCAGCTCTTTGGCTTCCTTGAGCCCCAAACCGGTCGCAGCGCGAACCACTTTAATGACCGGAATCTTATTGCCGCCATCCCCGGTCAGAATAACATCGAATTCCGTCTGAGCAGCCGCAGCCGGAGCATCGTCTCCACCGCCAACCGGAGCTGCCATCATAACGGCACCACCACCGGCAGGCTCAATGTTGTGGACTTCCTTCAAGTAGTCCACAACCTTCTTTGCTTCCAGCAACGTCAGGCCGACAATCTTATCGCCAAGCTCTTTTGTTGCGGCATCAAATTCAGTCGCTTCCGACATCACAATTCACCTTTCAAATACTTAAAACAAAGCATCGCCAAACCGAAGGCTTCGCTCGCAAAACCTATGTACGAAAAACTATTCCTCACCGGAGATCTTTTTAAGCTGACCAGCGAGCATACCACCAGGACCCTGCAGCGCCCCGGCAAGCAAGCCCCCAGGGGCCAGCATGCATCCGGCAATCTGCCCAATGAGCTCAGTTCGACCTGGACTCTTACTCAAAGCTTCCACACCGGCGGCATTTAACTGCTGCCCCTCAACCGTCGCACCTTTAATCTCCAGACCGGCAAGCTGCCGAGCCCACTTGGAGATCTCTCTCGAGAGGGCAACAACATCATCTCCGCCCCAGATCAGCGTAGATGAACCACTCAGCACGTCGCCCAGTTCCCCGACACCAAGCCGAGAAAGCGCGTTGCGGGCAATGGAGTTCTTCACGGTGAGCGCCGAAATATTCGACTTCCGCAGCGCCAACCGCCATTTATTCGCAGAAACCGCATCCAGCTTCGAGCAATCAACGACAAGAAGGTCCCGAACGTCACCAACACGCGACTGGATTTCACCAATCAGCAGATCTTTGATTTGACGACTCATAAAACACCCATTGAACCAACGAGAACAAAGAACCCGGGAATAAAACGAGCGTCAAACCGCCACAGAAATCGAAGGCGTCATCGTGCCCGAAATGGCCAAGCCTCGCATGTAAACACCCTTCGATGTCGACGGCTTCAACCCACGAACGTACGCCAGCAGCGCCTCAATGTTTTCCTGCAGCTCTTTCGCCCCGAACGACATCTTCCCAACAATACAATGTACGTTTGAACCGGAATCGACCCGAAACTCAACCTTCCCGGCCTTGTACTCTTTAACCGCTGTCGCAACATCCTGAGTCACTGTGCCAGCGCGTGGCGATGGCATCATACCGCGCGGCCCCAACACTCGCCCCAGTGGCCCAACGACACCCATCATATCTGGAGCCGCAATGGCAACATCAAACTCCAGCCAGCCGTCCTTGATCCGATCCGCCAACTCTTTTCCACCAACATGGTCCGCACCAGCCGCCTTTGCCACAGCAACATTGTCACCCTGAGCAAAAACCAAAACACGCTGAGACTTACCAATCCCGTGCGGCAACACAATTGACCCGCGCACCATCTGATCAGCCTGCTTCGGATCAACCCCAAGCCGAATCGCAACCTCGACAGCCTGATCAAACTTAACAGGCTTGACACCTTTGGGAAGCGCCCCCTCAAGCCCCTTCAACGCCTCAACGGCCCCGGATAAATCCAGAACATCGTAGCCTGAAACCTTCTTCAGCAGCGCCTGCATTCTCTTCGAACGACGAGCCATTTTATTGCCCAAACCAGATTCACACCAAAACAAACAGAAAGACACCCAACAGAGAGCAGCCTAGTCAGCAACCTCAAGACCCATACTTCGGGCAGTGCCGGCGATCACTTTCACCGCCTGCTCCAGCGAACCCGAATTCATATCCTCGAACTTAGTCTTCGCAATCTCCAGCAGCTGACCAGACGTCACTGTTCCAACCTTCTGCTTCAGCGGATTCCCGGACCCCTTCGCAATCCCGGCCGCCTTCTTCAACAAAACAGCAGCCGGCGGGCTCTTCAGAATAAAATCAAAAGACCGATCGTTATACACAGTAATGACCACGGGAATCGTGACACCCATCATGTCACGCGTCTGATCATTGAACGCCTTCACGAACTGGCCAATATTCACACCATGCGGACCCAAGGCGGTACCCACAGGAGGCGCCGGAGTGGCCTGACCACCTGTCACCTGAACCTTGATCTCTTTTACAACCTGCTTGCCCATATCCAGCCTAACGCAAAAACTTAAACAGCCTCAACCTGCCAATGATCGAGCTCAACAGGAGTAGATCGACCAAATATCTCGATCAGAACCGAAACCTTACCACTATGATCGTCAATCGCCTCAACCGTACCCTCAAAGGCTTCAAAGGTACCCTCGCGGATCTTCACAACATCACCACACGAGAACGCAACCTTCACCTTTGGAGCAGCACCCGCATCCTCTTCCGCCTTGCCCAACATCCGATCAACTTCGGACTGCTCCATCGGCATTGGCTTTCCGGCCGCACCAGCGAAATCACCAACGCCACCCGTGTCCCGAACGAGATACCAAGTGTCGTCGTTCAAAACCATATTGATCATGATGTACCCGGGAAACAGCTTTCGATCGTGCTCCTTTGGAGCACCACCCCGAGTATCCACCACCCGCTCCGACGGAATCAAAATCTCCCCGAAATACTCTTCGAGCCCTTCCAGCTTCACTTTCTTCAGCAATGCGTCACGAATTGTACGCTCACGATTGGTCTGCACTTTAAGAACATACCAAAGCATCTCTTGCGGCGATTCAGCTCCACCGGACTCTTTTTCCATTTCTCAACCGCCACTTTGCCGCCACAAAAAGGAGCGAGGTATGGTGACCATCCCTCAAGCCGTTTTCAACCAGATGAGACACCAGACCGACTTATTTCACCCCGTCCCAAAAGTGAAACAAACTCGTAGCAAACATCAATACTCAATAAAACGAATGACCGAGAAGAACCACTTCCAGGCGAAATCCACTGCAGACAGAAACAGCCCCAGAAACAACATGGTCACAATCACGACAATCGTCGACTGCATCACAAGAGTCCGACTGGGCCAAACCACCTTCTCCAACTCTGACTCGACTGCAATCAGGAAATCAGCTGCGCGAGGAGTGTTCACCACCCGAAACACAATCCAGCCGAGGGCAAGCCACAAAACTAACGGCACACCAACACTCACAGGCTGCGAAGCACCACCAAGCGGTCCGTTTGCAAGACTGAACGCACCAAAAGCGCCGATCACCGCGACAGCAATGAACGTCGCCTGACGCACGATGCGCCCCTGAGTGGGCTTGTATAACCCAAGCCGAAATATTTCAGGCAAAAACGAGGCTACTGCACCCTTGCCAGCCATCCATTAAACTCTCGTCAGAAACCAGAGGAAAATCACCCACAACCACCAGAGCCACAACCGAAAGCACGGATGGAGGGACTTGAACCCCCAACCTGCGGATTTGGAATCCGCTGCTCTGCCAATTGAGCTACATCCGTATCAAACCACGCAACTACTTCTTGCGCGATTCTTTATGAAGCGTATGCCGACGCAGCTTTGGACAATATTTCATCAGTTCAAGCCGCTCAGTACCCCGGGTCTCCTTCTGCACCCGGTAGTTACGCATGCCAGTCTCTGTACACTCAAGCCATACGTGTTCACGCACGAGATGACCCTCCAGACTAAATGGAAAACTGCCTGCTTGTCACTCAACAGCCAAGCAGGCAGCAATTACGCTCACCAATAAACTCTATTCGAGAATCTTCGTC
>JAGQPY010000740.1 GCA_020426485.1 Planctomycetaceae bacterium
GAACGGCCAACACCCCGGCGTCGGAAAGTCTTTGTGACTCCTGCTCAGTTTGCAGCAATCCCTGAACTGATCTCGGATCAGTACTTTCGCGACTATTTCACGTTTCTGTTCGAGACCGGAGAAGGTCTCGGGAGCCTGCCGCGTAACTGGTCAGAATTCCGGGTCGGCTCTGTCAAGGAATTCGTAAGAACTCCGAGCGATTCAGAATTCTGACCAATTCTGCGACCAGTTAATTCTTGTCTGCCGTTCGCGTAAACTCGACGGGGTGAATCAGAGCCAGTGCGGCGACGAGTCGCCGCACTCTAAATGAGAACCGGACGCTGTCTGTATCATCGCGGGTCGATTAAAGTCGGAAACGGAACGTTTCATAGACGTATCGCATCAGCCACTGCCAGACGGTGCGATCGTCCACCAGAAATCGAGCGACGCCTCGCATGCCGGGACGGATCAGGGGGGCATCCGCTTCGCTTTCCGGATGAATAAAATGCATTTCCACGGTGGCTCGATAAGCGGTGCTGGTCAGAGTTTCCTGACCTTTGTCATCGGGGCGAGTTGTCAGCGTGCCACCGTATTTGGTGGTCAGTGATTCCGGCGCGACCTTCTCCCCCTGACGTGAAACGGTGGTCACGGGAGCGACGTAAGAAATCTGCGGCAGATGATCCAGTTTTAATTCGATCTCCATGTCGTCCCGCAGATCTTCACGATCGGACTGATCGATGTAGACGACGGCGTGCAGTTCGTCACTGGGAGCAATACTCATCAGATCCGTTCCCGCATCCACGAAGCAGCCTTCGTTTTCAGGGTCCAGTGGTGTGCCGTGCCAGCGATGCAGTTTGGTGCGGTTGACTTCGTCCCGCTGAGGTTCCGGAACTCGTGCCGGAGCAATCACATGTCCGGAAATGGGTGCATAAATGACTCGGGCGTGCAGGAGCCGCATAGCGTCCTGCATTTCATGCTGCAGGCGAACGGCGGAACTGAAGGCTCGTTCAATTTCCGTCGACACGTCCTGGCTGACGGCACCTTCGCTGGATCGATGAGCTTCCGCTTTCTGCAGCTGAACCCTCCACTGTCGCAGAGCTTTGAAGACTCGGTCTCGGTCCTGAACAGCCCGCATATCCTCCATCACGGCCAGCACCATGCCTTCCGTGACAGTATCGCCCGGCTGGACCAGATGCTGATATTCGTCAGGGGCCGGCAGTTCGTCCATCAGCTGTGGACGGCGCAGGCCGTATTTGGACGTCAGGACGTTCCAATCAACGGGCCCGAACACAGCTTCCGTTTCGGTGGCCAGTTCTTCATAGATTTCGCGATATTTTGTGGGAGTCAGAATCTGACCAGCGAACGGTCCACTGGTGACGTGAACAACGCCTTTGGGCTCCATAAAGAAGGGAGCCTGGTGATACCACGGAATGGGAATGCTGGCGATCAGCCAGCCGATGCCGCCGGCAATCATCAGGCTGACAAAGATCTTGATTTTGCTCATCGGTTCCGCCCTTGGAGTCGCCACAATCTGCCAGACGTTTTTGAACATCGAAAACACGATCCCCGCCATCGACACCACGCACAGAGTAATCCCCAGACTCTGCAGGTCGTACGGCTTCAGAACCGTGTACAGAAACATGCTGATGGAAACCAGAATCACCCAGCGATAGCACCATGCGGCAATCGCGTAGGTGACAAACCAGCCTTTGCCGGTTTCCGGCATGAATGGATCCGGACGACTTTCGATGCCCAGGCAATACCACGAAAACGCTTCCCGCAGCATCTTGTCCGACTTGGCTCGAAGATTGGGGATCTCCAGAAAGTCACTCATCATGTAATAGCCGTCGAATCGCATCAGCGGATTCGCGTTGAAGATGACCGTTGTAATCGTCGTCACA
>JAGQPY010000741.1 GCA_020426485.1 Planctomycetaceae bacterium
ATACGACGGCGGCTACGATGACTGGCTGCGTCAAAAAGCCGAGCGATCACGAGAACCGGCCGGCGTTCGCCCTTCATCCGAGGCACCGACATCTGAAACGAGCCCGTCCGGCAGGTCAGCCGTCAGTGCCCCCGCCACGACGAAATCACGGAAGCTCAGCAACAAAGAACAGCGAGAACTGGACTCTCTGCCCCAGCGCATTGAAAAGCTGGAAAGCCGCATTGCCGAACTTCACGCTCAAATGGCCGACCCCGCCTTCTACAAAAGTGACGGCAACACCATCAGCACGGTTCAGAACGAACTGAACGATGCCACTCAGGAACTGGAAACCTGCTACGAACGCTGGTCGCAACTGGAATAGTCACGTAATCAGAGCACCGCAGACAGATCGACAACCGCGCTGATCGACTCATTCCCTCACGGTTCTTCGATCGTCAGGTGAGCCATATAAATGGCGGTGATGGTCTGCCCGTTTTCATCGCGTTCGTGAGACGAATACCAGGAGACTTCAGCTTCGGTGGGACTCAGTTCGACAAATCCCGGATAGGAATTATCTCCACCGCTGGGCAGCGAAGCGAATTCGTGAAGTTTGTCGTCCACAAGCCAGCACAGTGAAGTCTTTGGACCTTCCGCCGTATTGCGTCTCCCGCCCACCAGATACCGTTCGCCCCACTGCTTCAGCAGTGGGCCACCGATGTAGCGATCCAGCTCTTTTCGATCCCATTCAACGTAGGGTGGTGAGGATCGAAGAATTTCGGCGTTGTGGCGGCCTCGACGTCCGATGCCCAGCACAGAACCATCCGGCTGAAACAGAAATGCTGTTTCATCGCCCCGACGTTCCTGAAACGTGGCCGCCTTCTTCCAGATCACGCCGTCGTCACTTTCCAGCATCAGCGACTGAACCGTTTCGCCTTCTCCCTTCGGTTCTTCAGAAAAACCGGGCAGCCGACGACCGCACAGGTACGCTCGATCGCCGAACGTGGCGGCTCGCCAGATGTAGTGTCCGTAAGTCCCTTCCAGCATCACCGGACTTTGCCATTCACGACCATCGATACTCCACGCCGCATAACCAAGATGCTTATTCAGACTGTACTGGTCCCGCGGCAGCGTCGTCGCGCCGCTGTACCAGGTCCCGGTGTAAACGAAAAGCTTACCACGGAACTCCAGAAAGTGCGGATCGCGTGTGTCTCGATGATGCACGCTGAAGCGATGCACCTGTTCCCACGACGTCAGATCGTCACTGACCATAATGATGATCGATGACGTCGGGTGAACCATGTGACCATCGGGGCAACTGCGAAACGTGAGGTAATAGCGACCGCGAAAGCGAATCAGATCGGTAAATGCATTGTGTTCGCCATTATGAAACACACGCCGAATGTCCGTCACACGCACCGAAGGAGCAGCTTTTTCCTGTGCCGGTGAAACCGACATTCCGTTTGCGGTGATGATTCCCCAAACGATGACGAAAATAATCCCGGCAGGTCGTCTTCGGATTGAGTTCCCACTCGAAAACCATTGTGGATTGATGTCGAACATGAGTCACTTTCAGAGTCGTTTGACGGACGGTCTTAACATTCAGCCGTCACAAACCAGCGAGTTGAAACGGAAGAACGGAGCGAATCAGTATTCTGGCCTGCGAGACCGTCCGGGTAAACCAATCGCAAAATCCACTCGATCCAGGCCGTTCGGCTCACGAGCAATGTCATGGCCGCTTTCGACGACGAGCGTCCACGCAAAACACCTGTACACTTGTCATGCAGGAATTCCCGACCTCGTTGCCGAGGCGTCGGTTTTCGGCATCGTCCGTCGAATGGAACCGCGAGATCTCAGGCGTGCGGGTAT
>JAGQPY010000742.1 GCA_020426485.1 Planctomycetaceae bacterium
GGGAATTCTGGGAACCGCCCGAATTGCAGCCCGTGTGGCCGCTGCCATTCACGCAGCGGAAGGGGCCGAACTGGTGCTGGTTGGCAGCCGCGATGCGGAACGGGCCGCTGCCTGGGCGGCCGAGCACGATGTGCCCCGCAGCTGCGGCAGCTACGCCGAAGTTCTGGACGATCCCGACATCGATGCGGTCTACATCCCGCTGCCCCCGTCCATGCACCGGGAGTGGACGCTGCGCGCGGCCGAGCTGGGCCGGCATGTGCTGTGCGAAAAGCCGCTGGCCGTGTCGTCCTCGGAAGCTGAGGAAATGGCCGTGGGCTGCCGCGAACATGGCGTGCAGCTGATGGATGGCGTGATGTGGCTGCACCATCCGCGGGCGACCGATATGCGGCGGATTCTCGATTCCGACAGCCTGGGCGAGCTGCGGCGGGTGACCTCGGCTTTCACCTTCTCCTGGGATCCCTTCCCCCAGGACGATCTGCGGCTGCATCGCGAGCTGGGTGGCGGGGCACTGCTTGATCTGGGCTGGTACTGCGTAGGCGCCACGTTGTGGGCCTTCGAGGAAATGCCCGTTCGCGTGTGGGGCACGGCCCGCTGGCGGAACGACGTGGACCTCAACTTCTCCGGCCAGATGTGGTTTGAAGGACAGCGGGCCGCCTCGTTCGACTGCGGGTTCGATACCGTCATCCGCAAATGGATGGAAGTCGCCGGGACGCGGGGAACGCTGGCCTGCAGCGATTTCACCCGTCCGCAGAATGCCGACCGGCCCGCCTTCCGTATCAACGCGGCCGATGGAACCTACCGCAAAGAGATCTCTTTACCGCCCGTGCAGGAAGTCTGCATGATTGAAGCTTTCTGTAAGCAGATCCGTACGGAAGAACTCAACGAACACTGGCCACGACGTGCCGTGCAGACGCAGCGTGTCTGCGAAGCCCTCGATCAGTCGGCCCGTCTGGGCGAGCCGGTCGAACTCGGCTGAGTACCGCCGGCAGGCGGGGCGGGTTGTTCCGTTCGGTGAAACTCCCTGCACCGGGCGGGGCCAACTGTCTCTCTGCAGGAGTGTGCCATGTTTTTCCGGGCGAAACGCAATCTGGGGCTGCTGCTGACCGGAGTCTGGCTGATTCTGACCGGGCTGCTGCCCCTGCTGAATCTGACCCACAACGCGCTGACGCTGGTGATGCAGATCCTCGCCATTGCAGCAGGCGCCCTGCTCATCATGGGCCGCTGATACCGGGTACGGGCCATGCGCTGGACCGGTGCCTGAAGCCCGGCAGCCACCAGTTCCGGTGCGGCAGGGTCAGCCTGACTGGAACGGGATGCCATGGTCTGTCAGAAAGAGCCGGCCGGTCTGGCGATCGGAACGACACGGGCAGAGACGGGACAATCGACCGGGGGCATTGCGGATGGAAACGAAACCCGAAAATCAGGTGGCCGAGCTGCTGCGGCAGTTGAACCCCGAAATCTGGCTGGTGACGGCAGCCACCGCGGCTGGCCGCCGCGGTGGGTTGATTGCCACCGGAGTGATGTCCGCCTCGATTGTCGCGGAACTGCCGCGGGTTCTGGTGGGGATTGCCTGCCGCCACGCGACAGCCGGACTGATTGGCGAAGCGGGTTGTTTCGCACTGCACCTGCTGCGGCCGGAACAGACTGATCTGGTCCACCGGTTTGGCCTGATGAGCGGGCGAACGATCGACAAGCTGGACGGAATCCCGCATCAGCCGGGAACGACGGGTTCCCCCATTGTTGCGGGTTGCCGGGGCTGGCTGGAATGCCAGGTGGAAACCGCGCTCGACGGGGGCGACCGGACGTTCTATCTGGCACAGGTG
>JAGQPY010000743.1 GCA_020426485.1 Planctomycetaceae bacterium
AGACGTTCCTGCTCAGACGTTGACGTATTCGATCACTGGCGGAGCAGATTCGGCGTTGTTCAGTATTGATGCCACGTCAGGCGAGCTAGCATTCATTTCGGCACCGGACTTTGAAAATCCGGCAGACGCTGATTCCGACAACGTCTACGTAATGCAGGTCACGGTGACGGACAGCGGAACGGGTAACTTGGCCGACGTGCAGGATATCGTCGTGACGGTGACGGACGTCAACGACAATCCGGTCATCACCAGCAGCAATTCTGTTAGCGCTGTCGAGAATCAGACGGCTGTTCTGACAGTCACAGCGACGGATGAAGACGTTCCTGCTCAGACGTTGACGTATTCGATCAGCGGAGGAATAGATCAGGCTCTGTTCAGTATTGAGGCGAGTTCAGGTGAGCTGACGTTCGTTTCTGAACCAGATTTCGAAAATCCTGGTGATATGGGTGGTGACAACGTCTACGACGTCCAAGTCACAGTGACTGACAGCGGCGCGGGTCATCTGACGGATGTTCAGAACATTGCAGTCACAGTAACGGACGTGAATGACAACCCGATCATCACCAGCAGCAACGCAGTAAACGCTTCGGAGAACCAATCGGCAGTTTTGGCGGTGACGGCCACGGATGAGGACGTTCCGGTTCAGGCGTTGACGTATTCGATCAGCGGGGGAGCAGATCAGGCGTTGTTTGCGATCGACGCCACATCGGGTGAACTGATGTTCGTGGCGGCACCTGATTTCGAAAATCCCGCCGATGTGGGTGGCGACAATGTCTACAACGTACAGCTCACGGTGACGGACAGCGGTACCGTCAATCTGACGGATGTGCAGGATATCGTCGTGACGGTGACGGACGTGAATGATGCTCCGGCGATTACCAGCGGCGGTACAGTGAGTGCTTCGGAGAATCAGACGACCGTTATAACGGTCGTCGCAACGGACGAAGACGTTCCGAGTCAGGCGTTGACGTATTCGATCAGCGGCGGAGCGGATCAGGCTCTGTTTACGATCAACGCAACTTCTGGTGAACTGACGTTCGTGGCTGCACCGAATTTCGAAATCCCCGGCGATGTGGGTGGCGACAATGTGTACAACGTGCAGGTCACCGTGTCGGACAGCGGTGTCGGCAATCTCACGGATGTGCAGAGCTTTGTGGTGACGGTGACCGACGTTGACGAGCTTCCTGTGATTACCGGGCCATCCGGCGAATCATCCAATGTTCGGCCGACGATTACATGGGAGTCATTCTCGGGAGCCACATCGTATGACGTTTTCCTGTCGCGGTTCGAAAACACGGGGACAACGGTCATTGTCAACACAACGTCTTCTCAGACGTCGTTCCCTGTGACGGAAGATCTGGGCATTGGGCGTTATCGAGCGTGGGTTAGAGCCACATTGCCTTCGGGCAAGACGGCGTGGTCCAGCAGCAATTTCCAGGTTTCGTTGAAGACCACGGTGCTGGCTCCAACACCTGTGGCGGGCAACAGCCGTCGACCGGTGATTTCGTGGAATGCCGTTCCCGGCGCGCAGGAGTATCGTGTTTATGTGTCCAACGCGACGGCGGGCGGAGTCGTGCTGGACACGACAGTCACGGGAACGTCGTTCACTCCGTCGGCTGACTTTGCGTTTGGAGTTCACAACATCTGGGTGCGAGCCATCGGGCCTCAGAACTACAACGCCGGCTGGTCGACATTCCGGAAGTTCAATGTCGGACCGGACATCGTGTCACCGATTGTCGCCACGTTTTCCAACAGGCCTCAGTTTTCCTGGACTTCACTGCCCAACATCGGCACGTATCAGCTGTACG
>JAGQPY010000744.1 GCA_020426485.1 Planctomycetaceae bacterium
ATTGAGAATATCGACATTTTGAATCAGATGAATGTGTGCCACTGGTGCAACGGGCCAAAGACCGGCCATGGGGTTCGGCCCGCTGGTATCCGGAGCATCGATCTGTTGGCTTGCCGATTCGATGGCCGCCGGGATTGGAACATGATGACCAGTTCGCAACAGATCTGTCATCGACGTTCACGATGATCCATCTTGTGCCTGCGGCCCCCAACCGCCATGAACGGCGGTTGGGCCACCCCGCGGGTTGCGGTGCCGAATCGTCACGGCGACGCGTCTTGATTTCTGCCGTCTGATCCCGCGATGGCTCGTCACTCGAAAAGTGACGGCTACATTAGCCCGTGAGCCCCAGTTCCGGCAGATCAATCTGCACGGTCATCCCAATCAGCTCCGCCCCGGCTTCCCGGGCCGCCAACGACGTGAACAGCATGTCCCGAAACACAGGACGCAGGGCGAGCCGTTAAGGATTCCTGCACCAGAAAACACCGCCGTTTAACCCGTGGCCGAAAGGCCAGGACGTAACAAGTCTGCAAAACCTGGCCTCTCGGCCACGGGTTAAACGATTCAATATCCTTAACGGCGTTGGACACAAGGGAGACAGCGCAGCGGCAACATCGTCGCCATCACTCTCCGAGTGATGTGGCATCGCGGAAAGGCCGCTTTGATCAACGCCCAACGTAGCCGTGACCAGTGACGTTTCACTCGATGCGATTTGCGAAGCCGGTTCGTCACGGCGATGCGTTTTGGATTTCTGCCGCCTGATCCCGCTCTGCCTCGTCACTCGGAGCGTGACGGCTACTTTGGGCGGCCTCATCAATGACGTAGCTCAACTGGCTGTCGACCCATTCATCGGGCCGCAGCATCTGAATCGTCAAGGTGCTGCCGTCTTCCTTCGGCATCTCCAGAGTCAGATGCAGCCACCGGCTGAAATCCGGTTCCGGTCCCCACGAACGTCGTTTGGACGGTTCAACCTCCGGGTTGTGAGCGAGGACTCGCTGACCAACGCGAATGGTTTCGATCGACTGCGTTTCAATTTCCGGTTTGGCCCCGAATGATGGTCCAGTCTCCGCGGTTGCCGACGGCACCAGACTATTGGCTGCATTTTGACTGACGTTTTTCGGAAGAGCCTGCCAGAAGCAGAATCCAGCGAACAGAACCAGCAGGGCAATCGTGATTTTTCGAGAGTTGAAAGTTGTCATGATGAGGTTTCCTGTTTTGTTTTGAGTCACTGAAGGACAAGAGCAACGGCAATGCGACCGCGTTAACTGCCGGAAGCTCCAAGCAAGAGTTCATCACAAACCTCTTCAAAATTCAGATCACAAACATCCAGCTCCGGCACCTCCGCCTTTGCCACAGGCAATCCCAACGCCCGGTCCAGCCACCTCGTCCGCGACCGCCGCTTATGCCGTCTTTCATCCCCCAACAATTGAGCCGAAGCCAGAGTGGCAATCCCCGCCGCCAGCCAAACCCCCGACCACTGTTCTTCGTTGGGATTAACGGGGATCGCCTGAGCGTAGAAGGTGTCATGGCCGAGACCGACGACGACCGGTGTGCCCGCAACAAAACACTTAACAAAAGCAGAAGCCGCGAGGCCACCTGCCATGCTTCCCATCGATGCGTAACTCACAGCCCTGTCCCAGGAACCGCCGCTTGAGTAGTAGCCGTATGTCCCTGCACCTACTGTGGCGCCGGCCTCGACTGCCATAAACCTTCCTGCATGTTTGGCTGACGATTTGACTGCCCCTTCGACTCCCTCCTTGTAACCGTTCTTGATTAGCTGGACAGCGCCACCTTGGAGTGCGGAGACTTG
>JAGQPY010000745.1 GCA_020426485.1 Planctomycetaceae bacterium
TGTTTCTGCACTACGGCGATCTGACCGATGGTCAGTCCATCACTAACCTGGTGCTGGATACCGAGCCGGATGAAATCTACAACCTGGGAGCTCAAAGCCATGTTCGAGTTTCCTTTGACCAGCCGGCTTACACGTTTCAGTCGACCGGTGGCGGTGCTCTCAACGTGCTGGAGGCGGCTCGCCAGCTGAACAAAAAGAAACAGACCAAAGTCTATCAGGCGTCGTCCAGTGAAATGTTCGGCGAAGTCCTGGAAACGCCTCAGACAGAACGCACCCCGTTTCAGCCGCAAAGTCCCTACGCCTGTGCCAAGGTCTATGCGTTCCACCAGACTGTCAACTACCGCAAGTCGTACGACA
Source organism: Planctomycetaceae bacterium (assembly GCA_020426485.1). GTDB lineage: Bacteria > Planctomycetota > Planctomycetia > Planctomycetales > Planctomycetaceae > JAGQPY01. The sequence continues at coordinate 358 of JAGQPY010000745.1, forward strand.
TGTTTGCGGTCAACGGAATTCTGTTCAACCATGAAAGTCCTCGCCGCGGCGAAACCTTTGTGACTCGCAAAATCACGCGAGCTGCCACGCGAATCAAAATGGGACTTCAGGAGAAGCTCTATCTGGGCAATCTGGACGCCAAACGCGACTGGGGCTTCGCGAAGGACTACGTGGAAGGCATGTGGCGAATGCTGCAGCACGATGAACCCGATGATTTCGTGCTGGCCACCGGGGAAACTCAGACAGTGCGTCGCTTTGCCGAACTGGTGTTCGGTCAGCTGGATCTGAACCCGGATGATTACATCGAAATCGATCCTCGCTACTTCCGTCCGGCCGAAGTCGATCTGTTGCTGGGAGACGCATCCAAGGCAAAGGACAAACTGGGTTGGGTGGCATCGACTTCGCTGGAAGAGCTGGCTCGGCTGATGGTCGATCACGACCTGGAACTGGCCCGCCAGGAAGCTGTCCTGCTGGCCAATCGCTGATCTGTGGCACGCCTCCTGTTCGAAATCTGAGCCCCCATCAGACCAATCTTCAGAGACTGCACACAGAGTTCTTTTTGACATGGTTGAATTTCACCTGACCGGCCAGGCACTTTGGGACAGGATGAACCGAGCTGTGGAGAAAGTTCAGCAGCGTCTTGAGAAGACTGCCCGACTGCTCGAATCGATTGAAGTGCCCTATGCCATCATCGGCGGGAACGCCGTGCGTGCCTGGGTGGCTCAGGTCGATGAAGCCGCCGTTCGAACTACTCGGGATGTTGACATTCTCTTACGTCGCAGTGACCTCCCTCGGGTGATCGAAGCGATGGAGCGTGCTGGGTTTGTGTACCGGCATTCCGCCGGAATTGACATGTTCCTTGATGGTCCGGATGCCAAAGCTCGTGACGCAGTGCACGTCCTGTTCGCCAATGAAAAAGTCAAAGACACCGATCTGGTGGCAGCTCCCGATGTGGAAGAATCGATTGTTATCGAAGCTCACCGCACGCTGTCACTGGAATCATTGGTGCGGATGAAACTGAATGTGTTTCGAGATAAAGATCGAATGCACCTTCGCGACATGATCGATGTTGGCCTGATCGATGAAACCTGGTGCCATCGCTATTCACCGCCGCTGGCCGGCAGATTACAGCAACTGATTGACAACCCCGAATAAGCTTCGGCTTTCTGAAACCTGAAATCCTGAGTCCCGAATCCCAACATCCCAAAACCGCCCTCATCACCGGTATCACCGGACAGGACGGTTCGTACCTGACCGAACTGCTGCTGGAGAAGGGTTATCAGGTGCATGGTCTGGTCAGGCGTTCCAGCACGCTGGAACGTTCGCGTCTGCAGCATCTGTACGCAGATTCAGACGTGCAGGGCAAGCGTCTGCTGCTGCACTACGCGGATCTGGACGATCCAACCACGATTCGCAGAATCATCACGCGAGTTC
>JAGQPY010000746.1 GCA_020426485.1 Planctomycetaceae bacterium
CATTGTTAGGAACCGAGCGGGTTTCCAGGGAGGCGGCGTGTTCAGTAATGGAACTGTGCGGATGGACGATGTCAACGTCTCCTCGAACAGGTCCGGGCAATTGGGAACCGGTGAGAATGGCGATGGAGGAGGCATTTTCAGCGGAAGTGTCGGTAGCTCGGTTCTGGAGATTCACCGCAGCACGATCTCGAAAAATGGCGCTTCAGGCGGATCTGGTGCAGGGGTCTACGCCGGTCAACAGCTGAGCATTACAACGTCGACGATTTCGGAGAACTTTGTCGAGATTCAATCCAACAGCGTGAACTTGCACCGAGGCGGAGGGGTTTATGCTTTTGGAGATTTCACGATCAGCAACAGCACGCTGAACGCCAACTACATCAGTGGGCCGGGGCAAGTGACGGATGGTGCCGGCGGTGGGATTGCCGTCCGCTCCCCGGTCGGAGCAAATCAAAGAATCGTGAATAGCACGATTTCCGGAAATCGTGCCTGGTACGGTGGCGGAGTCTATCAGGCATTTACTGCCGTCAATCAAACCGGACTGATGATCGAAGATAGTACATTGACCCTGAATCAGGGTGATCCCGCTCGAGGTGGAAGCACGAACCTTTGGATCGACGGCCGTCTGCACAGTCTGACAAATTCCATTTTCGATAATGACCCTTCCACAAGCTTCAGCGACGTTCATGTGAATACGGACGGAGGTCTGCCGCGAGTTGATGGGAAGGGAAGTATCACCAGCGCAGTTCGGAATCTGGTCAATCGAGCTGTTGGCGACACGTCTGCATTCCAGACCGGAGGCAATATCCAGGGACAGTCGGCTCAGCTCGGACCGCTCGCTGACAACGGTGGACCGACATTCACCCACGCTTTGGGGATCAACAGCCCGGCCATTGATGCCGGCAACAGTACTCGACTGACGGATCAGCGAGGACAATACATCAAAAATGAATCCGACATCGGAGCCTTCGAAACAGACATCACGGCGGCCGACTGGCGATCGTTTACAAAGACGCAGGGCGGCAGCGATACCGTTCCCAGTAAAGTCAGCCAGTTTTCGGAAACCGACGAAGAAGTGGCGATGGGCATCGGGTTTGACGATGGTCAGCCTCAGAGCAGCGTGCCGAAGGATCCCGGCTTTCTGGGAGTCACACTGGACACACAGGGGCAGTACGGAATCGGCGATGACTTTCTGAGAGCTTCGGTTGGGTATGACATCGAAGGCAAAGTTGGGGTCGAGTACGGCTACTACGTCAACGCGGGATCTGTAACGGTTGATTACAACGGCTCTACTCGTTACCGCACTGTGGCCAATGGCAACGACTACACGATTCAGACGGTCTCCACGCTGAACGATGGGCACCTGTTCACAGAGTCGCCTCGCATCGGAGCGTACCTGGATGGCCGCATTGATCTGAACGCTCTCATCCAGGCGAACGCTTATTTGTTTGGTGTCCCCATCGATCTGTCGCTGCCGCACATCGACGTCGATAAGACCATTCCGATTGTGTCGATCAACCGTCAGGAACAGGATGCCGACGGTAATCCCCTGTTCATCGACCGGACAGACGGCACTACCAGGACAACAAATTCCAACGGTGGCCTGAATGCTCCGGCATTCGACGGTGACATTAAACTGGCCAACGTATCGCCTACCAGCTATCTGGGGGACGCCGCTGCCACTCAAAACGGTCTCGTCAAGGAAATCTGGGATGCTCGCGAACAGGGCAATGATTCCAGAGTCGTCAGTCTGGGAGACACGGGGCTGCTGGACAAGCTGTGCCT
>JAGQPY010000747.1 GCA_020426485.1 Planctomycetaceae bacterium
GGCCCTCCCCCGGTTCGACTTCGTCTCACCGACCCCTCCCGTTCGCCTTGCTCACAAGAGGGGAGCGTGGGGTGCGGGGAGGCGGAACAATTTCAGCGTTCTGATTGGAGTCAGCGATTTCGGGACGGACACCGCGATATTTGGTCGGGTACCGTGAACCATGTTTGGGCGCAGCGAACAACGTGAGCGGTTTGGTGGTTGTATGATTCCACTTCAAACCGTACCTCACGCCGAAGGCTCAAGGGCGAGGCCCTTGAAGTTGTTCCGCTTCGTCGGCGCTGATGAGTTGGTCGTGGTTGGTATCCAGCTGATCGAAGAGCGTTCGAGTTCCCGGAAATTCGCGCCAGGAAACGTCGCGGTCCTGATTGCGATCCATGCGTCGAAACCATTCGGGACCAGCCAGGCCTTCAATCCCCGGCAGGACGGCGTCGGTTTGTTCGGCCATGCGGTTCATGGATGACATGCTGTCGATCCGCAGAGTCGCCGTCTGGCCCAGCCCGATTTGCAGAGCGTAAGCGGTGCCCAGTTCGGATTCTGAAATGTTGTGGTCATCGTTGCGGTCGTATTCCGCCAGCTGTTGAAATCCCTCGTTCAGCTCCCGAGGCGACAGGCGACGATCTCGATTGGCATCCAGAATCTTGAACAGCGTCTTCCCGTCCTGACGAACGCTGACTTCAATCTGACTTTGCGTGGCGATCATGTCGCGTTCAATAAAGCGAGACACTTCGTCTCGCAGCAGCATCTCATCTCCGTTGATGTCCACAGTACCGAAGTCCGCCGCAATCTGCAGTTGTTCGGACATCGCCTGCTGCAGCGCTGGAAATTCGTCTTCCGAAAGATAGCCGCTTTTGTCGCTGTCGAAGGTCGCCATTCGCTGCAGTAGAAAGTTGACCATCATCGTGCGAGCCCCCTGACTGCCGCCTCGCGCGCGGAGGTCGATGGGCATGTCGTCGATGCTCAGCTTCAGTCGGCCACGTCGCTCGGATTCGGCGCTGCAGAATGTGCGGGCGTGGGGAGCAATTTCAATTTCAACGTCACTGGCATTGGCGGCATCGGCCAGTTGCACGTGCAGGTGCAGATGGTGATCGGGATTTCGCAGAAATTCAATGAGGTCGTTGGAAGTCATGGATTCCTGCGATGGTTCCGATTCGGACAGTCGCAGAACCGTTCGTGAAACGGCACCGTCCTTTCCGTAACGTTTGACAATCTGGTCAGCAGCACGGCGAATGGAATCGTCATCGGACAACTGAACAAACGGCAGGTTGGCCACATCCGGTACCACAGCCGCCTGCTGGTTGCGAGGATCACGAAACGGCATTAGTTCGGCGGCTGTAAAGGTCTGATCGTCGTCCAGATCTCGAAAACGCAGTGAATGGCGAGCGGTCTGGAGCTCGGCTTCTGAAACGCTGCCGTTTTGATCCGCATCGATCAACGCAGCCAAACGAACGGCATCGGATGCCTGTACCGCTCCGGCAATGATGTTGAAGCTCTGCAGCAGTTCGTTCGCAAACCATGATGCAAAGTCTTCGCAACTGACCTGTGGTTCCGGCTCAGCAGACGATGCCGACTGACCTCCGGACATCCTCACTGCTTCCACAGGATCTGCAGCCGAAGTCTGCAACAGCAATCGTTCCGGGATCAGCCCGACTTCTGTTGCCGTCAACTGGCCATCGTTGTTGCGATCGACTCGCCGCGACAGAAACTCTGTGACCCACAGTCGATAGGGCCGGCCATCGACGGAAATCTGGAGTTCCGCGAACACC
>JAGQPY010000748.1 GCA_020426485.1 Planctomycetaceae bacterium
GTCCGAGTCGCACGCGATATTTCCATCGAACCACCGCATGTGGAACTGTCACTTCGCAAAGGCGGCAATCGCCTGCAGGCGCTGACCATTCGCAATGGCAGTCAGCAGAATGTCGTGGCCAACATCAAACCCATTCCGCTGCACGGCAATCTGCACGAACTGGTTTCGTTTCGCCCGGATTCCATCGACCTGAAAGCCGGCCAAACTCGCAAAGTGCTGGTGATGCTGTCTGGGCGACCGGACGTCGAACAACACAGCTACGCGTATGCTCGCATTGAAGTGCTGCCGGAAATCGGTCACTCCATCGGCACTCAGGACATCCCCGTTGCACTGCTGACCAACAGTGAGGCTCTGCCCGAAATCGCCCCCACAGAACTGGGTTGGTTTACCGACCGAGGCCGCTCGGGCTTTCGCATTCCGGTGAAGAATCTGGGCTACCGACATCTGGAACTGCAGGGTCGCCTGACGCTTCGCGATCAGTTTGGTCGCGGCATCGTTCTGGAAGACGGATTCGGACGGTGGGTTCTTCCGGGACAGGAGGATCAGTTGCTGTTTGGGTTTCGAGAATCACCGCCACCGGGAACTTACAACGTTCATGTGGAAATCCAGCGAACACAGGATCTGGACCCGTTTGTCCTGGAACAGACGATCGAACTGCGAGACACCACCGAAGAAAAGGTATCCTCGGAAGAACCGGAAGGTGTGCTGAAATAGGTCCCCGGACGGCAAGCCGTCCGGGGACGCCGCAGCCCGTTTGCGGTTCAGATTCGCGGGAAGTCGACACTGTCCAGCCGCCGAGATTCCGGTTATGCTGCGCAGCAGGCATGCGGCCCGACGACGTGGGCCGTGGTTTCTGCTGCAGGGTTTGAATCATGCTTCCGCGAATTTCGGACCGCCATCGACCTGATCGAATGAATCGACGCCGACTGATTCAGGCCGGCAGTCTCGGCAGCCTTGGTCTCGGCCTGCCCCACCTGTTGCGGGCCGGCGAATCGTCCGGCAGTGCCACCGCCAGGTCCTGCATCTTTCTGATTCTCAGCGGTGGCCCCGGTCAGCATGAAACTTTCGATCCCAAGCCGCATGCTCCGGCGGAAATTCGAGGCCGGTACAAAGCCATTGCTTCCGCAACTCCGGGCGTGATGATCAGTGAAATGCTGCCGCAGCTGGCGGCTCGCACAGATCAGTATTGTCTGGTGCGTTCGATGAGTCACACCGATCCGGTGCATGTGACCGCCGCTCACACCATGCTGACCGGGCAGCCCAACGCAACGCCCGCCGACGAATCGCCGATGATTGGTTCTCTGGTGTCTCGGTTTCGTCCGGCAGATGCCAATCTCCCGTCGCACATCTGGCTGCACAACATGAAGACCGGTACCAACAAGGTTCCGCGCTACGACAACGGACTGCAGCACGTCGGTCGGCAGCACGCGGCGTTTCGAGTCGGTTACGAACTTGATAACCCCGCCAGTCCCGATTTCCGAGTCCGACATTTTGATCCAATGGAAGGCGTTTCGTCGGACCACCTGGCTCGACGGTATCAGTTGCTGCGATCCGTCGAAAGTGAATCCGCCTTTCTGAAGTCGGCAGGTTCCGCCACAGCAGCGTACGATACGTTCCAGCAGAAAGCCTTCGAACTGATTCACCGTCCATCGGCGCGAGAAGCGTTTGATCTGGATCAGGAACCCGTCGCCACCCGCGAACGTTATGGTCGCCATCCGCTGGGGCAGTATCTGCTGATGGCTCGGCGACTGGTGG
>JAGQPY010000749.1 GCA_020426485.1 Planctomycetaceae bacterium
GCCGGTTTCCTGGCCGGGTCGAACCATGCGACCAAACTGCGAGATCGTGTTTGTGTACATTGATGGCGGCGTACCCGTCGCACCGTGCGAAATTGTCACTCCGCCACCGGACACAAATCGGCCGAGATTTGTGTCGATTTCCGGAAGCTTTCCCAGAGTTGTGGTTTCGTACTGAATCACCTCTCCATAGTTGTCGAACGACACAGAAAACAGATTGTCGATGTCTGGATCCGGAGCCACCGGCAGAGCGTTGTACGGTGACGAACCGGGAATCGCAGTCGCAGCGACGTTGCTGACATCGTTGATTCCGAGGAAGTCGTCACTGCCGAAGAAGACGGCATGTCCCTGATCCAGAAGTGTCTGTTCCGTCACCTCGGCTGCAGCTTTCAGGCCGGGACTGACCTTGTTGCCGGTGATGGCGTCCGCAAGAGCATCCGCGGCTTCAGATGTCAGGCCTCGCGAAACATCCGGCTTCTGCAGGTGAAAGACTTCGCGAATCAGCGGGATATCCTCAATGTCCGGCTGACCATCGCCATTGGCATCCAGAACCGTCAGAGCTCCCAGATACGCCTGAATTTCAGCGACGCTGCCGCGAGTCGCATTCTGGCTGATGCGAGCAGCGTCCAGGTCGTCGCCCTTCAGAAACTGGGAGATCAGATACAGGTCTCGGGCAGGGCTGAGAATTCCGTCGCCATCCACATCCAGGGGCGATGTCGACTGGCCGGGAGCCGCGTTCCGAACATTCGCGACAAAGAACAGATTGCGTTCCAGTGACTCGTTCTGTTCCTGCAGTTTCTGTGGCGTCAGCAGGTCTCCGAATTCGAAATTTGTGGTCTCCAGAACACCTTTCCCCTGAAGCCGCATCGGACCGATTCCTCCGTCGAAATCCGCAGTGAAGCCCACCAGAACTTCACCGTTTCCGAAGGACGGGTCAAAGCCGCTGAGTGTCCATGTCCCACTGATCGGCGTCGGCGTGTTGGCCTCAAGAACAGTCTTCTGGCCGCTGGCATCGGTCAGAATCAGGCCGTCCTGAGCCACGATCAGCATGGGATTGGACATGGTGCGACCCGCGTCCGTCGTCAACTGAAACTCGACCTCGCTGAAAGCCGATCCGGGAGCCGAGTTCGCTGGAGTCAGTGGAAAACTGTAAAACCGTCTTGCTCCATTGGGGACAGCGGCAATCGGCACAGAACTTCCCAGGGTGTTGTTCCCCGGAACCACTGGTCTGGCGTTTGCGGGTGATGTGCCGTCGTTTTGAGTGTTGGCTCCGACAGTGAATGTCGGAAGGACCTGTTCATTGACCGGCAGGCTGAATTCTTTCTTGAAGACTTTGCCCAGATCACTGCCACCGAATTCCGTTTCCGTTGGACCCAGCAGAGGTGCTCCGGTACTCCATGTTTCCCCGGCCACCTTCAGCTTCACCTGAAAGCCGCTCAGAACTCCGTTGATCTCGACATCCACTCCAATCTGGTTGCTGAATTTGTATCCCTGTCGAATCGTGGGGATCACCCTGACGTTCGCAGCATTCAGTAACTGAACCTGAGATCCGGGCTGGAACCAGATGTGGTCGACCACTCCGCGGTTCACACCGTCGACCACGACCTCGACATTCTTCGCGGCACCGAAGCTGTCTCGGAACGTGTATTTCATCCCTCGCAGGTCCGCTTCCGGAATCAGCCCGGATAAGATCTCAGCGTTGGTGTGAAAGAACGGAGTCACCTGCACGTTCTGGTTGGCCGCCACGGTCGGTT
>JAGQPY010000074.1 GCA_020426485.1 Planctomycetaceae bacterium
CAGCCTCAGCCCCTGGAGCATCAACCTCCCGTTCACCGTCGCTGCCATCGACGTTGCACCTGAAACTGGTGAACTGCCGCTGATGCTGGCCGCTCTGGAACTCCCGCTGACATCATCGGCACCGCTGCAGTCTCCGGCCGTTCAACAAAGCGACGCCAGTGGAAATTCGTCGGAACGCTCATCGCAAGCAATCGTGGTCTCATCGGACCAATCCGCCGGCAAGTCAGCTGCCAGAACCGTGAACCGTGAACCCGTGGATGCGGAAGTCGACAGCCCACTGATTGACGCCGTGATGAGTCACCCTCAGGAAGTCGCGGCCATTCTTGAGCACCACGGAAGTGGCCCGGAAGCGGTCAGCGATGTCGGGTTCCATCGGTCCGGAGCACAACGATTGGAGATCACCCAATAAACTGGTGGGGGAATCGCCAAAGCTTCTCCGCTCGCCCTTCGTCCGGTCCAGGCGCGAAGTACGGCCCAAGGGCCACGCCGTGTCCGTCCGCCGAGCGATTATCGCGTCAAACCGAAACAAAGCCGATTTCTCGATTGCTCAGGCTTAGAACCCCTCACAAAAGCTAAGAGTCGCGGATCTCTTAGATTTTGTGAGGGGTTCTAACACCAGAATTCTGAATCCCCAAAGCTGCCCGCGGCAGGAATCATCCGGCTGAAGCCGAGAATTGCAGATTCTCCGTGGTCAGAATCTGTCCATTGGGTCACCTGGGCGGGTTGTTTTCTGTACACCATTCGGCCACGGTCCGAATTCCGTACTAAATTGTTAACAAAATATGAATTTTTAGGATATTGCATCGCAAATATTTCGGCGAATCTACGTTACTTCAGGCCGATGGCGGTGACTCGCTGTCTCAAGTGGATTTTGGGGGCTCGCGCAGGTCATCGATTTGACAGGGGCCGCCCCTGAAATCGACAGTCTGCAGGGAGGCTCGACGCCTACGCGTTATTGCCCGGGGAGACGGCGACTGTCTGTAACAATCCTGCGCGGCATGACGTCATGTGGTGTTTTTTCACCGCCAGCGGAAGGCCAACCAGCCACGATTTCCGTCGTTGCCTTTCGTCAATACTGCATAACAAATGTTTACAGCTATCCGTTTAATCAGGATCCGCTACCATTGAAATCACGGGCCGTTCCGGACCGTTTATCTTTTGAAAAAGGAGCAACAGAGTGAAAAGACTGGTGACGAGAAACCGAGGTTTTACCCTCATCGAACTTCTGGTGGTCATTGCAATTATCGCGATTCTGATCGCATTGCTGCTGCCCGCGGTTCAGCAGGCCCGCGAAGCAGCTCGACGAACGCAGTGTAAGAACAACCTGAAGCAGATCGGGTTGGCCATGCACAACTATCATGACGTTTACAACATGTTTCCGGTGGGGACGATTGCTCGGCCGACGGGCGGAAACACGGCAACCGGAAGCGGCGCGATGGACGCCTATTCCGGAGCGTTCACGGCAATTCTGCCATTTATCGATCAGGGCAATCTGAAAGGCCTTTACGTAGACACCGTTCCCTGGTTTCAGCAGACCTCACAGGTTGCCCGGACGATCATTCCGGGATATTTGTGTCCGTCAGCAACCGGCCCCCAAGTAGAAACGAACCCTGCATTGACCTCCATTCCCAACAGCACACTGGGGACAGAGATGGGTGCTCTGCATTATCTGCTGAGCAAAGGGGCTGATAAAGAGTGGTGTTTCAATCCGCGATTGTCCACCACCGGGATGTTCGGGATTAACCTTCGCACCAGTTTTCGTGACCTGACGGACGGCAGCTCCAATGTGCTGTGTGTTGGTGAAGGTGCATTGGGGAATCTATGGACAGTTGCCGATGGTAGCACTCCCACTACTCCGTCAACCACCGGAAAGCCTCAGCAGGGCTGGATCATGCCGCAGCCCAACCCATCGGACTACAAAGCTGGTGGCATTGTCACAACCGGCGGAAACTATGGCACGACCGTTGTGAGAATGAACCAGAATCCCATCGTGGAGACGGTCTACAACACGCTGGGCGACAACTGCAACGTTGAGGCCACGGAGTTTGCCAGCAACTTCCGCAGTCAGCATGAAGGCGGTGTTCAGTTCCTGCTGGGCGATGGTTCCGGACGGTTTATCTCCGAGAACATCGACCAGACTCTGTACAACTGGCTGGCTTCAAAAGCAGACGGAAATCCTGTTGGCGAATTCTGAGTGATCAACAGTTCTGTCTGACTTTCAGTCGCATTGAAACGATGGCCGATTCGCAGGAATCGGCCATTTTTTTGCGCGAGTGGTACCCTGACAGAAGGTGCGGACGGGCGATTGAATTTGTCCTTCGGCGATTCAGCGGAGCCCGGCATTGGGTGACATGGACGGCTCATTCAGTATCCTGGGCGGCGTTGTTGTTTTTGATCGTGGCAGCATTGCGGTGTCCCAGCAGAATTGCCATCCCCGAGCCCAGGAGAGCGAACGGAACAATGGCTGCGGAAATCATGGTCATACCGAGGCCGGCGACTTTCATGGCATTCACAATCCAGTTCCATGCGGCATCGCCACCACGAATGACAAGCGTATCGATGATACTCTTGGCCTTATATTTGTCGTCGCGGCTGACGACCGTGTACAGAACTCCCAAAGCCGGCACGGCAAGGCCGTAAGTCGCGCTGCGGCTGAGCACCATTCCCGTCACCAGCACGTTCAGTCCTGGTGCGATGGACAGAGCCGTGAAGACTGCGGCGTAGATGAGAGGCAGAATGCAGAGCGTCAATGTCAGATTCCATTTCATCAGTCGAGACGCCAGGACCACCTGACACAGAACAGTCACCACCTGAACCATCAGATCAATATGTGCGAACATCGCCGTGCGCGCTCCCTTTTCCGGAAACGACGCGTTCAGGATATCCGCCTGAGTCATGTACAAAGCGGTCCCGCAACCTGTGGTGCAGAACACAAACAGCATGATGCTGCGCAGGTAAGGCGATCGAACGACGTGCACGAATCCGCTGAACGGGTTGTGGCTGATTTCACTGGCAGAAGGTTCTCCTGCGATCACTTCGCCTCGTTCGGCAAACAGCCTGCGGAAGCACCAAAGCCCTGCCTCCATCAATGCGGCGGAAACCAGCAGCAGATTGGCCGCTCCAAGGCGTTCGGCTGTCTGGCTGACGAACAGGCTGGCCAGGATCGCACCAATTGTTCCAAATCCCGGGATTGCTCCAAACAGCCGTTTCCCCGATTCACGCGAAAACAGATCGGCCATCACGCTCCAGAACAGCGACGTGCTGAACAGTACATAGACGCTGACCCAGACAAAGAAGATTCTTGCCACGTATTTCAGAATCGTCTCGTCCAGCAGATGCATTGCCGCACTGAACGCGACCAGATTCAGGATCAGAAAACGATAAATGACGGGAACCAGCCTGCGACCGGGGAATCGGACGACCAGCTTTCCATACAGCGGGACTGCGACCAGCATCGTGATAAAAACGGCGGTGAACAGCCATGGCAGCCGGGTGGAACCTTCCACGCTGCCCAGAGCCTCGCGAACCGGTCGAACGATGTAGTACGCACCCAAAACAGTTGTGAACCATGCTGCCGACCAGGTGAAGGCTCGCCGTTCGTCCGGTTGAATCTGCAGCCAGCGGAACAGTCGTTCTGTGGCATGGGTCATGTGGAAGCTCCGCCGCGTTGTTTTTCAGCGGCCGCCAGCAGCTTCTTCTGAAATCGTCCCTGCACGATGTCCACCACGATCAAGACCGTCAGGACAAAGTAGAACGTGCTTTTTGCCATGGGTTCCACTTCGTATCCGAACAGATGCAGATGAGCCAGGTGCCCGCCTTCGGAAACCAGCATGATGCCGACAATAAACAGGATGAACAGTCCCAGAACTTCGTAAAGACGATTGGCTTTCAGGAATTCGCTGACACGATCTGCCAGCCAGATCATCATCACACCACTGAAGACAATTGCCAGCGACATGACAACCATGTTGGCTGTGCTGATGGTGCGGACCTTTGTTTCCGGGTCCATCGACGAAGCCAGTGCGATGGCGCTGAGGATGGAATCGAAGCTGAAGATCAGGTTCATGGTGACAATCCAGAACAGGGCACTGCCCAGCGATCGTTGTTTGTCGCCGGCTTCCCCTTCCAGTTGATTGGCCAGCAGCAGGTGAGAGATCTCCTTGATGGCGGTGTAGATGATAAACGCACCGCCACAGACCACGATCAGAGCGTGAACATTCATGCTGAAGTCCACGGGAAAGGAATGCAGAGAAAGAAAGGGAGTCTGAAATCTCTCGATGGCCGTCGTGACGACAAACAGCAGAACGATGCGAAGCACAATGGCCAAACCAATTCCCCACTTCCGCACGAAAGACTGCTGATTGGCGGCAACGCGTTTCGATTCAATTGAGATGTACAGCAGGTTATCAAACCCCAGCACAGCCTGCAGAAGAGTCAGCATGAGCAGGGTCATTATGTGAGCAATCATCTTCTTCCTTCGATGACGGTGTGACTGTTGGATGCTGGATAGATTCAGTCAAAGTCGCTGCATTCCAGTTCACGGCTCTGGAAATTCCAACCCCGGCTGCAGTCGAGCTGACGGATTGTCATGAATTCGTAGAGATGGTCCGTTTGTCAACCAGCGCGGCAATCCATGTTGGAGCATGGGATCACAGACGAGCCCGCATGCGGAGAGAGCTGAGACGGCGAAGGCGCGGAGGGCGAATCTGCAGAAGATCTCGGAGTTTGCCCGGGGAGGCCTTTGGTTGCTCGCGGTGCGGATTTCACGGCACCCGCACGCTGACGTGAGCGCCCGGATCGGAAGCCGGCATCAGGAGGTCAAAGTCCGGAAAGTACTTTGAGGTGGCGACGTCAGCCGCCGAGTTCTCGTCGCAGAGCCTCCAGTTCGGCATCGACTTCGGACTGACGTTCCTGGCGAGCCTGCGTGACAGCATGCACTGCGGTCTCAGATTCCAATCGAATTTCGGGAGCTTCTCCGCTGAATTCCACCATTCGCCGCTGAGCTTCCGCGTGGCGAGCTTCCAGCGCTTTCTGAATTCGCAGCATGTTTTGATAGGTTGCGTCGGCGGCCTGCAGTTCCGGCTGAAGTCCCTGAATCAGATCTTCCACTTCACGTTTTCGTATCAGTGACTCGCGAGCAGCGGCTTCGTCATTAGCTGTCAGTTGCCGACGAGCTTCTTCCATCCAGTGGGTGGCCTGAGCCGTGTGGTTCGCGATTTCAGTCTGCAGTCGGTCGCGGTTGGTCAGCGATGTTCCGGCAACTCTTCGCGCGCTGGCGAGGCCTTCTTCCATTTCGTGAAGGACTTCTTTCAGAGTGGTCTGAGGATCATCGGACGCCTGAAGAATCTCTGTCAGACTGCAGGTGACGATATCGGTCAGTCGGCTGAAGTGTGGCATGGTACTGGAGTTCCGGAATCGCAAATCGGCAGGCCTGTGCCGGGTTGTCAAACGATCAAAAACAAAGAACGGATCAATTCATTTCAGAAACTGTTTCGCTGGAAAACCCGCGACACGTCAAGGCGTAGCTGAGTTTCTCTCGAGCCAGCCGCAGGCGACTCTTGGCTGTGGGTAGAGTGGTCTGCATCGCATCGGCGACTTCCGCCAGTGTCAGGGAATCAAAGTGATGCATTTCAAATGTAATTCGTTGTTCTTCCGGGAGCGATTCCAGAAGTTCCTGAACGATGCCCGCAATTTCACGTTCGGAAGCCTGTTCCTCGGCACCTTTCAGAACGTCGGGCAGAAGATTCAGGACATCTGTCACTTCGCCGTCACGTCCGGAAACAATCGTAATTCGACGCAACAAGGCATCTGACGAATCGCGGCGAAACGTATCAATCAGCAGATTCCGAGCGACTCGAAACAGCCACCCTCGGAAGCACCCGGAAGGAATGAAGTCCCAGGAGCTTTTGTACAGCCGCAGCAGAGTTTCCTGAACAAGGTCTTCCGACCGCTGGGCGTCGCGGGTATTGCGCATGAAAAATCGGTACAGCGGCGTCTGCCAGGTTGCAACGATGTCATCAAACGCTGTTGAATCACCTTCCTGCAGGCGAATCATGCGCTGATCATCTTCGCTGTGCAGTTCCGACATCGATTCCACAGTCACTGAATTCTTCGCAAGACACCACCAGAACTCTGCATCACAGCTGATCAGCGCAGTTCTGCCAAATCGCATTCGATCCGCGGCTCGCGGAATGGAACGTTTTTTCCGCTGAAAGTCATTCACCCCGGGAACCTGGTCACGCGCACTGTCTGAACAGGAACACTAATGATAATCGGCGTTTATCGAAAGCGTGATCCGATCCGCCTGATTGTTCGTCTCTCCGAGACCGTCCGGTCGCTGTTCGTGACATTGCCGTCATGCGTTACTCAGCCGTCATGGTTGGGCAGAGCCTTCCGGAGGGATTCCGGACGACGGTATCTGGATGGCATTCCCACTGGTGTACGCCGACCGGGTCGTTTGTTGAATACGTCGCAAGTTGCATCGCTGCATGGGCTTGCGATGAATGGGGCCTCCGGGGGTGCTGCTTTTTTAGTCAGCAGGTTGTCGATGGAATTGCTTCCGGCCGCTGAGTGACGCGGATCGGAGTGAGGATGCCCGCTCTTTTGGCTTCGGTCTTCGTGAGTCGGGGCTGCCCCAGGCGCCGTGAAGTGATTTGAGCTGGAAAAACGCTGAGGTTTGAAACGAATCGTGCTGTTATCTCCGTTTTTTCTCAGGCAAGGAACAATGATTTGCTGAACCCGATACTGCAGGCGAGGCCTGTCCTGGCTGTGATTAACCTCGCCTGCGGCATCGCGTTCATCGCTTCGAATCTCTTCACGGCGTTGGGCGCCCCCCATCGAACCAAGCGCGCAAACGCAGGAAATCCGGAGTCGTCGGGTCGACCGGGCGACACGGATGGCTCTACTGGTCTGTCAATATTCGAATGAGTGACAGTAGGACGGCCTTTTCAGGCCGTCCTGTTGAGCTGACGGCCTGGAAAGGCCGTCCTACTCTTCAAATCATGGCTGACACTGGACTACCCGACCAAAGTACGGAAAAACCGCCAGTTCCTTAATTAATTGTTAAGAGTATTTATTGGTGTAGCATAACGACCACGACCTTTTAGAGTGCTCGCCGTCGCAACTGGGCTAAAAAGGGACCGTGAGTCATGCAGCAACAAACCATTCTGGTTGTTGAAGACGAAAAATCGATTGCGGATGTCATTATCTACAACCTTGAAAAAGAGGGGTTCAGGGTCGTCTGGGAACGCGACGGCCGGGATGGACTTCTCAAAGCGCAGGACATTCATCCGGATCTGTTGGTGCTGGATCTTATGCTGCCGGGAATGGACGGCCTTCAGGTGTGTCGATTGCTGCGAAGCGATCCTCGCACGGAGCAGATTCGAATTCTGATGCTGACCGCTCGGGCAGAGGAAACCGACGAAATTGTCGGTTTCAATATGGGAGCCGACGACTACGTCACAAAGCCATTCAAGGTGCGGCCTCTCATTCATCGCGTCAAGGCACTCCTGCGACGCAACGATGTGCCCGATGGCAAGGATCATATCTCCATTCACGGCATTGACATCGACCGCATTCAGCACTCGGTACATTGCGAAGGCCGTGAACTCGATCTGACGCCCACTGAGTTTCGCATGCTGTGGACACTGGCCAGTCATCCGGGGCGGCCGTTTTCAAGAAATGAACTCATGGATACAGCGCGAGGCGAAGATGCGAATTCGCTGGAACGCACCATTGATGTTCATGTTCGGTCGCTGCGAAAGAAGCTCAACGGAGCCGCCGACATCATTGAAACCGTTCGCGGCATCGGCTATCGCATGCTTCGGAAATAGAGTCCGGAGGCGTTTCGGTCGCGTGTCACCAGGTAAACAGCTGTTCTGACCAAAACATCAACAGGCCTTTAAGCCGGCGACGATATGGTCTATGACTCGGGGTGCCACATGGTTGAAGTAATTCCATGTGTGGCCGTCGACCGATGTTTCGAGATCACGGTCATGCAGAATGCCGGATGATGACAGTTTCATTCCCAGCCGCGCGCAGCCATCAAACCATTCTGCATCCAGGGGGTCACAGCAGAAGAACTGGTGTTTGGGCCATGCCAGGGGATGCAGGTTCAGAACAACGGTCGCCTGTCGCGCCTCTTCCTGATCGGCAAATATGTCGTCCAGAGGCAGTCCCTGTCCGTACATCTGATGGAAGTCGACGGCTGGCGAGATGGCCGCGACGACGGGAAACTGCCGAGCGTAACGATACGACAACTGCAGAACTCCCTGGCCGCCCATGCTGACGCCCAGCAAAGCAATCTTCGGCGAGGCAAGGGACCAGTGCTTTTCCACGGCGGGCAGCAGACTTTCCAGCAGCCACTGCTGAGGACTGACGGATGCGTCGAATTCGGGGCAGATTCGGTCCAGCCACCACGAACGCTGCCCGTCCGGGCAGACGGCGATCAGGCGATGCTGTCGCAGCAGTTCGGTGTAGATCGCGTTTTGGCTTAACATAATCCGCCCATGTCCGTGCAGGAACAGAACGCAACCAAGTGCATCGGCGTTGGTTGAGCAACTGTCGAAGACTTCGACGCGATGGCCATCAAGCTGAGCAACAGACCATCCGTCGAGCACGGAAGAATTACCGGTTGGGTCAGGAGTCTGCGGAGAATCAAACATAACTTCGACGTTTGTTTTTCTAATGATGCCGTTGACTTCAAAGACAGACATTCAACCGGCGTTGAACGCTGTCCCGGCCACAGGTTAACGGGCAAGCGTCGAGCATCCGAAGAACGGCGGATGACTTTCCGAAAATTCCCGAGATCACGGGAAATCATCCAGTGCCGCTCGGCTTCCGGATGGACTATAAACTGCGTCCGTCGGAGAATATCTTCTGATCAGTTACACGGCGTCTGCGGGACACATCAGCATTGTTCACGAAGCGTTGGGAGTATCATTTGTCATACGCCACTGCCCGGTGTGAATCCACCAGGAGTGATCGTGCCGTTCAACGGTTCCTGAAAACGGTCTGTCGTTATTTGTCCGCTCCGGTGATCCCCGTGGCCAGTGTTTGTCTACGTCTGCTGGTGACTGCGCTGCTGACATCGTGCATGTTCTGCCTCGGCGATGACGGCTCCGCTGTTCCGCCAACAGTGGAGCAGGTCAACGATGCTCTGGATCTGGCCGAAATGGCGGACAAAAATGGCCTCACTCAGCTGTCAATGAAGGCCGTATCACGAGCCCTGGAATTTGGGCCTCCAACAATTTACAGAAATCGCGACACGGGGGAGATCGTTCACTGGGGGGCCAGAGTCGACACTTCGGTTCCCACGCCGCCGACACCACTGGAAGAGATTCGTCAGCGCATTCCCAGACTTGTTGTGTCGCTTGTCAATCACTGGACGGCACAAGGAGATCGATCCGGCGCGTTTCAGACGCTGCGGGCAGTGATGTTCCCTTCGCGGAATTCTCACGGCGTTTTCTTTTATGAATCACCGCCCCGAGTTTCAAATTCTCAATCGGATGTGATTCCGGCTCTCGACGGACTTGTGCCGGAACTGCTGAGACTTGGTCGGGAGCTTGGAGAACTGGAAAGCCTGAAGTTGGAATTGCAGTCCAGCGAACGAAGCCAGACTGCAGAGGGAATTCTGGCGTGTATTCTGATCAATGCCGAACTGGGAGATCGTGACCAGGTGACCGCGGAGATCGCGCGTTTGACTTCGCTTCCGACAGATGAACTGTCTCGAACTGTTGTCACATCGGCAGCTCGTGTTGCCGTGATGATTGGACAACGCGACACGATGGATTCGCGAGTCGCGGATTCGCAGGCGGCGAGTTTGCTGCGACTGGCGGGGGCTCGACTGGCCGAAATCGATTCCGCCGATCCGGACCCTCATTCCATCGCCAGCGCCGTTCTGGTGAATGCGGTTCGCTCAGGTTTTGCGGCAGGCGAAACCACAGAAGCTGTTGACACTCTGAAGACCTACCTGGATTTGAAGACGTCTGCTCGAAGTGAGTCCGAATCGTTCGCGGCAGAACGCCATCGCATCGAATTCGCTGGACGCGAATTGTGTCGCAGAGGCTTGTTCCGGGAAGCACAGGAACTGTTGCCGGCAAAAGACTTTGCCACGTTTGCAGCGATCCATCAGATCGCTGATCTCCGGGTGGAAACGGGCAGCATCGGCCCTTCTGCCGGGCCGTTCGCCGGAATGAAACAACTGGAAACCGTGCCATATCGGGTACTCAGGCCGGGTGAGATTTTACAGGACATGGATCTGAATCAGCGCATTCAGATCTGTCGCATGGACTCTGAATTGCAGCAGTCGGAGATCGTGTTCGTACTTCCGGATTTTCGTAACGTTTCGACGCTCAGTTCGAACCGCGACGGCAACATCATCGCGTTCGATGCGACACTGCCGGGGCAGGTGTTGGCGTCTGATGCCAATATTTATCTGCTGCGTGGTGAAGACCAGACGCTGGTGTCAGCCGGGCCGGGAACATTGCCGTCGCTTTCTCCGGAAGGAACTCGCCTTGTCTGCAGCCGCTATTCTCCGCGGCGCGGTGTTTGGATGATGCGAAGCAATGGGCACGATGTACGGTTGCTGGATTCAGCGGGTTGGGGAGCCGTCTGGTCGCCGGATGGAATTCGGATTGCATGGATTCATCTGGAAGGACAGGAGTCATCCATCGTTGTGCACAATCTGGCCGAAGCAGAAACACGTACGGTTGCCACAAATCGATCAAATTCCGGACGACAGTTTCGACAGGGACTACAGTTCTCCGCCGATGGCACACTGCTGGCGGCCATTCAGACCGGAGATCCGTCGGGGCACGAGTTGGTTGTCTTGTCTGTTGACGATCCGCCCGGTGGCAACCCGTCTGTGCCGGTCGCCACCTGCAAAACCGGTTGTGAGATATTCACGCCGGTTTCATGGGCGAGCGATCACTCTGAGTTGTTTGTGTCCTCCAGGATTCGTGGCCTCGAAGTGGAGCAGCTGCATCGCATTCCACTTCGAACGGCTGCCGAAAAAGTACCCATTGTCATGGAACGAATCTCCGGGCAGCCGGAGTCGCGACGGAATTCGGATCTGCGTTTCGTGCCGGCCGATGGCAGCTTCCTCTACCTGAGTCGTCCCCCTCGCGAGTGATTGATGAAAAACCACAGGCCGAAGCTGTTTCCCGGATGGACTGCCTGTGTCAAACGGTTTCGGCGGAAATAAAATCTCAATTCCATCCGGTGTGGTGCGGATGAGTTTTTGAAAAGTACTTTCATCACGCGAACGATTCACTTCAAGCGGACCTGAATCGAGTCGTGGGGACCACAAAGACGGGAAATGCGTTGAATTATTTTCAGAGATTTTTCATGACCCCGATCGTTCTTCGTCGAAACGCCGGCTTCCGTCTGTTTGTCATCGCACTGCTGCGAATGATCGCAGTGACGAGTGTTACGACAGCAGCGGACGATGAATCTGCTGCGGCACGTTTCAGTCGTGACTTTCATCCGGATGCAACGTGGGTCTGTGACGCGAATGGTACTGACCAGTCAGCGGGTCGGCCGCTGTTTGCTCTGGCTGACGAGCTGAATGTGGACGTCCTGGCGATCTCAACGTCTCATGATGCGCAGTGGCTGGCGTTGACAGTCGAGTCCGCGTCACGACCAGACTCCAATCTGCCGAGGGAATCGAAGCAACAGGTTTGGGTCTGTCGAACTGATGGTTCCGACTTTCGAAATCTCGGCCCCGCCATCAGCGCGTCATTGTCACCCAACGGACGGCGTCTGGTTGTTGAACGGACCGTTCCGGAAGCTGGTGTCTGGCTGCTGACCAACGACCCATCGCCGATTGTCCGTTCTCAGCGGCAGCAGATTCTGGATGCTGAGGGCCATTCTGCAGTGTGGTCATCCGTGGGGAACCAGATTGCTTACATTCGTCGCATCAACGATCAGGAACACCTGATCGCCTACGACTTCGCGGAAGATCGATTTCGCAGCGTGGTCAGGTTTTCGTCGCTGGTACTGAATTCGCCATCCATCGCTGGATGGGCGATTAAGGATCAATGTGTTTTTGGAGCAGGAATGAATGCTGAAGGACGGCCGGAACCGTTCTTGATTGATGTCGATGGAGGCGTCCGATTGCCTCTGCCCGCTTTGCCGAATTCGGGGGCATTCGAGTACTCGCTGTCGACGGATTTCGGAATGGTGATTGGGCAGGTTGCCACGGGACAATCGACTAATGACTGGTTTCAGCAGGTTGCCGTCAAGCTGCAGGGTTCTGACGCCGCACTTCCGAACAAGTCAGGGACGGTTACGTTGTCCAGGTCGGCCGCTTCGACACTCGCTGGTCGCAGGAATCACTTGCCGTGGTTTTGTGAGGGCAATGGCCATCTTTACTTCATCAGCAAGCCTCAAACGGTTGAAGGCAACTGACGGATGATCGGAACGTCAGGTTTCGCTGAGACGATTCAGTCAGGTCAAGTGGACGAAAGACTCCGAAAAGTCCGGTCAGTCGAAACACCATCCGTGGCCAGCCTGTCGAGTCACATCACTTTCGGAAGGTGTTCCTCGGATGGAACCCCCGTCTTTTCGGCTGCACTGTACATGCCTGCGGTCAGACCATAGTCTTTACGCCACGGCAGAGATGTTTTGGGATTCGTCGAGCAGATTTCTCTGTCGAAACGGCGAAATCCGGGTCCACGGCCGCAGCGTTTGAGACCGTGGTTTGATCTTCAGCTGTACCGAGTTATTCACGTCGATCGCCTGACGGTCATTTCAATAGAGATGACGATGGCTGACTGAGACTCGACGGGTTATCAACTCATTTTGTTGCTGTGGCAGATTTCGGGTTCCCGGAGCGTCGCAGTCAGCGTGAATGTAAATACTTCTGAGCGTTCCACCGCATTGGTGGGATGGTCATGAACACAAGATATCAGAAATGAGGGCTGCGAAAGTGCATCCCACAATTACGCTCACAGATACGGATCGGGACTTACCCGAACACATCAAAAACGGCTTTATGCGGTATCGCGACTTCAAGCCCCTGACTCAGGGAGGCGAAGCGATGTTGCAGACCTGCCTGGATGAAAATCTGGGGCGAGTCGTCGTTATGAAAACCCTGCTTCCACAGTTGCAGAATCTGGAGGTCTATCGAAAGCGGTTTCTAAGAGAAGCTCGAGTCACCGCTTTGATCCCGCATCCGGCAACGGTGCCCGTTTATGAAATCAGCCGTGATCGCGAAGGCAATACTTACTTCACCATGAAACGCCTGGGTGGCCGCGATCTCTGCGACATTCTGGACAAAATCGCCGAACGTGACGAAGCCACGGTGAAGGCATTTCCGCTTGATGATCTGCTGAACATCATGATTCACGTGGGACAGTGTCTGTCCTACGCGCATGCGATCGGCGTTGTTCATCGTGATGTGAAACCAGCCAATATTATGGTTGGCGACTACGGCGAAGTGACTTTGCTGGACTGGGGGCTGGCCAAAGTCTGGGATATGGAAGAAACGGACGATCTGGAACGCTTTGTTCGCAGCGGACAGCAGCAACAGGTGTCCGGTCGGTTAACCGGACGCGGCGATGTTCAGGGAACTCCGTTCTATATGTCGCCTGAACAGGTACGGGAAACCGGAGACGTTGATGCTCGAACAGACGTCTACAACATGGGGATCATTCTGTTTGAGATTCTGACCAATCAAAGTTTCATGTCCGGGAAGAATTTCAACGAAATCAAACGCAAGATTCTGGAAGATCCGGTGCGATCTCCGGGAGATACGATCGGACGGTCAAAGGTGCCACCGGAGCTGGACGCCATCTGCCTGAAAGCGTTGCTGAAGGATCCCAAAGACCGCTACGCCACCATGGAAGCATTCGTGGACGACATCCGAGCCTACCTGCTGGGTAAACCGGTTTCCGTCTATAAGTCTCCACCGCTGGCGAGATTGCTGAATTCCAGCAGCCGTCGAACGTTTAACATCAGTTCGTTCCTGTGGATGACGTTTGGAGCCCTGGGAATTCTGATTCTCCAACTGCTGTGGAAACTGCTGGTCCGCTGACATCGCGATCCTGATCGACATAGTTGTCACGCTGAGTCGACGAATGGCGGTCAGGTCGCAATGCTGAACGTTGGATGGTCTGGATGGCGGATTGATACCTGGGCAGTGTGATGACTCTCAAGTGCCCTGAACATTTACTGTGGTCCATGGTTTGATTGATCGGTTCGTTATGCCAAGGTCTCTTCCGTTGCTTCTGCTGGTCGTGCTGTTCAGCGGCGGTTTTCCGTGTGTCGATCGAATTCAGGCTGCAGATTCCCGTGCGGAAACGATCCGGCGCGTGTCCGATGACATTCAGTACTTTGCGTCCGATGAATTGGAAGGACGCGGTGTTGAGACCCGTGGCATCGAACTGGCTGCGGAACGTATTCTTGAAGAGTATGTTCGCCATGGGCTGAAGCCGGGACTGCCGGATGGATCTTTTCGGCAGCCATTCGACATTGCAGTGGGGGCAACTGCCGTCGCGGACAGTACTTCTGCGCTGCTGAATCATTCGGACGGATCGGTCATCAATCTGGAACTGGGCAGACAGTTTCAGCCGTTGCGTCGAGGCGCGGATGGTAAGGCCTCTGCAGGTCTGGTCTTCGTTGGGTACGGCATACAGTCGCGTGAAGACGACTACGACGACTACAGTGGCATTGACGTTCGTGGAAAAATTGTCGTGATGCTTCGACGCGAGCCTCAGTCTGCGGAAAGACCAGCGGC
Source organism: Planctomycetaceae bacterium (assembly GCA_020426485.1). GTDB lineage: Bacteria > Planctomycetota > Planctomycetia > Planctomycetales > Planctomycetaceae > JAGQPY01. Next base: position 14,738 of record JAGQPY010000074.1, read on the forward strand.
GTTTGGTGGCAGTTCAACCACGCAGCATGCATATATCGAAACCAAACTTGGTCTGGCTCGGAAGCTGGGAGCCGTGGGCATCATTTTTGTGAACGACTGGCGTACGGCTTCAAATCCCAATGACGATCAGTTGACGGAACCATCAGGTTTTGGCAGTCAGTCTTCGGGAATTCCGTTCGTACACGTCCGCCAGGAAGTCGTGAATCAGATTCTGGCCAAATCGCCATTGGTCGCGGGTGATGGCAGTGCGGAGAAAAAACTCACCAGCGTTCAGGAAGTCTGTGAGCAGATCGATTCGACTTTGGTGCCGGTGTCTCAGCCGTTACCAACATGGACGGCGACTCTGCAGACTCACTTCAGCAGCAAAAAAGTGACGGCCTGCAACCTCATTGGTGTCCTGGAAGCCGAAGGGCCGCTCGCCGACGAAACCATTGTCGTCGGTGCGCACTACGATCACCTGGGACGTGGTGGTGTCGGGTCTCGGTCGATGGATCGGACGGGTGAAATCCACAACGGAGCGGATGATAATGCGACGGGGACCGCTGCTGTGCTGGAGATCATTCGTCGGATCACGGCCGGAAAGCCGCTGAAACGCCGAGTCGTGTTCATTTGTTTTTCGGGAGAAGAACGAGGTCTGCTGGGAAGTCGGCATTATGTAGATCATCCGGTCATCCCACTCGAAAAGACGGTGGCGATGCTCAACTACGATATGATCGGCACGCTGAGGAATAATCAGGTTGAAGTAAACGGCGTCGGTACGGCAGCCGAATTTCGTGCCATCGTGGAAGCCGCAGACGAAGCGTCTCCTCTGGATATCAAAGTGGTCGAAAACCCGTTTGCCGGAAGCGACCACCTGCCCTTTTTTCAGAAGGAGATCCCGGTGATGTTCTGCTTCACAGGAGTCACTCCGCGATACCACACACCTGATGACGATTTTGAAGCGATCAATGTCGAAGGCGTTGTTTCCGTGATTGACTACACGGAGCATCTTCTCAGAGGAATTGCTGCATTGCCAAAGCCTCCGACATTTCAGCCAGTGTCTCGTTCCTCGCGACCGCGTCGATCCATTCCCTACCTGGGCGTTGTTCCGAATATTGGCGCTGACGATGGAATTGACGGCATTCCTCTGCAGAGCATTCGCCCTGACAGTCCTGCTTCCAGTGCGGGATTGGCCGTCGGAGACGTTTTGTTGCAGGCCAATGACACGCCGCTGGACGGGTTCTCGGATCTGATCACTTTTCTTGGAACGGTGAACGCGGGGCAGACCGTATCGTTCAAAGTGAAACGAGGCGAAGATACCGTTTCGTTGAACGTGAAGCTCGGCACGCCTCGCTGAAATGCTGCAGGCCACGACGGAAAAGGCTGCACCCCGGGAGAAGTCCAGCTTTCTGGGCAATTTGTTCGACGCAGATCTGTGGACGCTGTGTTTACGTCATCATGGAACACACGTGTGAGTACGGAGTGTCCGGACGGCAGATTCAGGGCCGGAGTTTGAAAACCAATTTACACAAAAGGGGGACACAGTATGTCAGGAATGCGATGGCTGTTGGCAGGCTTGATTGCGGGTTCGATGTCAACCTGCGCCTTCGCGCAGGATGCCGAATCTGTGGAGAAAGCTGACGCCGCTGCCAAAACAGAACGGCCCGGTGATGGCGAACGGCCCCGTGATGGCGAGCGGCCCCGTGATGGTGAGCGACCCCGTGATGGTGAGCGGCCTCGTGATGGCGAGCGACCTCGTGATGGCGAGCGACCTCGTGATGGCGAACGGCCCCGTGATGGCGAGCGGCCCCGTGATGGTGAACGACCTCGTGATGGTGAACGACCTCGTGATGGTGAACGACCTCG
>JAGQPY010000750.1 GCA_020426485.1 Planctomycetaceae bacterium
TCACGAAAGCGAATGTCGTCTTCCAGATGAGCGAATCGAGGTCCGAACTTCACCCCGAACAGCGTTTCGTCACCGCGACTTCCCGAACACGAACAGCCTTCCTGCCCACAACCTTCACCGCAGCCATCACAGTCCCTTTCAACTTCTGACCACAGCCACAGGGCACCGGAATACATTCGAGTGCTCGCCATGAAGTCCAGCGATCCGGATGAAAGTCCCGGATACGCCAGCAACTGCGAATCCGCCGCGCCGGTCAGAGCGTTGGTGAACGGACGAGCAATGATTGGATTGCCGTTGGACGCCCCGGAAAACGTTTCTCGTCCGGAAAATAGCATCAGGAATTCGCCCTGAATTCCCTGTCCACTGTCACATTCCGACGATCGGCCCGCTCGAATTCGAAAACCTGATTGAGGCAGATTGAAAATGTCCTGACCGCTGTACAACGGCGTCGTCGTTGGCTGCCCCAGAACGCCCGCCTGAAGTCCCGGTGTTCCCTGAGGACTGGTCGTAGCGATCACAGGGCTGTCGGTTCCGTTTGTCCACCACAGCAAAGACTCCACGCTTAACCAGCGATGAGGCACCTGCTGACGACAACAGTCATGCGGCGTGTAGATTGGCTGATGATAGACATGAGACGACAGTCCGGGCGTTGGCTTCAGCGGCTCCATGGGAATCTGCACGGTTGCCGCAGGCTTGCTGTCGGCGTTTGCCGTTCCGGGATCAACCGGCTTGGGTGACAATGACTTGTCCGGCGCCGGCACGGGAGCGGTCGATGCCGCTTCGTCCTGAAACGAAGCCTGTTGAATCAATCGTTGAGTCTGAACCGGGCCGCTGGGAAACAGATGACGACTGCTGCTTACGTGCGGCTTTCGATCTCCCGCCGACATTTCCGGATCAAGACCTGCCTTCCCAGCGCCGGTGGTGGCCCTGGACGGCTGGTCCGTCGCTGCAGCAACCGCCGACAGCGACAGCAATGCTGCCATGAATAAACGAAGCCGGAACCCCCGGCATTGCCCTCGCATGGAACGTATCTCCCTGTACCTTGCGCCGCGTTGGCCCAGCGCGTCGACAGTTGAAGAGCGTAGATGTGAAACCTGAATCCTGTGTCCCTGCCGTCTTCCTGATCGCAGTACCATTCCGCCGGCAGTCGTGATTTCGGCACGGGCAACGAAATTGAGCTGACATGTGAAAACGCTTCCGCCAATTACAGTGATCAACGCCGGATCAACAAGAATCTGAGCCCGGCGTTCCGACAGCGGTGAAGGGTTTGGAGGCGGGTGATATTGCTGACGTTGACTGTGGGTCAATGCCCATTCTGACGTCATTTGAGCCGTTATGCGGTTCCTGCCGATTGAGTCCCCGCTCATCGGAACCCTGCCAACACAACTTCGGAATTTCGCAGCGACGCTCAGTCATCACTGGCAGGAAGTGCGCAATCCTCAACAGCAAAAAAGCGGTCAGGTCTCTTTAATCAGCCCGGACACCCTCGTCGGATGCTTGCCTGAGCGACTTTCCAACACCTCAGCGACGCACAGTCAACTCGGGGGGCTCGTCGCGCGGAACGTGACGGCTACGTTGTACCAGCAAACCTGAAAAAGGCAGCCATCACGCTCCGCCTGATGAGCCGAGTCACACCATGCGCAGCAACCTGTGCCGCCGATCGTTCCTTAGGCGAATGGCCATCAGGAAGATACCGTCCGGGGTTTGATGAGGATATCGTAGCTTTCGAGGCCGGGTTTGCGTTCGA
>JAGQPY010000751.1 GCA_020426485.1 Planctomycetaceae bacterium
GCTGACGGCCTGGAAAGGCCGTCCTACTCATCAAATCATGGCTGACACTGGACTTTGTCCCGGCAGCGTCGCTCCTGCCGAGGTTTCGTTGCTGTTGGTTCGATCATCATCGGAACCGTTATCGTTGGGACAACACTCCCAGCCGCTCGGAACGTCGTAACCGACCTGATGCTGTTGGAGGAATCTCGTGACGCCCACTCTGTGGTCAGTCAGATCTTCTGAAGGCTCAGCAAAAGTCGCAGCGTTTGTCTTGTTTGCCCCCATGCAGCGTCATCGCTCAATGAAAACACATTCTGACACTGTGATAAACAGGAGAAGTTAGCGAGAGATTTCAGGCAAGTCTGCAAGTGCCAATTCGATAAGTTCGGCCATGGGAGAGGTTCCCAGTCAGTCAATCCTCTCGTATGTCCGCCGTGATTGGAGCTTTCAGCGTGGAAATCCTTGACGAGATCGTTTCCGAATTCCTTGTGGAGAGCTATGAAAGTCTCGATCAGCTTGACCGGGACCTGATGGCGCTTGAAGAGACTCCGGATGATCGCGATCGAATCGCCAGCATCTTTCGAACGATCCATACGATCAAAGGCACGTCCGGCTTCCTGGCCTTCCCGTTGCTGGAAGGCGTCGCGCATGTTGGTGAGAACCTGCTGGTGGCCCTGCGCGATGGCGAGCTGACTCTGACCAGTGATATTGCCAACGCTCTGCTGGCGATGGTCGACGCTGTGCGTTCCATTCTGGCAAACATTGAAGCCGGCAACGGCGAAGGCGAAGACTGCTACGGGGATCTGAAGGAAACCCTCGAACAGTTGCGTTCCGGTGAAGCAGTTCCCGCTCCATCGGCTGAAATTGAGGTCGAAGCGGTCGTAAAAGAACTGCAGCCAGCCAAAGCTGCGGCCAAACCTGCCGCCAAAGCCACAGCCGAAGTCGGAGGCCGGAAGAATTCAGCACTGACAAAGAACAGCGGCAAAGCTTCGTCGAAAGAAGAACCGGAAGACGAAATCGTCGAAGACGTTTGCGACTCATCGGACGCTGACGAAGCATTGGCCGGCAATGTCGACAGCATGGAAGCCGAAGTGGAGTCTCGCGCTGTCGGCAAGACGTCTCGCGCAAAAGCGAATTCAAAGCCTTCAGGCAACTCCGGCAATGGTCAGGGAGGTTCCATTGCAGAATCATCTGTGCGAATTGATGTTCACCTTCTGGACAAGCTGATGAACCTGGTGGGCGAACTGGTGCTGGCCCGCAACCAGATTATGCAGTTCAGCCAGCATTCGGAAGATCCGGCTCTGACCGCCGCGTCTCAGCGAGTCAACCTGATCACCACGGAACTGCAGGAAGGAGTCATGAAGACTCGCATGCAGCCGATTCGCAATGCCTGGGCCAAACTGCCTCGCGTTGTGCGTGATCTGTCCCACAGCTGCGGCAAGCAGGTTCAGGTGAAGATGGAAGGTGCCGACACCGAACTGGACAAGACAATTCTGGAAGCCATCAAGGACCCGTTGACTCACATCGTCCGCAACTCTGTCGACCACGGAATTGAATCGCCGAAGGATCGAGTCGCGGCAGGTAAGCCGGCCGAAGGAACTCTGCTTCTGCGAGCCTACCACGAAGGTGGCCAGGTCAACATTGAAATCGTGGACGACGGTGGCGGAATCAACATCGATCGAGTTCGAGCGAAGGCCGTTGATAAGGGACTTGTGACCGAAGAACAGGCCGCAGCAATGACGGATCGCGAAGCCGTGC
>JAGQPY010000752.1 GCA_020426485.1 Planctomycetaceae bacterium
CCAGGTTGGAATGGGGCGATACGACCTGGCCTCTCGGCCACGGGTTAAACTTAGAAAAAATCTTTACGGCATTGCTGGATGTCCTGTAGCCGGTGTCCGGCCTCTTGCACAGCGACTCATAACTGCCATGCGTTTCCTGATGTCGCGGAGTGTTTCGCGCCCTTGACACGCCGCGTTCGAAGTGCCTCGTCCGGGGCAACCAGCGATGTTTGCCGATCGATAAGCGGACAACATGAATCTCACCAGGTTTCACGGCTTTCCATTGACCGCATTCGTGAATGATCAGTGATGGCGGGGACGTTCAGGTCGGCAAGGTTGATGTTTCCGGTGTTCACTGACGATGTAACGGCAGAGCGAGTGTTTTCCTGCGGGCATGTTTACTGTCGAGCGGTCTGAACTTCAGAAAGTGGCCGCTTAGCGGAGTGATGAAAGGAAGTCTGTCGATGCTGCATGCCGTGATCATGGCTGGCGGAAGTGGAACTCGATTCTGGCCTCAAAGCCGACAGAATCTTCCGAAGCAGCTGCTGAAACTGGCGGGTGATCGCACCATGATTCAGCAGACCATGGACCGCTGTTCCGGAATGATCGAATCCGGTCAGTTCTGGGTTGTGACCAATTCCGTGCAGGCCGATCAGACTCGACAACAGCTTCCGGAAATTCCTCCTTCGAACGTACTGGTCGAACCCGCGGCTCGCAATACAGCTCCCTGTATTGGTCTGGCGGCCGTTCATCTGCTGCACGACGATCCCGATGCGATCATGTTTGTGATGCCGGCCGATCATGTAATTTCTCCGGTGGCCGTGTTTCAGCAGGCGGCCGAAACGGCGGTGCGCGTGGTGGAACAGGATCCGCAGCGACTGGTGCTGTTCGGTGTCACTCCGACCTTTCCTGCCACCGGCTACGGATACATTGAACGCGGCGCCGAGCTGGCAGAGGTTTCCGGTGCGTTCGCGGTTCAGTCATTTCGTGAGAAGCCGGCACTGAATCTGGCGACGCAGTACATGGATTCGGGGGCGTTCTACTGGAACTGCGGAATCTTCTGCTGGAAGGCATCCACCATTCTGGACCAGTTGCAGGCCAATGAACCCGACACTCATGGCCGACTAATGCAGGTTGCCGCTGTGATCGGAACGGATGCCTATGAATCGGTTCTGAATGAACAGTTCCCACAGATGAACAGCATTTCCATCGACTTTGCTGTTCTGGAACGAGCCACAACGGCCACGGTGATCGAAGCACCGTTTACGTGGGATGATGTGGGCAGCTGGCTGGCGGTACCTCGACTGGCAGGCACCGATGACCATGGCAACACGATTGATGGAACAGTGGTGGCATTGGAAACCCAAGGCTGCATTGTCCGCAACACCGGTTCGCAGCTGGTGGCCACTCTGGGCGTGGAAGATCTGATCATCGTCTCAACGGATGATGTCATCATGATCGCGCGGCGCGACGATTCAGAACGCGTCAAGGAGATTCTGGAAGAGCTTCGTCGGCGCGGAATGACTCAGTATCTCTGATGGCACCTCTGACGTTCTGACGGCATCTGGTTGACCGACCGCCGGAAGGCTCAGGCCCGGACGCAGGGTTTAGCTACGCTTATTGCGGAAAACTTGTTTCAGTTGAGTCAAGTTTTCATAGCGACCAACGGGAGCGTTTCCGAGCGGTAGCTCGAATTGGTCCGAGGCCCCTGCCTCGTTAGAGTCTTACGGCGTGAGATG
>JAGQPY010000753.1 GCA_020426485.1 Planctomycetaceae bacterium
TCATGGTCGATCCTTCCGATAGCACCTGAGAAGATCAAGACATCCAATGTGGCTCTGAGTCTGACCCGCAACGATTACTCACACCAGCAGACCGGCCGACGAACGACCGATCACCTGACATGGATTGCCCGGCCAGCCAGACCGCATGTGCTGCCGAGGTCGCCGGTCAGCGATCGCACCTGCCGTGAGTCCGCGAATGAAACAGATGAACGGCAGCCGGATCCCGATGATCTGATTCAGCAAACTGCCTCATCAGATCACTGCCCGCTCAGAAATCCGCAGCAGTCGCTGTGACCTGAAATGAGCCTTCGTTGTCGGCTCGGCTTCCACTGCTGTCATTAATCTGGAACCACAGTACAGAATCATACGGCGCGGCGATGACCATTTCGCGACCAACGGGCAGACGATTTGAAATCTTCCGACCATCCGCACTCACGAATGTGCACACAAGTGTGCCCAGCGGGATTCCTTTGAAAAAATCGATACTGATCCCCTGAGGTTCCGTTTCCCAGATTTCGCTGCCACCACGAATCTGACATCGACCTGCCCCCATGATTCGCACGCGGTTCCCTGCCCTCAGGCGCACCGGGCTCTCCTGCCAGTCGCGATCAGACCGTACATCAAATTCGAAACTCTGCGACTCGGAAAGATACTCACCAGCCTCCGCGTCCGGTCGATGAACCGGAAAACATCGTTCCGGATCGAAACCTTCGCAAATGGTCTCACTGAACAGCAGCCAGTCCGCTTCAGCCAGAGAACCAAGCTGCTCGAAAGCCGCCTCCGCCGCAGCCGTGAACGAACGAAACGTCCGCATGTGGCGAAGAGGTTCCCAATGTTCCTGAAATCCGGGATGAACATTCAGAAACCAACAAACCGCCCAGGCCTCGGAATAGTCCAGCTGCTTCAATGCCGGCCCTGGCTCCACAGCCACCGCCTGCCGAAACGGACGAATATTCAATTCCTGGATTTCGTCGGCTGCCGTCGCCGGCGTTCGTACAAACCCGGCTTGCTTTCGCAGTTGAGTAATCCGGCCCCAGCCTTCATACCCGTCGTACTGCGATGGCATCACAGAGAACTCCAACATCGTCTTTCCGGTCTCGTCCCGCGAAAGCGAATGCGTCGCGAAATACTCGGCCATGCCTTCGATGTACCAATTGGGAGGCGTATCAATCATCCCGCATTCACACGTCATGAAGCAGTGAACAAATTCATGAAACGCCAGGTGCCGACGGTAATATTCCTGTTCCGGATTGAACATCCAGAACTGATAGTGATGGTGCCGACCATGTTCAAACGAAAACTCCTCACTGGGCATCAGCCCCGCCGCCCGAAAGCGTTCCACATTGCGCATCAAACACCCGGTCACCTGAAACGATGACTGTTCGGGGGATGGCGGCAACGGACCAAAATAGCCCTCCAGCACAGTAAATAACTGGTCCGCCATCAACGGAATTGTCGCCACCTGGTCGGCATCCACATCGGTCAGCAGAACCAACCGGTCACTGCGATACACGTGAATGCCCAACTCTTTCAGGCGATTCTCGTTCAGCGCCGGACGATCATCCGGCAATCTGTATCGCCCCGGCGGCAGCTCTTCCTGTTGCTCGCCGACCTGTTCGTTCACGGCTCTCTCGGAATGATCCGCATTGCTTTCCAGACCCGCATGCGCTGGTGTCGGGACTCCGAGTTTGACGGAAACCTTTTCGGCAGAACCGG
>JAGQPY010000754.1 GCA_020426485.1 Planctomycetaceae bacterium
GTCCAGCAGAGCAAAGCGACGGCCCGACAGAACCACGCTTTCGATGTCCGCGCCGCTCAGCTCGCGGTGGCGTTCGCTGAGTGTCAGGGAATCCGATTCCATCGTGATGCCGTTTTTTCGGCCCATCACTTCGAACATATCCCGAATCTCTGCTTCGCTGTCAGGATAGAACAGCGGAATATGCACTTCCGCGCGGCCCTGACGTTTCAGGTCGATCGGCAGCAGGTCGGGTCGGCATGTCAACAGCATCCAGATGATTCGGCCGCGGTAGCGAGTATCGCCCATCTGCTGAGCAATCATGGAGAAGACTCGACCGCTGGTACCGGAATCTCCGCTTTGGTTGCGATCTCCCAGCGATGCATCTGCTTCGTCGATCACCACGACCACCGGTCCCAGACTTCGAAGCACCGTCAGCACGCGCTGCAGATTGCCTTCTGTTTCGCCCACATACTTGCTGCGAAAGTTGCGCAGTTTGACGCAGGGAATCCCAATGGAACCGGCGTAGCATTCGGCCAGAAATGTCTTGCCCGTTCCGACGGGACCGCAGATCAGATAGCCCATCGGCGCAGCGTCGGCATTGCCGTCGCTGATCAGTCGAGCATCCTGTTCCAGCCGATGACACGCGGCTTCATGCCCAACCACCAGGTCCAGAGTATGTTTCGGTTCCACGAATTCCAGAAAGCCGCCGCACTGACGTTCAATCGCGCCCTTCTTCAGACTTCGAAACTGTCTGGCGGTCGCACCTCCGGCCAGTGCCGACTGTGCCAGCAGTTGTTCAAGACTCAACAGGCTGAGGCCATTGGAATTCGCAATCAACTGTTCCGGGGTCAGAGATTCGTCTGTGGACGCGGCAGCGGACGTGGTTTTGGCAGTCACTTTCGCCTGAACAAAGCGTCGCCGAGCCTGCTGGTCCGGCATGGGAACTTCGACCGTGGCCACAAACGGGCTCTGAGCGAGACGCTCATTAATTTCCGACAGGTTTTCGCACACCAGAACGAACGCCATGTTGATGCGGCGAATATACGGATTGCGAGCCCAGTCGAGAAACCGCACAACTCGAGCGGCGATGGTTCCCGAGATCTGCACCGGATCACCCGGCGGAACAAGGTACTGCCCGAAATCAAACACCAGCGCCAGGCGCTTTCGCTTTTCCGGATCGGTTTCGACCAGGTAACGTTCGATCAACTGGTCCAGCGTGTCCAGAATATCGTCCGGCTTGCGAGCCCAGTTGCGGTAGTTGCCAAAAACAGCCGTCAGGTCACGCATCATCTGCTGATGGCGTTCAGAATCGCGTCCGGCCAGCGCCTGTAATCCGGCACTCAGGTTGTGCTGCAGCACCAGATCCCAGCGACCGAACAGATACTCTCCCAGAAAGGAAGTCAGACTTAAAAACTCCGTCCCGTTGTCCCCCTCGCACGGAATCAGATCATGAACGTTGCCGTGCACAATGAAGAAGCTGGCATTTCCGGACGAAAACTGGTTCGTCAGATCGGCGGCCCAGCTCGGATACCAATCGGGAAGTTCGATCACCTGAGTTTTCAACGTTTGCATTTCCTTTGCCGGCAAATCCGCGTCAACTCCACCGGCGTTTCAACTTATCTGACACCGCGCAGCGTTCTTCTTCGTTGAACCCGTTCGTTTAACCCCAATAGCGTTCAATTGTGATGTGGGGCAGGTTTGCAACCTGCCTTGGTGTCACAACATCTTGTGCCAT
>JAGQPY010000755.1 GCA_020426485.1 Planctomycetaceae bacterium
CCTCCGAAGAGATCCCGCTGAACCCACCGTCCGCCCGGCTTCCCTGCATTTGCGCCATCAACTCCCGCTGCCGCTCCCGCAGATTCCTCGCCAGCAATTCCAGCACCGTCAACAGATTCCCTTCGCCGCGAAGTTTCTCCCGAAGCCGCTCGTGCTCCTCCAGCAACTCCATCACCATCGTCTTGTACTGCATCCTGTTTTCCCTCCCAGACAGCTTTCGGCGATTGATTCGAACCGGCACCAGCCGGTTCCTCCCGCGCTGCTACATCGCCATCCGTCAAAAACAAACTTCTGCCGCCTGAACTCACCCTACCCGCCACTCAGCCTCCTGCCCCTGTTCAATTCACCAGTCGTGCTCCCTACACGATCTTCCCCGGTTCGTCACGCACATTCTGAATCCCGGGATGAGGCAAAGCCAACACGCCGCCAGCAGACGCCGAATTCCGCTAAGAAACTGCGTAGGTCAGTCTCACCGACGCGAGTTTTGCGTGTTTCCAAACTGATAAGGAATCCCCACATTGGAGACTTAGCTTTCCGGCCAATCGCCGTGGAATGACTGAGGCTTGCCTCCTGTCTTGACGCTCATCTAACACCTTTCGCATGCCGGTTCTCAATTGCTGGGCGCAACCATCGAGACCGATTCTTCGTAGGTTGCTGACTGTTGGTTGCTCGATAAAATCCTACTGCGCGACGCGCGAGGGTGCACTTAAGTACAATTTGGGCTGACCGCGCATCAGTATCACTTGTCAAGAAAAGTCTGGGGCGTCATCCCCCAGGTATGCAAGAAGAACAACATGTCAAGTCTGCGTGATGAACTGCGAAATAGAAACCCAGCGTTGTCCCGTGAGACGGAACAACTTGTCGCAAGGGCTACGCCGAATCTCTGGCACACATATGGAACGTTTCCAGCAGGCACGAGGCATACCCCAGAACACACAGAAATGGTCGAAAAGCTTGCGGGCTGGCTACTTCCAGAGACAATCGTCGCAGCATTGACTGATGATGAACTCGCTTTGCTGATTCAAGCTTGCCATTTTCACGACTTGGGAATGGCTGGCACGGAGGCCGATAACCTAACAGTGGAAAGTCGCGACCAGGTACGCCGCGAGCATGCAATTTCGATCGGGGACCGAATTCTCGCTCACTGGAGAGAATTCGGATTTCAGAATGAAACGGCAGCAGACGTATTGGCGTTAATCTGCAAAGGGCATCGTCCACGGAGGGAGGATGGCGTTGCGACATGGTCGAACTTGCCTGAAACTCGGATCCTTGGTCCCGAGCGTTCCGTGAGAATTCGCCTCGTATCTGCTTTGATTTACGCGGCGGATGAACTGCACATCGGCGAAGACCGGGCTCCACGACGCGAAGAGGAATTCAACGAAATTACGAGCGCCGAATCGCGGAGGCATTGGAGACGGCATCAGGCCGTCCAAGGCCCGACAGTCGCAAACACCCATCTTGTTTTTGAAGGCACTGTCGACTGTCCGAGATTCGAGCTGGACCTTCGGAAGTCGCTTAGTAAAGCCTTCAGTGCTGTTCTAGAACTGAATGCAGAAGTTGCTCGGGCCGGAATCGATAAGGTCGTGAATCCAATTCGATTTGTTTGGAATCGAAAGAAGATGTGGATGCTTATCGTCGCCCGAGTCTGTTCTGACCTACAGCCCAGAGCAATCGACGCAATTGTGGAATCAGTTTTGGCAGAGTTCAC
>JAGQPY010000756.1 GCA_020426485.1 Planctomycetaceae bacterium
CGTGAGCGGTGTTTCTGTCACCAGTTTCCGCAGGAAACGGAGCATCGCCGAAGTCGTGAGGAATGTAGCAGAAGTCGTGAGACTTCTGAGAGCATGGCCCAGCTTCCGAATTCTTACGAATTCGGCTACGAAATCTCTTCACGGCAAGAGCGAAGTCCTTGTCAGGCGCCGAGTTGGACGAGTTCGAGTGGGGGTTCGGCTTCGATGACTTTCAGGTCGAACTTATCCTGCAGAATGTGGAAGACGTTCGGTGTGATGAAGGCGGGAGGCACCGGACCGACTCGAATGCCCTTCACGTCCAGAGCCAGCAGAGTCAGCAGGACCGCGACGGCTTTTTGTTCGAACCAGGACAGAACGATTTCCAGCGGCAGATCGTTCACACCGCAGTCGAAGGCTTTGGACAGAGCCAGTGCGACCTGAATGGCACCGAAGGCGTCGTTGCACTGCCCCATATCCAGCAGTCGAGGAATGCCGCCGATGTCACCGTATTCGTGGTTACGAATACGGTATTTTCCGCAACCCAACGTCAGAATCACAGATTCATCCGGCGCGCTTTCGGCCAGCTGAGTGTAATAGTTGCGGCCGGTTTCGGCACCGTCACAACCGCCGATCAGATAGAAGCGTTTGATGTCGCCGGACTTCACAGCCCCGACCACCTTATCGGCCAGTCCCAGAATCACGCTGTGGTGGAATCCGATGGTGGATTCGCGCACTTTGTTCTCTACCAGCGGCGGGCACTGCAGAGCCATTTCGATGACCGGCGAGAAATCATTGGTCTTCAGGCGAGTTCCACCGGGAACGGCTGTAATGCGAGTGGTGAACAGCCGGTCGGCGTAAATGTCCGACGGAATCAGCACGCAGTTGGTCGTCGCGATGATCGGTCCGGAAAATCCGGGAAATTCCCACTGCTGATGCTGCCACGGCCCGCCGTAGTGTCCCGCCAGATGCGGATGCTTTTTCAGTTCGGGATAGCTGTGAGCCGGAAGCATTTCGCCATGTGTGTAGACGTTGATGCCTTTGCCCGCGGTCTGCTCCAGAATCTCGGCAAGGTCCACCAGGTCGTGACCGGTCACCAGAATCCCGGGACCTGCTTTGGTTCCTTCGTAGACAACGGTGGGCTCTGGTTTGCCAAAGCGTTCGGTGTGCCCTTCGTCCAGCATCTCCATCACGCGAAGATTCTGTCGACCGCATTCCAGAACCAGTTCCAGAAGCGAGTCCAGGTCAAAGTTGACGTTGGTCATCGTCGCGAACAGAGCGTCTTCGATGAACGCGCTGACATTTTCATCGGTCTTTCCAAGTCGGCGAGCGTGATTGGCATAGGCCGCCATCCCTTTGACGCCGTAGAGCAGAATTTCCTGCAGCGACTGCATGTCGGGATCTTTGCCACACACACCAATGTCTGTGCACCCGGTTCCATTCTGAGTCTGTTCGCACTGATTACAAAACATCATCAAGTCCTTCGAATCCAGCGAGGCGGGGCCTCAGACCATGCGACCGTCCGAAAACATTGCCCGTCGGACGGTCTGAAAAGAAAACAAACCACGTGAAACATCGATCCGGAACAAACGTGACCAAAGTCACGGCATCAGAAAGCAACGTTGCTCGGAGCACCGACGTTCAGGAGTATCCCGACCGCCGATTCAGGTCCTTCAGGACCAGTGTCGCGC
>JAGQPY010000757.1 GCA_020426485.1 Planctomycetaceae bacterium
GATATTGGCTGGCCTGACGATCGGTGGGCACGTTCTGCGGTTCTCGCTGGCTCTGCTGGAAGCGTCCTGGTTGTTCCACCACGATGGCCTCGTATTTGACATCCTTCAGCGTTCCGTCTTCCCCGTAGTCAGCGAAGGACAATCGGCAGTTCACGATGGGTTCTACCCAGATGCCTTTGCGATTGGTCGGAATCAGCGACTCCGATCTCACAGCAGGATACAGGCGAGTCACGATTTTGCGGTACACATCCGGCGGCAGATTTTCGCCTGCGATTTCTGCAACATGTTGATCCTGCCCTGTGGTATTGGCACCAAACAGGAAGATGCGTGGCACGTTTTTCCGATCCGTGACCACCCCGTAGATGTAACAGGTCAGCGTCATGCGAGGTTTCGGAAGATCGTCCGGGTTGACGTTCAGGCCATTCAGATCTTTGTCAATATCCTTCAGTTCATTCAGAGCTTCTTCCATGCTCTTACCGTTCAGTTCGCCGTTCTGAAGTTCTTCCACTTCGCCGGCCAGATCTCCCAAAGCTTCACTCAGGGAAGCAGGATCACCGTCTTTGGCGGCCTGAGCCTTCGCGGCCCCGGCGACGGCACCGATCAGTTTCATCGGTTTGATATCCGGAGCCTTGTGGACTCGAAACGGAGCGCTGTAGTCGATGCCGCCGATGATGGTAACGGCCGTCAGGAAGGCCGTACATCCCCAGACCATTCCCCAGATGCGCCGACATGTATCCGGCAGTCGAGAGATTGTCGGTTGCCAGACATTGAACCATGACAACAGCACGTCGTTCAGGTTGACTCGACGGTCAGAGGCCATGGCAAACTTCGCCGCGACACCGTGAGCCGTCAGTGCGGTCAACAGGCCGATCACAAGCTGAGTCAATGCGACTCGACCGCGAAGTGTTTCGTCGTCGGCCAGAGCAACTCGCACCACTACACTAAAGATAGTCACACCAACCACGCCGCCCAGCATGATCCAGAACCAGACGGGGATGGCCTGCAGTGCCGAACGATCATCTTCGACTTCTTCCTGAGGAAGTTCCGGCAGGTTATCGGCCCACGAAGAACCGTTCGCAGCAGAACGATCGACCACCGGGTAATAGCCACAATCCGGGCACCAACTGTTCTGGCCCCATGGTTTCGTACTGTGGCAACGAGGGCAGCCGTTGGTGCTGGTTCGGCTTCCTGGGGGTGATGCTGTGCCTGCTGCAGACATCTTCTTCAGACCTCTCAGTGACTGAAAACACGCCAAAAACGTTCAACGGCAACCGGATTTCCCAGCGCGGATTCGTTGGGCTCGACACCGTATGCACAGAGCCGCCCCCATGTACGCCGGAAGTGTTGCGTATTGGAAACATAGGTCGCGTTGGCGGTCGGGACGAAGATTTATCACGTTTTCTGCAGAATACACCCGGTCATCGGATCCATTTAGCCGCGGAGCAGTGCCCCGCCACTCTGAACGTGAGCCCGCCCAAAAGGCTGAATCACCTGCCTGTTCGCGTTTACAGCACACTGCTGCAGCGCCGTCCGTAGACAAAGCGACCAGCGGGAGCGTATCGGCGCCCAGGACTTGCTACATCAAAACGCGATCTATGCCATCGGGTCAGGGGCGAAGCCCTACGTCGTGAACAGATTTCGTAGCCGAACTCGGAAGCCGGGC
>JAGQPY010000758.1 GCA_020426485.1 Planctomycetaceae bacterium
GTCGTGTCGGACCCTTGCAGTGTTGCTCCCCGCGTAGATGGCGTTCTGCTCTGCGTGAGACTCAGTCGGCACACTCGCGACTTTGGGAAACAGTCTTTGGAACAGTTGCGGGAAGTCGGGGCAAAGATGACCGGCATTGTCGTCAATGGTGTTGAGGAAGGCGATTCGTACGGCTACGGAAATTACAACTACTCAGATTACCGTTACCGATATCGCTACAACGATTACAACTATGGTTACAACGATAAGACCAGTGAAGGCTATTTTGCAGACCACGAATCAGAAGAACCTGTGAAGTCTGCGAAGGGCTGACAGGTCACTGTTGAGTCGGGTCGTTCAGTAAGCAAGGATGCGGCAACAATGTTGAAGACGGATTTCTTAGCAGGAGCAGGGAGGGCTCAGGTGATTTTCAACATTCCAGGAATGTCGTTGTATTCGAACTGGGGCAGGCGTGGTGTCACCCAGGAGAACGAAGTGTGCGCGGGGTAGCGTTCCAAGAGTCTCACGTTGTCAGCAGCACTTAATCGGACTGTGCAGTCTGGGTTCCAGTTGAATCTGCTTACTGATCTTCTCGGTTTTAGGACGCCTGCTGTGCTGTTGAGGCCAGCTCAGGTCGTCGTCGATCAGCTGCAGCGACGGCAGGTGCACATGATCGATGACGCCGGTTTGCAGCAGGCGAACCTGACACGATGAAATCGAACTCCAGAATCTATGTGGCTGGTCACCGAGGCATGGTGGGGGCGGCTGTGGTCCGTCGGCTGCTTCAGGCTGGGTTCCGGCAGCTTCTGACGCGAACGCGATCTGAACTGGATCTTTGCTGTCAGCAGTCGGTGGAGAGGTTTTTCGATCAGGAACGCCCGGATGTTGTTGTCTTTGCCGCCGCGAAAGTCGGCGGCATTCATGCCAACAACACGCTGCCGGCGGAATTCATCTATCAGAATCTGACAATGGCGACCAACGCCATTCACGCGGCCTGGAAAAGCGGAACACAGCGGTTTCTGTTTCTCGGCAGCACGTGTATCTACCCAAGACTCGCACCTCAGCCGATTCCGGAAGACAGTCTGCTGACATCGCCGCTGGAACCCACCAACGAAGCTTACGCGTTGGCCAAGATCGCCGGCGTCAAAATGTGCCAGTTCTATCGTCGCCAGTATGGAGTCACGTTCCATTCAGCCATGCCCACAAACCTGTACGGGCCGGGAGACAATTATCATCCCGAACATTCGCACGTTCTGCCGGCTCTGATCCGCCGTTTTCACGAAGCAAAAGAGGCTGCGACGGAGGCAGTGACTATCTGGGGGACGGGAACGCCTCTGCGCGAATTTCTGCATGTCGACGACCTGGCCGACGGATTGGTCCATCTGCTGAACCTTGAAAATCCACCGGATCTGGTCAACGTCGGCAGCGGTGAGGAAATCTCGATACGAGGCCTTGCGGAGCTGGTGGCTCAGACGGTGGGGTATCGCGGAAAAATTGAGCTGGATTCGTCAAAGCCTGACGGTACACCGCGGAAACTCAGTGATATCAGCGTGATTCGCAGTACCGGCTGGAGCCCGCAGATCGGGCTTTCGCAGGGGCTGAAATCTGCCTACGATTCGTTCCTCAAGGAACTTCAGGAGAATACGGTTCGATCGGTCTGATCGAGGATCTCTGTG
>JAGQPY010000759.1 GCA_020426485.1 Planctomycetaceae bacterium
GAAGGCAACGGCTGGTTCAGTGTGGCGGAAGTTCGTTTTGCAAAATCGGCCGGAGGTCAGCCGCCTCAGCTGCAGCCGTCCGGATTCAATCAGGAACTGGCAACTGCCCTCTCCGCCACTCTGACAAAAGCACCGTTGCCGGACGACACTGCGGCTCTGAAGGTTTTGGCGCAAACATGGCCGAAGATTGCTCAGCGGCGACCGCTGGAAGTTGCGACCACGTTCGCGGGCCTTCGCATTCCTGATTCGGGAAACGAACGGTCGATTGAACTGTACGAACGCTTCAGCAATCTCTGTCAAAAGCTGCCCGCGCCGGTGCCGGTTCTGGCGATTTCGGATGGTACTCCGGAAGACGAGCATATTTTTATTCGGGGTAACCACCTGAATCCGGGTCGAATCGCACCTCGCCGCTGGATGACGGTGCTTCGACCTGATGATCAGTTGATTTCGGAGTCATCCATTGGGCGTCTGCAGTTGGCGGAACAGGTGCTGGCACAAAGCAATCCGTTTCCGGCTCGCGTGATGGTCAATCGGATCTGGCATCACCTGTTTGGTGAAGGCATTGTGGGTTCGACAGATAACTTCGGTGTACTCGGCAAGCGCCCCACTCATCCTGAGTTACTGGATCACCTCGCATGGCGGTTTCGGGAAGAGGGCTGGTCGATCAAACGAATGCTGAGATCGCTGCTGCTCAGTCGCACCTATCGCATGAGCAGTCAGCCTTCGGAGGCTGCAGATCTGGTTGATCCCGGCAATGAGCTGCTTCACCGCTTTCGTGTTCGGCGGCTCGAAGGGGAAGCGGTTCGGGATACCATTCTGGCGGTGTCCGGGCAATTGAATCGAAAGATGTTCGGTCCATCGGTTCCTGTCTACCTGACTCCGTTCATGGAAGGTCGCGGGCGGCCGGCCAGTGGTCCGCTGAACGGCGAAGGACGACGCAGCATTTACATTTCGGTCAATCGCAACTTTCTTTCACCGTTGATGCTGGCGTTTGATGTACCGGCTCCGGTCACGACAATCGGTGATCGCGGGGTCTCCAATGTGCCCGCACAGGCGCTGATTCTGCTGAACAATGAGTTTGTGGCGGAACAGTCGCGGCTGTGGGCTCAACGGCTGCGACGAGATCACACATCTGCCCATGAACAGCTTGTTCAGGCATGGCGACAACTGTTGGGGCGAGAACCGATGAATGAAGAAGTCGCGATGATGGAAGACTTCATGGCACAGCAGTCAGCAGGCGATGTAAGTCCCGAAGAATCGCTGGCTCACGTATGCCATGTCCTGCTGAATTCAAAAGAGTTCCTGTTTCTCAACTGATGTCGCTCAGAAGTCCCACACGACAGGCAGGCCAATCGCTGTTCGTCAAAAAGGATTGGCCGCAGACTCTGCCACGTTGATTGACGGAAATATATCGGCCACGACCACAACGACATTCATCACTGCCTCCTGGTTTCTGTTTCAGTCCGCGGCGAGATCGTCCGGCCGGTGGAAGTCCGATTGCCTCAGACTCGGCCAAACGTCTCGACAGGGGCACTGATGGGGTGTCTCTCGAGCCCCTTCGTTGAACGCGTGGCCGACAGGCCGGGCGTTCACTGTTCCCGGCCTGTCGGCCACGGGTTCAACAGGACAGAAAACTCCGTTCATTGAG
>JAGQPY010000075.1:0-14267 GCA_020426485.1 Planctomycetaceae bacterium
CGAACGCTGAACGACGGATCGGAATTCGGTCCGACATCCGGCCGTTTCGAATTTGTTCTGTCCACCGCCAGTTCCCTGGAAACTCAGGTTGCGGTTACCATTGGCGGCACTGCGGAATCCGGCAGTGACTATTTCGCTTTGCCGACTCTGGTGTTCATCCCCGCCGGTGAGGTGTCTGCCGTGCTGGAGGTGCCGGTGCTGGACGATCGCTCTGCGGAAACCATCGAGACCGTCACTCTGACCATCGACAGCGTCGTCACCGCCAATCTCTACCTGGACGAAGACCATCGTTCTGCAGAGATCTCCATCGCTGACAACGATCGCGATACCACCGCCCCTTCCGCCACCATACGGCTGCTTCCGCTGTCGACATCGTCGTCGCAGGTGGCTCTCAATATCGATCTGCACGATCCCGCCGGACCGGACGGGCAGCCGGTTTCCGGAGTCGCTTCGTATGACGTGTTCGTGGCGGTTGATGACGGAGAATTTACGTTGTATGCCGACGATGTTCCGGCAGACCTGTCATCCGTCGTGATGAACGTCAGCAGTAATCATCGTTACTGGTTCCGAGCCATCGCGACTGACAACGCCGGCAATATCGAAACCGGTGCACCTGTTGCCGAAGCCAATACCTACGTCGGCGACATTGCCGCACCGGAAACTTCAGTGGCCAATGCTTTGCCGGACGCCGATACCGGCATCATCAGTCTGCAGTTGAGCGGAACCGACGAGGGCAACTCAGGACTGCAGGAATTCCGCGTTTACGTGTCCATTGATAACGGTCCGGCCGAAGAAGTGCCGCTGTCTGCAGTGTCGGCCGGAACGCCAAACGACGGAATCTATTCCGCCGCCGTCAACTTTCAGGCGATTCGCGACGGAGAAGCCCATTCGTACCGCTTCTTCACCCGCGGTGTCGACGGTCGGGGGAATGTCGAAGATGCTCCGGCCGCGGGTGATGTGCAGACCACGCATACCTTTGCGGCTCCTGGCAGCGGACTCAGCGCGACCGGCATCGATGTGCAGAACGGTGAAACGCAGCGGTCCTTCATTCGTCACGTCGACGTGCTGTTCAACAACGTGACGGGTCTGCAGGACCTGATCGACAACAACCGCATTCAGATCGAACGTTTTGCTTTGGACGATGCCACACCTGATCCCGGCACGGGAACCGTGATCATGGCAACCAGCGCCGTTGTTCGTGGAAACGCTGTTGCACTGGACTTTGGTCGTTACGGCATCGGAGGCCGCGACCGAAACGGCAACGGCCTTTACCGCATTGCCGTGGACACGAACGGTGACGGACTGTTCGACGACGCCCGATTCGAATTCTTCCGCCTTTACGGCGACAGCAACGGCGACGGCGAAGTCACAAACGCCGACCGTATTGCCCGCGAAGATCTCAACGGAGACGGCCGAATCAACGCTCGCGATCGAATCGTTTATCGCCGGGAGCGCGGCCGCAAACTGCTGGATGAACTATTTCCCGAACTGGACGACTGAGGTGCGAAATCGGTGACATGGTCCTGAGATGGGCCTCGCCCAGCGCCGTGAAGAGAATTCGTAGCCGAATTTGTGAGAATGCGAAAGTTGGGCCATGCTCTCAGAAGTCTCACGACTTCTGCTACGTTCCTCGCGACATCTCCTACGTTCCTTTTCCTGCGGAAACTGGTCACAAAAACCTTCACGGCGTGGGGCCGTGCCCGTACCCCCATTTGAGCGTTTTTTCAGACGCGAGCCTGTGTGCCAGTTCGAACCAGTGTGCCGGGGCCTGAACGGAACTCTGAACTGTGCCGCAGCAGGAGATCTGTTTCGTTTCGGAATTCGTAAATCCTGAATGAAAGTTGTGTCGTCAGGCAGGAATGATTTCCTGGATGTCTGACGTAGTGGTGCCTTTCATTGTTTCAAAATGAATCAGCCAGCGGCCGTGGTCCGGACCAATTTCCCATAGGCCGGACATGGTTCCTTCGCCGTCGTACATGCCGACATACAGAACATGATGGCGGTTGTGATACTGCTTCAGGATCCGGACGGTACCGTCCGGCTGTAACTTGCCTGCCAGACTGAAGGTGCCGACCATATCCTGGCCGGAGCCAAGGATTCCTGTTTGAAGAATCTGCAGCGACAGAGATTTCATGGGCTGCCGGCCGCAGCCTGTTTGTTCCCACCAGCCGGTGCATCGGAATTCGGTTGTCATAACGATCTACTCTTCAGATGCGCTCATGGAACGCATTAATAAGACTGCGACAGACTCCCATGTCGACAGGTCTTTCACCGGGTTTCCGCCCCGTTACGCAAACGTTGTGAAGCATTTTTACGGAGAAAACACTGGTCGCAGAAGTCGTCAGACTTCTGAGATCACCACCATGTGCTCCGAATTCTCACGAATCCGGCTGCAGAAATGTGTCACAGCGTTGATGGTTGCGGGAGCCCGTCCCGGATTTGTCAGCGGTTTCAGGGCGACGCGCCGGGGATCAGAAATCAGTTGTTGAATCGTGAGCGACCTCATCTGTGTCTTCGACCGGGTCGAGAGTCAATGGCTGCGGTGGTCTTCGGAGGTCCAGAAATGCCTGCAGCAGAATCTGCGCTGCGACTTTGTCCAGGCGGGCCTTGCGTTGCTTCGATGTCATTTCCGCCTGCAGCAGCAGTGATTCGGCCTGAACGCTGGTACAGCGTTCGTCGTGATAGGCAATTGGCAGCGCCGTCATTCGAAACAGCCATTGGCCGAACTGCCGTACTTCACCGGACTTCTGACTTTCGCTTCCATTCATATGCAGTGGCAGGCCAACGACCAGTCCCGTCGGTTCGTATTCGGCGACCAGCTTTTTAAAGTAACGCTCATCCGCCTGAATGCCATTTCGCTGATAATTATTCAGCGGACTGGCCAGAAACTGGCGATAGTCACTGACCGCGATGCCGATGCGCTTGGTTCCGTAATCGATTCCGATCAGGCAGCCGCTCGTCGGGACGTTGTGCAGGTTGTCAGTCTGAGATGAATTCACGGTATCTGAACTTCAGGGAAGATGAGTTTTAAATTCTGCTGATCCGCTTCGTCGGCGATGGTCAGTGGAAATGTCCATGTGGCTGATCCAAGACGGCAGACGCCCGATTTTTCAGCACCGCAGTAGCCGTAAGAAATCTGCACGGCTATTGTTGCGGTTCCGGTGGTTCCGGAAAGTGGAATCCGAAATTTTGCGACATCATCATTGACGTTTGCAACATCCCGCCCGGCCGTGGCTTCCGGAGCCAGAATGGCATCGCCTTCTGTCTGAAACACTTCCCACGTGACAGGAAACAGCTCATTCAGCTGGTGATCAGGCGGAACGCTTAATTCGACCAGCACTTCCAGTTCAGAAGTGTTGCGGACCGTCTGCTCCGGAAGGACTTCAGCATTCGCAAGATCCGGCAGCTTTCTCCCGGCGGGCTTTTGCGGCGGTTCCAGGCCGGGAATTTCAAGGACGGTCATCGTTCGATCACTGATGTTGACTCGGCAGATGCGGTGATTATTCGTGTCGGCAATGTACAGAAACTCGCCTGCGATACTGATTCCGCCCGGTTCATTGAGTTGCGGCGGAGTCACGCTGTCGCCGGCCGTTCCGTCACCAAGCCAGCCTGTCACACCTGCGGTTTCCGAATTGATGCTGCGAATTCTGTGATTATAGGAGTCGGCCACAAAGATCGTCTGTTCATGCCACGCCACTCCGAGCGGGTGCTGAAACCGAGCTTCCTGGCCTGTGCCATCCACGTCACCGAAGGCAAACAGAGACTGCCCGCGAGGCAGACCTGTCGTTCCGG
Organism: Planctomycetaceae bacterium; assembly: GCA_020426485.1. Lineage (GTDB taxonomy): Bacteria > Planctomycetota > Planctomycetia > Planctomycetales > Planctomycetaceae > JAGQPY01. The sequence goes on from JAGQPY010000075.1 coordinate 3,793, forward strand.
CGATGGTTGTTGTGTTTCCGGACGGATCGACGGGGACGCTTCGAATCGCTGAGCCTTCGCTGTCGGCGACCACAAAGAATGTGCCGTCCGGACCTGTGGCCAGTCCTGATGGCTGAGCGAACGAACACTGATTCAACGGTCCGTCAATGATGTCTTCTCGCCCGTTTCCGGCATGGACCTTGATTTCGAGACTTCCAATGCGATGCACCCAGATCTGATGAGGACCAGCCATCGCGATGTACAGCATTCCATCAATGTGACACAAATCCCAGGGGCTGTTCAGATCTGTTTGAGCAAGATTTCCCTGAATGGGCCCCGGTCTTCCCTGCCTGCCGGTGCCCGCCAGCGTCGTGACCTGCTGACTGGCCAGATCGATCCTGCGGATGGCGTGGTTTTCTGTGTCCGCAACGTACAGGATCTCATCAACGAGCGTCATGCCCTGCGGATGATTGAACTCGGAAGTACCAAAATCGCCATCCGTCATGCCGACTGTACCACGGCCGATCACGTGCTGCAGACTGCCATCCAGCCTGGTGATGACAATGCGATTGTGATTACTGTCGGCGATGAACAGTCGGCCTGAGGACTGATCGGCAAGGATCTTTCCGGGATATCGCAGCGGGGCCGCAGTGGATCCGTGCGACTCCAGATCGAAAACCACGGGGCGTTCGTCCAGCGTTCCTTTGGCACGATGGTAGGTGACGAGCTTTTCAATGACCTGATCAAAGAGTTCTCGATTGCCTTCGCCTCCCTGCGCTCCCACAAAGCGACCTTCCGGATCAATCACGGCCAGAGTCGGCCATGCTCGAGTGCCGAATCGCTGCCAGATCGTCATCTCGCTGTCGTTGACAACCGGATGCTCAATTTCGTATCGCAGAATGGCGTTTCTGATGTTCCGGGACAGTTTTTCGTTGTCGAACTTGGCGGAATGAACGCCAATAACAACCAGTTCATTGGCGTACTTCTGTTCCAGGTATTTCAGGTCGGGAAGAACGTGCATACAGTTAATGCAGCAGTACGTCCAGAAATCCAGCAGCACAACTTTGCCGCGCAGATCTTTCAGATCGATGGGGCCGGAAGTGTTCAGCCACTCAGACCCGGCATCCAGAATTCCGGCCGGAACGGGAATTGAATTGGGATACGGGTCCTGAGGAACTTCCGGGACCGCAGGCGATTTGTCGGCCGCGTTGTCCTGTGCCAGCGCGAAGACTGACGTCGCCATCAGCATCATGATGAACGACAACAGCGTTCGCACCCGTCGGCGGGAACATGTCGAAAGTTTCGGAGTGAATGGCGATGTGCGTTTGAGATGGGTAATCATGTGGAGGGACCTTTGACTCGATGATTTTTCCCGTATCCGGATTCGGTTGCAGCGTTTCCGTTGCGATCGAATGTCTGTTTCACAGACGGACGGGGACTCCAAGTTGTCGCAGCTGTTGACGGGTTAGATCCGTTTCCGTGTAGAGTTCGGCGTGAATTCCCAGACCTCGAGCGGCCTGAACATAAGGTTTAATATCATCCGTATAAAAACATTCATGCGCTGCGCATTGTGCGTTGTGCAGAGCGTGCTGGTAGATCGGCATTTCCGGCTTCAGCGCGCGGGCGGCGAATGATGTTGTGAAAGCATCGAAATAGCTGAGGACGCTGAACCGTTCCTGAATAAAGTTCAGGTGAGTGACACTGGTGTTGGACAGCAGGACCAGTCGGAGGCCCAGATCTTTCAGTTCTGCAAGAAGTGGCTCGATCGATTCATTCAGCCGGAAAATATCAGCGGCGGCCAGTTTCAGCTCCTGTTCCGCGACCCGGGTTCCGGTTTGTTCTTCCAGTTGCTGCTGGAACTGCTGTTCGGAAATGTCGCCTCGTTCGATCTGCCACTGCAGACCGGAGTCGATCAGAAGTTTTCGGGTGTCGTCTTCGGAGAGCCCGAAAAGAGTGGCAATGTTGCTGCACATCTTCTGGTGTGAAAAGTACACCAGGACATTTCCCATATCCAAAAGACAAGTTTTGATCACGATCGCTTCCTGCTGTTCCTGTCCGGACGGATCAGGGGATTGTCTTCGGTCTCAGGAGGTCTCGACGAAGTTCCTGAAGTGCCGATGCGGAGGTTGGTTCGCTGGATTCCGAAGTTCCGGGGGTACCTGACGAAATTGACGAATCCGGTCGCTGCAGAATGGTGTCCAGCAGTTCAGACCACGCCAGATCTGCGGCCTGCGGATTTCCTCGCTGAATGGCCTGCTGCCCCCGTTCTTTTTGAATGGCCGCCAGAATCAGTCGGTTGCCCGAGTTCACGGCGGCTGTTTCCGCCGCGGATGCGAACTGTTCGACAGCGGCCTGGTACTCGAGACGATCGCCGATCGCCTGAACCACCAGCCAGAGTGCGGCAACGCTGTCTGATTCAGAGGTCGACTTGATGACATCCTGGTGCGAGGTCAGCAACCAGGCGACGCTTTGTTTCAACAGGATCGGACGGTCGAATCGAGCTGCAAACACCGCAGCTGCAATGCCGGTACCGATATCGGGAGCTGGCTTGTGATTGAGAAGACCGGACAGTCCGACCGCAATCTCCTCAACCTCTTCCGCTGACATGCCTGAAAAAGACGTCAGTTCTTCAATCAGGATGCTGTGGAGCTGCAGATGATTCAGCGAATCACCTTTGACCTGCAGCAGCAGATCAGGTGCGAAATTGAGTTCCGGGGCTGCCGCGTCCTGCAGATACCGCAGCACAGATACCGGCGAAATGGATCGCGTGAGAGATGAGTGCAGATCCCGAGAATGCCTGCGCAGCTGTTGAACGGTGCTGGCCCATGTCGAACTAACGGTAGCAAACTGACCGTCAAGGCGATTCAGGATGCTCAGGCAATGCAAAGGAAAGTCGAGCCGGTAAAGCTGATCGCACACGGCAAGCAGGTCTTCCAGCCCGCTGACTTTTTCTTTGCCCGATTGCCCCTGAATTCGATCTTCAAGCATTTGAACGACATGGCGGGCTGTCCGCAGGGCTTCAGTTTTTTGACCTGTTTGGTGCAACAGTTCCACCAAATGGAATTCGGGTGAGCCGGCGTATCTGACTTGATCAGTTTTCGTGGGGAAGCTTTGAACCGATCGGTTCAGGATGGACGCAAGCGATGTCTGAAACTCGGACGGAACCGGTGACAATTCTGCGACGACCAGCCAGATTGCATTCAATGGGACAGGGTTGTTCGCAGAAAGATTCTGAGTGATCAGAAACTGTTCGGCTGCTGCTGCCGTTTCGCCGGTCCTGGCTTTCAGCACACCCAGCAGCAGTCGACCACCCAGCCATTCCGGCATGGTCTCCAGTGCTGATTCAACGCGTTCTATGAACGCCGGAAAACGATCAAGTGACCTGAGTGCTCGACAGAGACGAACCAGAGTGCCGGTGACGCGTCCGTCTTTTCCGACGGAGACGGAATCGGCGATGCCATGCCACGGCTGAGCGATGGCGTGTTGTGGAGACGCCGGAATGATTCCTTCGGTGGCGTATTCCAGCATGACCGGCAGTTCCCAGATGCTTTGATCGCTGATATTTCCCAGCATGAAGGTGCGATTGGCGGGGAATGCTTTCCATGCTGCTGCGAACAGCTCCAGTCCTTTTTCGCGTTCGGCTCGCCCTGCCCCGTTGCCCCGCGCGCTTTCCTGAAAGAGGTATTCCACAACTTCGTTGACGACGAAATAGTTGTTCTGCAGCTTGCGAAGGTCACAGGCCAGCAGAGTGTCGGCGAGTTCCGGAAGTCGTTTTGCCTGCTGAAACGTTCGCAGATACTGGTAGTAGTTCTGGGAAAATCGTCGGGGGTCTCGCCGAAGCACATCCACGTAGCGGTTGCAGGCTTCCTGATGATTACCGTTGCGATCGAACTGCCGAGCCATCTCCAGTAGTGTGTCGATGTTGACGGGCTGCAGCGATGCCAGCTCCCGTGCGATTCGATCGGCTTCGGACGAATTTCCAGAGGCACGGTAGTAAAGTTCCAGCGACTGATGAAGAGGTACAGAATCCGGCGACGCGGCCAGTTGCTGCTGCGTTCGATCGATCAACGCCTGAAGCAGGCCAAGCTGATTCAAAACGCGAGCCGCCTGCGTCTTTGCCGCTGCAGAAGCCGCCAGCTGACTTCGATCGCGCTGATCGACGCTGAGAATCTGGTGAGCGATCTGAGAGGCGATGTCGGTTTGATCATTCTTCAGCAGGTCCAGCATTCGCTCAACCAGATCATCCGGGCTGCTGCGATTGGCACTTTGCTGCCGATGTTCCAGGGACTCCGCAGCATCGGTCAGCCCCAGAGTTCGCATGCGACTGATGAGTGCAGGGATTCGATCGGATTCGAGTCGCAGGCCGGCCAGCGTTTGCGCGGCGTTTCTGGCTTGATCAGTCAGTCCCAGTTTAATGGCCAGATCCAGTGCCATGGATTCGCGGATGCGGATGGTTCGCTGATCGGAGGACTCAATTGTGGACAGCAGAGTCAGGGCTTCTGAATCGTAACCAGCCTTCAGATAGTGCCGGGCGAGGTTGATTCTGGCGGCGGAATCCTGCGGATTCAGTGCGGCTGCACGAACCAGATGCAGCATCGCTCGTTCCGGATCACTGTTCAGATAAAACAGTTGAGTCAGGAGTAATTCCGCGAAGTAGCCTTCCGGCAAACGTGAATCCTGCTGTGCTGTCGCCGACTCCTGTCGTGCCTGATCGGCCTTGTCCAGCAGTGTGGACGTCAAAACGCGAAGGGAATTCGGCGGCAGGAGTGTTCGAAGATTGACCAGCAAGGTCAGATCGGATTCGTTGAAGTTGGCCGTCAGGCTCAGACTATTGACCTGCTGTGTTGTCGATGCCTGCCCGTTGACAAACAATGTACACGTGGTTGTCGACAGCAGGTCATCGGTTGGCGGCAATGTGGCACCGGACTGTTCCAGCTGCTGTGACCGATCACCAACATACTGCCGAATCAATTGCGGCAGTTCTTCCCATTGTTCAGCGGCAACGATGCCGGACAGCAGCCGAGCGTACAGGATTCCTGGTTGTTGATCCTGATCCGTCGACCCACTCGATGCCGAGGCGGAAAGGCGTTGGGCAAGATGGCCCGCCTGATAGAAATCCTGAACGGCAACGGCAATCCGAAACGCCGCTGCCAGTTCGGCCATCGACGCAGGTTCACGACTCAGGTGCCGCAGCAGCTCCGCAAGCTGTTCGTGAGCCTGCAGGCGACGGAGTTCTGTGGTCAGAGTCGGCAGGACTTCCAGAATCACGGGTGCGTCAGGATGCACGTCCTTCATGGCGGACCACGTCTGGAATACAAGCTGAGTCTGATCAGAAGTCAGCAGCGGGTTTGACGACGATGTTTCCTGATGCAGCCGATGAACGGTGTTGAGAAACGTCAGCCGTTCCGGAGCGTCGTCAGGGGCACCCTTCACCAGATCTTCCGCAGCAGCCAGGACCTCAACGGCGGAGGCCGCGCTCATCTGTCGAGCTGCTTCGACGGCCACGAATGTATTCCAGAGCGTCACGCGTGTTGTTTCTGTGGTTGTGTCGCTCTGCAACTGTTGTTTCAGCGCTTCGAAGTTGTCCTCTGCCACGGCGACGGCGGTCCGGAGAGTGATTGCGGAGACGGCGGCCGAATGGCGGTCGTCCACGGCCCATGGAGTTCCCTGTCCGGCAACCGACCGGCCGCGGATGACTCCCTGCAGATTCAGAGACGCGCACATGTCGGAAATCAAGCCTGCAGGATCATGCCGGACAGGCAGATGGCCTGGCGAGTCGGAGAATGTAGGGTCGTTCGAGATCTGATGACGTTCGGATTCAATGACGGCATCGCAGCATTTCACGCAGGCTGGTCGGTCGTTCTGTTTCCAGAAGATGACGGCTTTTCGAAGGTCGATTTTCCATGACTGTGCCGGTGGCAGTTCGGAGGCTTCCAGGATTCTCAGAGCTGCCCCAGACTGACCACCGGAGATCAGGTGATCTGACGTTGCGGTCAGAGCTGGTTCGGAATTCTTCGGGATGGCTGCAAAAAAGGACTCCGGGATCTGACCGCCAGCCGATTTCTGCACAAGTTCCAGTAGTCGAACGATGGCGTCCGCCGACGGATTGCCGGCGACGATCTGAGTCTGAAGCCGGATCGCATCAGCCGTTTGACCCAGCTGGTTGGCAATGCGGCAGAGTTCTTCCAGAACCAGCGGATCGTGTCGCCCGGTTCGCTGTTGAAAACGATCGGACCACTGCGACAGCGTCTCGCTGGCGTTCGCCGGGTCTCCCGTTACTCGGTATCCGAACGCCAGACACATGGTCAGGTTTCGAGATTGAAGAGCCTCCGAAGATTCCCTCGCTGTCGGTGAGCCCCCTGAATCTGTCGTAATCAGGTTCTGCGCGTTGCTGGTGATTGCCTGCGTTGTTCGATCCTGCAGTTCTTTCAGAAATGTGTCTGACTGGTCCAGTCGGAGGTAGAGATCGCACAGCGACTGAGTCAGTCGCAGTTGACTTTCCAGATGCGTTTCCAGATCAAAAGCGCGCCAGTAGTTCTGAATGGCTTCCTGCGTTTGAAACTGATCGGCCTGCAGTTCTGCCAGTCTGACGAACCCCGCCGCATCCGTCGGGTTCGACTGAACGACGTCTCGCAGAAAGCGAATGGCGTCGTCGAAGTGCCCGGCTTCTGTCTGTAGGTCAGCGTAAAACCGTTGATTTTCTGAATGTCCGGGAGCTGCATCCACCAGTTCTTTGGCAGCAGCCACCGCGTCATCCAGTCGGCCCAGACGGCGGTTGATTTCTGCCACACTTCTCAGATATTTCGTGCGATGACGCGGGTCCATCTGAGCCAGCTTTTGGTTTGTCCCGACAGCGTCGTCCAGCAGTCCCGCTTTTTCTCGGATTTCCGCAGCTACAGACATGACTTCCCACGAATCGGGCGTGATCTGTTCTGCCTGCCGAATCGTCTGAGCCGCAGCAGCCAGCTGCCCCGCTCCTTCCTGCAGCAGGGCGAGTTCAATCATGCCACTTGAATCCGTCGAGTCCGCACGGATTTGCTCTTTGAGACGGAGGATGACATCCGGCAGACGACCGGATTGTTTTAGAATCTCAATCCGCTCTTCGATGACTCGCCGCCGATCATCGAAAGTGGTCACTAATGATTCTGTTGATCGAAGCTGCTCCAGTGCGTCATCCGCATCATTGGATTCCCGCAGCAGCGTGCATAGACGCAGGATGCGGTTCAGATCCGGATTGAGATCCACGGCAGACTTCAGTGCGGAAACTGCTTCCGGAAGGTACCCGTGTTCGTGGTAGATCTGGCTGAGACGTTCCAGGTTTTCGGGTGTTCGTCGAGTCTCGGTGGCTAGGTCAGCCCACGCCGCCAGGGCTTCTTTACGCAGGCCCAGACTGTGGCAGTATGTGCCCAGTGATTCGCGAAACGCGGGGTTGTTCGGGGCGAGATCAACGGCCTGCCGATACAGCCGAAGCGCCTGTTCCGACATTGACTGTGACTTGTACAGATCTGCAATTTCAGCATGTGCGGCTGCATCGCGTGAGTGAGCGTTAAGATAGCGCGTCCAGATTCTCTCAGCGGACTGTTGCCGCTCCGAAAATGGTTGATCGTTTCTGCGAAGCCACAGCAGACCCAGTTCTCGCACGGTTGCCAGATCGTCCGGATGTTGTTTCAGCAAAAGCTCCAGATGTCCAATCGCACCAGGAAAATCTTCCGCAGCGATCATGGCTGCGATCAGATCTCGCCGAATTGATTCCTCGCCGGGAAACCGTTCAATGGTCTGTGAGAGCAGTTGAATGGCGGCCTGAGTCTGATTGTGATCGCGGTAGAGACCGGCCAGGCGGCGGACGGCGGAGATGTCTTCCGGATGACGTTCAATCCACTCGGTGTAAAACGATACGGCCTGACCCGATTCCTGTTGCTTCAGCAGCGACGACAGCTTTGTGTGGATTTCTCCCGACAGCCAGCTGCCTGGTTTCACCTGTTCCAGCAGTTGCTGGTAATCCTTCGTCGCCTCCGCAGTGTCGTTCATGGCGGATCGCACGTCGGCAGCTTTCAGCAGCAGTTGAATTCGTTGCTCCGGATCGGCAGTCTTCTGCGCTCGGGCCTGAATTCTGCGGACGGCATCTTCCAGCTGATGGTTCTGAATCAGACTGTCGATAATCTGTTCGCCGACGCGTTCGTCTTCCGGAAAGGCATCTTCAAAACGTTGCCAAACCTTCAGAGCCTCCGCTGGTTTTCGCTGTCGCTGGTACAGTTGTCCAAGCGTCTGGTAAATCTCAATGGCATCGATGCGTTCGGGATCTCGGGCCAGTGATCGTTCCAAAGCCTGAGCGGCTTCGTCCGGCTGGCCGGCTTTGAGCAATGCTTCGCCCAGATACCACGATGCAATGGGGTCTTCCGGTCGGACAGCTTCCGCCTGCCGAAAGGACTGTGCGGCGGAAGAATGCTGTCCCTGCCGCTGCTGAATCATGCCCAGAATCATGGCGGATGAATCGTCGCCATCGTCACGGGCATCAGATGAAAGTTTCCGCTGCAGTTCACTCAGTGAACCTGCTTCTTCGTGAAACTGCCAGACTTTGTCAAAGGCCGTTCCCAGTCGCGGTCGTCGTTCCAGTAGTGCAAAATATCGTTCCGCGAGCCGTGCGGAATCTGTCTGAGGCATGGCTGCCGCGGGCACGCATTTCGCGGTCGCAAAAATGGAAAACGCAGATACGCAGCTCAGCATGCAGAACCGCCACCAGCACAGACAGCGAAGAAATCGTGCTTCTTTGATCGTCGCCAAAGGCAGGAACCGGGCCGGACTCTTCAGTGGCCGTTCCGCTTCCGGAGACAACTTCTGATTTGTAGTGTGAGTTGATCGAGATGACAGATTCACGGCGAATGGAATGAGCAGGTGGGGGACGAACCACGTGAAGCCTCGCAGAGCTTGTACGGGTGGTCGGAGGGTTTTGGGAAAAGGCTGGTTGAAGAAGGAGCGGTTTTTGGTTTCGGGGGCGATGTCGTCTCTGGTGTGTCCAATTCGACCCGCACCCATGATTCGCCCGTATTATCGCTGATTCTTCGCTGCATTTCTACAGGATTGCGGCATTTCGGAAAGGTGAAGACCAGTTGAGATGCAGATTTGTGAGGGACGACGGAATCGCACTGTGTTCACGATCTTGCATTTCGCTTCCGGAAGGGAGTCTGGTCGACGGAACGCGGACGAACTTAACACGGGAACGATCGTCCTCGGAACGGAATTCGTTCCCAACTGCGGAAGTTCGGGGATGCGGCAAACGTCAGTTTTTCCGGGCGTGCGGTTGTTTACGGCAGTATGGCTGCTTCACAATACCGGCTTGAACGTCCGACTGACGGTGCTGCAGGAAGAGTCCACAGCCTGTCGGCGCGACGGCTTGAATCAACGACGGGATTTGCTGTCGGTCCTAATTGTCTCTGTCGCTGAGACGGAGTCACTCGTAAGGCTGTGATGCGAAAGAATCGTGCGATATGTCCGATGCAGATGAACTGCAGGCCCAGCTGAATGATTTCCGCAAAGACTTCACTCGACTGCGCGAAGAAGTTGGTCGAGTGATCGTCGGCCAGCAGGAGATCATCGACGGGACTCTGGCCGCGCTGATTGCCGGCGGGCATGTGCTGCTGGAAGGCGTCCCCGGACTTGGCAAGACAATGCTGGTTCGAACTCTGGCGGATGTGCTGCATCTCGAATTCTCTCGCATCCAGTTTACTCCCGACCTGATGCCGGCGGATCTGGTGGGGACCAATGTGGTCGTGGAAGGTGACGACGGTCACCGCCGGTTCGAGTTTCAGAAAGGCCCTGTATTTGCCAATATTGTGCTGACGGACGAAATCAATCGGGCGACACCGAAGACGCAATCGGCGCTGCTGGAAGCGATGGCGGAGCAGTCAGTGACGGTGGCCGGAGAAACGTGGCCGCTGCCCAAACCGTTTCTGGTGATGGCCACTCAAAACCCGTTGGAAATGGAAGGTACCTATCCTCTGCCGGAAGCTCAGCTGGACCGATTCTTTGTGAAGCTGATGGTGCGGTATCCGACGGCCGATGATCTGGTGTCGATTCTGAATCGAACAACCGGCACGGAGAATCCTGCCGCCAGCCCGGTGATGACGGGCGAACGCGTTCTGGAACTTCGTCAACTCGCTCGCCGGATTCCTGTTGCCTCGGACATTCAACGCTATGCCATTAATCTCGTCCTGTCGACTCATCCGGACCAGGCGGCAGCAACAGAGATGGTGCGTCGATACGTCCGTTACGGCGCGAGTCCTCGTGGTGCGCAGGCGTTGATCCTGTATGCGAAGATCCTGGCGATTCTGGATCAGCGATATCATGTGGCTCGGGAAGACATTGACCGTGCGGCTCCTGCCGTTCTGCGACATCGAATGATCCTGAACTTTGAAGGTCAGGCCGACAATATTTCGCCGGACGATGTGATTGCCGATGCCATTTCTCACGGCCATCGGACGTCATCCGCTGCTTAGTCG
>JAGQPY010000075.1:14363-16578 GCA_020426485.1 Planctomycetaceae bacterium
CAGGCCGACAATATTTCGCCGGACGATGTGATTGCCGATGCCATTTCTCACGGCCATCGGACGTCATCCGCTGCTTAGTCATCCGTCGTGTCGTGTCGGTGAAGTCCGTTGCTGACCTTCACTCGGACGCTCGTTGCCCTGCCCTGAGTCCTGCCTGCCTCCGCAAACCTTTCTTCGTCTGCATACTGATGGCCTTGTTCAACAGCGATTTTCTGAATCGTCTGGAATACCTGTCGCTGGTTTCGCGAAAGGTATTTCCCGGTCAGCTGATGGCCAAGCGGCGAACGAATCGCATTGGTTCCGGAATTGAGTTCGCAGATCATCGGCAGTACGTTCCCGGCGATGATTTCCGGTATCTCGACTGGAATCTGTATGCTCGATACAACGATCTGCTGGTGAAGCGATTTCACGAAGAAGAGGATCTGCACGTCTATCTGCTGGTGGACTGTTCTCGCAGCATGGATTGCGGGCTGCCGTCCAAGTTTGACCTTGCTCGCCAGACTGCAGCCGCCTTGGCCTATGTTGCATTGTCCGACCTGGACCGCGTATCAATACTTGCGTTCGCTGATGGAGTACTCAAGTCTTTCCCGCTGACGCGCGGCAAAGGACGCATCCTGACGCTGATGAGATTTCTGGAAGATCTGCGCCCAGCGGCCGGGGTGACCGATCTGCAGCAGGTCACTCGGCAATTCGTTCTTCGGTCACCTGCCAGAGGACTGGTGGTGGTGCTCAGCGACTTCTTTGATCCTCAGGGGTTCGAAGCTGGAATTGATGTACTGCGTTACAACCAGTTCGAACCGTATCTGGTCCAGATTCACGCTGCGGAAGAAGCGTCACCACAACTGCTGGGCGAAGTTGAACTTGCAGATTCCGAAACGGGAGCCCTTCGAAAGGTAACTGTCACGGAGCGGCAGGTGAAAATGTATCAGGATCGCTTTCAGCAGTTTCTGAAGCGTCTGCGTGCTTATGCGACCTCAAACGGAATGGGGTGTACCGTGGCGGCGACATCGACGACGTTTATTCAACTGGTGCAAAAAATGATTGCTGCTTCTGTTCGCTGATTCCTGACACACTGAGCGACGATTGTTGTGGTGTTCCTCTGACGGACTTGCATGCTGTTCAATCAACCAATTGCCTGGATACTGACTGCACTGGCGTTGCCCGTGGTGATCTTCTACGTCATGAAGATTCGCCTGCGGAAGGTTCGTGTTTCCACCGTCATGTTCTGGGAAGAGGCCGTTGAAGAACGTCAGCAGAGATCGTTGTGGCAGACACTTCGGGATTTCAGGTCGCTGCTGCTGCAGCTGGCCTTTCTGTTTCTGCTGGTGGCCGCCACGGCCGATCCGGGACTGAGTCGGAAGCATGGCGAAACAACCGTGTTTGTGCTGGATATCTCTGCAAGCATGCAGGCCGAAAACGATCCCGGAGTTTCCCGATTTGAAGCGGCCTGCCGGCAGCTTCGGAACATGATTCTGTCTTTCAGAACACAGGATCAGGCCGCTCTGGTGACAGCCGGGCCGATGGCGTCTGTCGCCTGCGGGTTGACGTCGTACCAGAGAATGCTGCTGGATCGACTGAATGAAGTCACGGTGACGGATTCGCCATGCGATATCAACACGGCTCTGAAGGTGGCAGAACGACTGCTGGCATCCCAGTCGAACGGTCGCATTGTGGTTCTGTCGGATCGTTCATTCGCTGAATCCGATGTTGAGTCGCACTCGGCCGGTGAGTTCCCGGTTCAGTTTGTTCAGTTCGGGCAGTCGCGAGACAATATCGGCGTGACAGAATTTCAGGTGCGACGGAGCCCCGTCGTTCCTTCCAGCTATCAGGTGCTGGTGGAAGTTCGATCATTTTCGGATCAGCCAACCGCATGTTCTCTGGAATTGTCGCTGGAGAATCAACTGCTGGACGTGATTCCTCTTTCCCTCAGTCCCAATGAATCCTGGAAGCGAGTCCTGGATCAGAGTTCGATCCATGGTGGCGTGCTGAAGGTTCAGTTGCTGACAGAAGATGGTCTGGAGTCTGACAACACGGCCGTCGCCTGGCTGCCGGAACGGCCTCAGATTCCCGTGACACTGGCCACGTCCGGGAATTGGTTTCTGGAACAGGTCCTGGAAGCAAATGATTCCGTGCGGCTTCAGACTGTTTCAGAAGTCCCGCTGTCCGTTAAGGAAGGCGAGATCCTGATCATTCACGACCTTCCGGTGCCGTCGGT
>JAGQPY010000760.1 GCA_020426485.1 Planctomycetaceae bacterium
CGCATCTTACGCCATAAGATTCTAAGAGCTGTTTTGACGATGGTTCTGAACGCCATCCCGTAATTGTCTGTCAGGCCGCAGCTTCCACTGCTGTGTCTGTCCGTTTCGCTGTCATCAGGGACACCAGAACCAGCGTCAGGAAGCCCAGCGGAATGGTGACGATTCCTGGCTGACCAAAGGGCGTAAATCCGGGGTGGCCTTTCATGCCGTAGACCTCCTTGAAGGTTTCCGCGCTGAGAAGAATCCAGCCCAGAGAACTGACCATGCCGACGATCACGGCGGCGACCACGCCCTGCTTCGTGACGCCTCGCCAGAACAGAATCATGACCAGCGATGGCAGATTCGCGCTGGCGGCCACGCTGAAGGCCCAGCCGACCAGGTAGCTGACGTTCATGCCCTTGAAAAGAATTCCCAGCACAATGGCAATCGCACCAACGACGACGGATGAGATCTTGGCGACTCGTACTTTTTCGTGGTCCGTCATTTCCCAGCCCGCCACGCTGACCAGCAGGTCATGCGTGACGGCTCCCGCGGAAGCCAGAATCAGGCCGCTGACGGTTCCCAGCACGGTGGTGAACGCAATGGCGGAGATTGCCGCGAACAGCAGGGTGCTCATGCTTTGAGCCAGCAGAGGTGCCGCCATGTTGCTGTTGGTGATGTCCAGAGAACCGCTGGTCATCGCTCCCAGTCCCATGTACAAAGTCAGCACGTAAAAGAACCCAATGCTGGCAATTCCCACAATGGTACTTTTCCGCGCGCTGCTTTCGTCTTTGACGGTGTAGTAGCGGATCAGAATGTGAGGCAGTGAGGCCGTGCCGCAGAACAGAGCCAGCATCAGCGACAGGAAGTTGAGCTTACCGGCCAGCTCATCTTTTCGAATGCCGGAGAACTTAGGGTACTCACCGGGTCTCAGGACATGGCTGCCGGGGGTCCGTTTCTGGAAGTAGACTCGCGTATCAGATTCTCCTTCGATCTTCAAATCGAAGTAGTCCCACAGCACGACTTCGCTTTGCTGCAGAGTGCTGAAGAACGATGTGACGGTCAGAGGTCCGGTTTTCTGTTGATCGCCCGGCAGTTTTGTGACGAAGCCGGCCGGATGCAGTTCCGGTTCACCTTTTTCTCGCCCTTTGGGCAGGCCGTTGACCAGAATCGTGCCATCGGGCAGGTTACGAAGGGTCTGTGTTTCGTGCAGCAGAACGGTGCCGTTGCCCAGATTTTCGATCGTCCAGTATTCAGAAGCCTTGCCTTCGCGATCAATGCGGACGAAAGGCACGGCGGCGGATTCCATGTTGATGCCGGTCTCCGTAATGCCAGGCTGGACTTCGTTCAGTCGTTCAGGAATTTCGTCCATTTCCATGGGGCCCAGCGTCTGGAATTCGTGGCCATCAATGCCACCACGTTTTACTTCGAAACCGCGTTCCAGAATCATGGATGTCAGCAGAGCACTGAAGATGACCAGCAGTGATCCCTTCAGAAACTGAACCCACGTTGTGGAAACCATTCCGGCGGTGACGACAATCAGAATCACGACGGTTCCCACCATCACCACGCCCACTGCATGAGGCAGATTCAGCAGGGGCTGCACCAGAACTCCGGCACCGACCATCTGAGGAA
>JAGQPY010000761.1 GCA_020426485.1 Planctomycetaceae bacterium
ACCACGCGGCATCCTGCCTGCCACGAATCTCTTCCGCATGAGCGCTGATGAACCTAAAGAACTTCTCATCCTTCAGCAATGCAACCTTGACGGCTTCGGAAAACCCGCTGCAGAAATCGCGATCGCTGAGTGTTTCGACCAGCTTGCGATCGTTGATCACGCCCCAGGGAACGGCAAACGTTCCCAGCCAGTTCTTCTTCTGAAACAGATTCACGCTGTTTTTGACGCCGATTCCGGAATCCCCCTGAGCCAGCGTGGTCGTGGGAATGCGAATCAGACGGATTCCGCGGTGAGCAATCGCGGCGGCAAAACCAACGGCGTCCAGTACCGCACCGCCACCAATGACCACCACGTAACTCCGGCGGTCCAGATCGGCGTGGTTGAAGCACTTCAGCATTCGTTCAATCAGGTGAATATCATTCTTGACGTCTTCCCCGCCCGGCAGAACCTGCAGATTTCCCTCAACCCGAATTCTCTGCCTGTTTTGTGAACAGAACACCTGAATGCGATGACGCAGTTCCGGGTTGGCGGTCAATACATTTTCATCGACCCAAAACTGAACACGGGGAATTCGATCTTCTGCGGCCTCCAGCAAACTCAGCAGCTCCCGAGAATCTTTTCCGAAGACATCACGGGTAAACCGCAGACGATGAGTGAAATTCGCCTGAAAGGAAACGTCGATCGGCTTTGAACTCTCGGAAGGACTCATGAACAAACAAACTTCCTGAAAACGGCCTCACCAATAAGCCCGGGGGCGCGTCCGGCCATAACAACCCCCTCAGTTTCCCATCGTTCTCCTGAGCCACAGGGCAGCCAATACCAATCAGCCCCGCCGCCTTCTCTGAGGATACGCAGATTCCCTTCCAGACTCCAGCGGGCAGACGGGAGTCAATGGCAGAACACCACGTCTGACGCGGCCCGGACCGCAAAAACTGCAGGATTTCCGGTCCGGCAAGATGTAGCGCCTGCACAATCGGAACAATCGATACACGTGAACGTTTGTCAGCATGTCGCCAAGGAATGTGTCCGTTTCCGTGAATCTCCACCGGGACAGTTCCCGAATATCAACGCAGTGTTACCCAATTTCCGGATTGAGGATTCAAACCGTGGTCAGCGACGTGAACTCCACGGGAATCCTCGCCTCCCCTTCAGCTCAATTTCAGGAGAAGTGAACAATGAGAGGGATTACATTGTCGACTGCTTTGGTCGTCATGACGATTGCAAGCAGCGCCAACGCAGGTCTGTTTGGCCTGTTCAACAAAGGCTGCGGCGGTTGCGGCGGTGGATGTTGCGAAGAGCCATCCTGCTGTGCTCCAACCTGCTGCGAAGCAACATGCTGTGCTCCGTCAAATTGCTGCGGAAACAGCTGCTGCGAAGCAACATGCTGTGCTCCAAGCACCTGCTGCGAAGCAACATGCTGTGCACCTTCAAGCTGCTGCGAAGCAACATGCTGTGCTCCAAGCACCTGCTGCGGAAACAGCTGTGGCTGTGGTGAGTGCTGCGAAGGCTGCGGAAGCAGCTGTGGCTGTGGCTTCAAGATGCCAAAGTTCAAGCTGCCTAAGTTCAAGCTGCCTAAGCTGAAACTGCGTAAGTGCAAGAGCAGCTGCGGA
>JAGQPY010000762.1 GCA_020426485.1 Planctomycetaceae bacterium
GTCAGCCGTTCTGACTTCGCCCGTTTCGTGGCCTGCAGTGCTGAGAGAATCAATGTCAAGAATCTCAGTGGCCAGCCTGAACATCCAATGGACGACACGGCGATCCGGTTCAGCCAACGGCGGGAATTCCAACCTGTTCCAATGTTCAGTGTTGTTCGATTGTGCGGTGCGGTATGCAGCACAATTACCAAAGGCTTTCCGGTGGGATAACGGCCAATGTGGTCGTTGGCAGTTCGACAGCGAACCGCGTTTGAAATGAAAAGATGAAGCTTTTCCGGAAAAAGCGCGCAAGATTCCGCACGGCCCGTGGCGTGCGGAAACCCGCAATTCTGAACGGCACAGGCATTGCGACGTGTTGCATCCTAAGTTTTGATTCGTCACGATGTCGGGGCAACGCACGAGATCTCGATAGGGGAGAGTGGCAGCAGGCTGAAAACAGCTGCCTCGACCAGACAGGATGCAGTTATGGCACAGCACCTCACCGTACTACACAATCAATCTCTGGCGACTCACCTTGCGGCGGCCACGGATCGAGGTCGCGTGCGTCCGGAAAACCAGGACTACGTAGATCTGAGATTCTTCAGTGAGCGGCCGTTCAACGGAAGAAAGACCGGCCTGCATTCGGGATCTCAAGACGAGACAACTCGCAGAACTTTTGATTTTGCAATGCTGGTCGCGGATGGTGTGGGCGGAGGCAGACACGGAGCTGTGGCCAGCGCGACGGTGGGCGAAGATATGATGAAGGCTTTGGAAGCCGCCGTGATCGACCGAAGACTGATTGACGATGGCCGCGACACAACGATTCAGGATACGCTGCATGAGATCCCGCTGCGAATTCATCGGCACCTGATGAGCATGGCCGGCGAACGCCCTGAACTTGAGGGTATGGGAACGACATTGACGACGGCCTGTGTTGCCTGGCCCTGGTTGTACGTCGTTCACATCGGAGATTCCCGTGCGTATTTGTATCGCAACGGAAAGCTGATGCCGTTGACGACAGATCACACGGTCGGTCAGGCGCTCATGGATCGTGGTGAACCAGGTTTCCAGACCGACCAGAAGTCACCCTTCGACAACGTGCTGTGGAATGCTCTGAGCGCGACGGAATGTTCGCCGGTGCCGGAGATTAATCGCTTCCGATTGCAGCCGGAAGACGGCATCCTGCTCTGTTCGGATGGGCTCACGCGACATCTCAGCGCCGGAGAAATTTCTGCCGTGCTCCAACAGGGTCGTCCCGTCAATGAAACCTGTCAACGACTCATCGACGATGCGAACGCTGATGGTGGTCGCGACAACATCTCGGTTGCTTACGGACGTTTTTGTTCGCAGCTGTCCGAGTCCTGCGATGAAACGATCCTTGATCCGGACAATATCTGT
Organism: Planctomycetaceae bacterium; assembly: GCA_020426485.1. GTDB lineage: Bacteria > Planctomycetota > Planctomycetia > Planctomycetales > Planctomycetaceae > JAGQPY01. Next base: position 1,378 of record JAGQPY010000762.1, read on the forward strand.
GGAGTGTCAGATACGGACCTGGAAGCAACCGCGATCGTCTAAGCTGTCGGACGGAAATCGCATGTGGCGGGCAGGTCAGCATCGTGCCGGAATTCATTCTGCCGGAATTCATTGTCGCGAAGTCACCGCAGAAATTTCGACTGCCCGGCCGAGACGCGTCGCCCGCGACGGAACAGCAACCCGATAAAAGACATGTCGGGAAGGTTGCCCGTCCCGCTTTTGTCCG
>JAGQPY010000763.1 GCA_020426485.1 Planctomycetaceae bacterium
TCCAAAGCGGCGACAAGTCTCCGCACTCCAAGGTGGCGCTGTCCAGTTAATCTCTGGAGTCCTTTCAGGATCATCGCGCACACGATTTCGCGTTGAGCCCAAACGCCTGACCGTCACGATTCCGCTTCACGCAGCACTTTCCTCTCACCGTCAACTCTGACGGCCGTGCCGAAATATGAGATTCCTGACGCGACCTTTGAAATTCAAAGTGCTCTAATACGGCGGGTGAACCCCGTCGAGTTTTCCCTGGGCAGCGCTGTTCGTCAATCCCTGATCAGCAATCCCGCCATCCGGGGAGTGGATTCCTGGAGTCTCTTTTTGTTTTTGACGTCAGCAACATGATCATCAACACCCCGGATTGGGTCCGACAGTCCGTATTTTATCAGATCTTTCCTGACAGATTTGCTCGCAGTGGCCGAGTGAGGATCGCGGCGGAACTGGAACCGTGGAATTCCGCGCCGACGGTCTATGGATTCAAAGGCGGCGACTTGTACGGTGTGGCCGAACGGCTGGACTATCTGGCTGACCTGGGAATTAACGCCATCTATTTCTGCCCGATCTTTTCGTCGGCCGCCAATCATCGCTACCACACATACGATTATTTCAACGTTGACCCGCTGCTCGGCGGCAACGAAGCATTGCGGGAACTGCTCGACCAGGCTCACGCCCGCCGCATTCGCATTGTTCTGGATGGCGTCTTCAACCATGCAAGTCGCGGATTCTGGCAATTCCACCATGTGCTGGAAAACGGTGGCGCATCGCCGTATCGAGACTGGTTTCACTTTGACCCGGAACGGCTGAACGGACACAAACCGTTTCAGCCATACCCGACGGGCGAAGCAGCTCACGCTCTGTCCATGGGCCGCGGCAGTCTGGAATCGATCGGCTATTCCGCATGGTGGAACCTGCCCGCTCTGCCAAAGTTCAACACGGACTGCCCGGAGGTTCGCGAGTTTCTGCTGAGCGTTGCGGAATACTGGGTGCGATTCGGGATCGACGGCTGGCGACTGGATGTGCCCAACGAAATCGATGACGACGACTTCTGGCGGGATTTTCGACGACGTGTTCGAGCCATCAATCCGGAAACCTATCTGGTCGGTGAAGTCTGGGGTGAAGCTCGCCGCTGGCTGCAGGGCGATATGTGGGATGCGGTGATGAATTATCAGATCACTGCGGCGTGCCTGGGATATTTTGGCGGGGACAGTCTGGATCTTGAGGAGACTCGACGTCCTTCCAGCTTTGGAAATGTGCGACATTTTTCGGCCGCGGAATTCATCGCCGAAGTGCGTCGAGTCTCCTCAATGTACGCCGCCGAAGTCAGTGCGTCGCAACTGAATCTGCTGGACAGCCACGACATGCCTCGATTTCTGACGTGCTGCCGAGGAAACCGGGACGCTCTGATGCTGGCCTGGCTGTTCATCTGCCTGATCCCCGGCGCGCCGTGTGTTTATTATGGAGATGAAGTGGGGCTGGATGGTCGCCACGATCCCGATTGTCGCAAGGGCTTTCCGTGGTCAGAAGATCTGCAGGATCGTGAGTTGTTTTCGTGGTATCAGCAATGCATTCGCCTGA
>JAGQPY010000764.1 GCA_020426485.1 Planctomycetaceae bacterium
CGGACAAACGATATGAACGAGGCAGAGTCTCGGACCCGGTTCGAGCAGCCGCCGGGAAACGCTCCCGATGGTTGCGTTGAAAACCTGACTCAACGGAAACAGGCCTTCTCAAACAAGCCTCGTTCATGTTCCAACGGGAAGTCTCTTCACCGTAGCCGAATTCGTAAGAATTCGGGACCCATCGCGCGAGTCCGAATTCTTACGAATCCGGTAACCGGGATATATTTCTCAGTCAATGCCCGCATCGTCGGGGAGCGTATCGCCACCGCCTTGGATGTTGTTCCCGCGGCAGAGGAAAAATCAGGATCTGGTAAAGCCTCGTTTCATTCAGGATGCATATGAAATATCAGCGGAGTTCACAAACCGGCGCGCTGCGGGAAGGGGCGAGCGATTCTGTCGCGGAAGCCATTGCTGCTGACGTGCTGCGGCCCGTGAAACGTGCCCCCACACAACCGGTCACTGACCTGCTGATGCGACACATTCGCCCCGAAATCCTTCGTCTGGTACCTGCAACCGTCGCTTGCGAGCATCTGGTCGTTCCCATGGCTGCCGATGTGGAGACGATCGTATGCGCTGCGGCTCACCCGGACGACATCGGCGTTGACCTGACATCGTATCTCACGCAGGCGCGAGCCGATCAGGTGATCGAAGTTCGCGGCAACGGACCGATGCCTCATCTGCATCTGGACCGGACGGATGATTCGACCTGAACCGGCAGGGCTGGTCGGTCAGCGATGCTGAATTCGCACAGTCCGTTCAGCCGCGAAACTTGACGGCCCGCATCTGCTGCATTTCGTAGGTGTACTGCATAATGTCGTAGGCGTTCAGTTCGCACAGCAGTCGCGTGACTTTGGCGTGAGCATCATCGTCCAGAACAGCTTCGGCTTCTTTCATGGCTTCCAGCAGTCGAGCTTCCTGATCGCTGATTTCTGAGTCGGTGATCACCCCGTCGGCGAAGGCACGAGCGAAGCTTTCCAGCTTGCGGGCATAATCGTCGATCAGGACTTCGTTCGTATCGGGATCGATCCAGCTTTTGCGAGTCATGAGCCTGCTTTCTGTGACGTATGATCGGTCAGATTACTGAGTTCAAAAAACCTGTTCACGCTGAGTCGGTGTGCAGAGCGACCTGCGGAAGCGTGTCCGAACGGCGGCTCGAATGGCTTGAGACCCGGCCTTGTCAGAGTTGTTCCACAAGTCCCCTCATGCGAGTCAGCTGCTTCTGCAGTTCGGATCGGCCGCCTTCCGACTGAAGCGTATCGCGCCAGTCGCTGTTCAGAAAGTCCATCTGAGTGCATTCCAGAACGGCCGCGACTTCCTGCATCTCCTTTTCCAGACCCTGAGCAGACGGAATGAATTCCTGCAGCGCGCGGTCGATGTCCTGACTGGTGACAGTGGTTCGCTTGTCCAGCAGAGCAAAGCGACGGCCCGACAGAACCACGCTTTCGATGTCCGCGCCGCTCAGCTCACGGTGGCGTTCGCTGAGTGTCAGGGAATCCGATTCCATCGTGATGCCGTTTTTTCGGCCCATCACTTCGAACATAT
>JAGQPY010000765.1 GCA_020426485.1 Planctomycetaceae bacterium
CTTCCCAGAAAAAGCCCAGGTCCGTGGAATTCGACGGCGGAATGGGAAAGTTGTTGTCATTGGGATCCGGAATCAGCGGTTCGATGTCGTTCAGCTTCTGTCGCAGGTGAGTCAGATCCAGCCCCAGCGAAGTTTGTGGCTGACCGGGAAGGCCGCTGGTGGCTTCCCAGCGGTAGCCCATGGAACTTCCGCGAGCATTCGTGATGGCAAATCCGTCGGTTCCGGACGGCGAATACAGGATCACAGGCAGCTGCGGAATCTGCAGCGTCTTGCCGGGGTTGAGCGTGTCGCCTTCAAACCGAGTCGTGTTGTACCAGACTTCCATATCCAGCCGATTGGCGAAGGCGGGGTCCGTATCCACGTACTTGACTTCGTAGCCATCGGTGTACAGCTTGTCCAGGTCGTAGACCAGGCCGGGAAATTCAAGGTCTGACTGATCCAGTCGCAGATAGTTGAATTCCAGAGACTCATGGTTGTTCAGATCTTTGCCGACAGCCACAAACAGATCGCGAGATTTATATCCGGATGGAATGCGATCTCCATTGCCCGCGCGGTAGTCGCTGCCGCTGCGAACTCCATAGCTGATGTGATAGCCCCAGTCCGTCGAACCACCCCACAATGACTGCCGGGCGTAGGGCTGTTCTCCGTTGGAATCGTAGTCGAAGCTGGTCGACCCATGAGACTCGTAGCCGTCGTAGCGAGGCGTATGGATGAGGTCGAAGTCGACGAAGCGAAATCCGGGGCCGTACCGAGTGCTGTAGGGACCTTTAATCACGATCACGTCGTCAACCAGTCGTGAATCGATCTTGTTCATCATGGTGTCCAGGTCGGACCGAACCGGAGTCCAGTACGAACCGGAAGCCAGCACCTGCCCGGCTCGCTGACCTCGAACACGCGTGTCCGTCGTAATGGGCGTGCGATCCTGAGTCGACACACCGTGCGACGAAATCGATTTCCGCAGCAGGTCGCCAATGTCATTGGACACTCGTCCTTTTGATTCGGCTCCAAAGACAGCGTCAGCCGCCGGACTGTGAGCCAGTCGGCGACGATCGGCCGGCAACTGATCAATCTGATTCACATTGCCGAACAGTTCCTGAGGCAACGTCATGCGATACGAAGAACCTGGACTGTTGGCTGCCGAACCATTCGACGGCGGATTCACGGGACGACGCTGCGTCGGATCGATTGGCTGCGGCTGACTGTGCTGGACCGGGCGAATCAGCGGCTCTGAGTCCGGTTCCGCAACCGGGTTTGACGGCACCGCCGCAGGGACCGAGTACTGTGGGAGAAGGAATTCCGTTTGAGCGGGACACAGCGACGTCGTCGCCAGCCACAGACCCAGAAAAGTTACCGACGATTGAACCCCAAGCCCGCGTGCCATGTGCCATCCCTGCTGCCTGAACCGCCAGATCCATGCGATTCAAAGATTTCACGACTTCCCTCATCGTATGTCGCGGCACTGAGTCACCTGTCGGCACTTGTGGCGAAACGGAGGGTTTCTGTGTTCGAGATCGTCGCCGCCGTGGATTTTCTGCGG
>JAGQPY010000766.1 GCA_020426485.1 Planctomycetaceae bacterium
ATTCGTCGACGCTCTGGATCAGCGCATTGAAGAACGCGGACTGACCAACGTTAGCGTTGTTCGAAATACCAGCGAATCACTTCTGCTGGAACGGCACCGCCTCGATCGAGCGATCCTGTGCGACAGCTTCCACTACCTGAGCGACCCGCATTCGATTCTCAAGTCGCTGCGAAATTCATTGTCCCCGGGCGGAGAAGTGCTCATCGTGGTGGGCAGTGAGACCTTTCAGGCGCTAAACCTGAAGACGCTGGCTGACCGACTTCGTGAGCGTGAGAACCTCATCAATTTTGTTTCTGCTTCGGGCTTTGAATTCGTTGATGGCGTGCCGCTTCGAAATCTGCCCACCGGTTGGTGCCTGCGCTTCCGGATGTATTCGAAATAGAATTCCGCCGCAGAATACCGCAACGGGACTGGCTCGCCTTCGGTAACGAAGGCAGGCGTTCGTCAGAACGTTGTTCGGCGGGAAACAAAAACGGCGGAAAGAGGTCAGGTACGGGGCACGAACCTGAGCCTCCTCCGCCTGCCTTCCCGAAGGAAGGGTTCCCTCATCAGCACATGGCCTGATTCATCTTTCTGAAACACTATTGGGCCGCGTTGAACAACCCAATCTTCCACCGCGGAATCAGACGCCGTTTTAATCTGACATCGTGACGTCTTTGAGACACAGACGTCCGAACCGTCGAAAACTCTCAGCCACGTCGCCTGCGCTTCCCACGATTGACGTCCTGTACACGACAATCATTCGCTGTCGAACCATTCCCGCATCAACGGCACCAGAGTCAAAACACCGCCACTGGTTCCCACAACGGGGCTGATCCCAAGGGCATGAAGAGTTTTCGGGGTGGAAAACACATCTCGTCAAACCTGACCCGCAGGCAAGGTGCTACCGGTGAACGGAAGACATCACCTGTGGCAGCGGGTTAAACGGAAGATCTCTTCACAATGTTGGGCAGAACCCCTGGGGAAATCCCTATCGGGAAGGTTGCCTGTCCCGGGTTTGTCCGGCCAATTAAATTGGATCGAACAGCTGCAAGTATACTTGCCTGGTTTGTGATTGAAATCCAATGAAGTCGGGTTTTCACGGACGGCATTCCTGCAGTTGTCTGGACCAGGCGTTCACATTGCCCGCTTTTCCTGTGCAGGAGATGACTCAGCGGCTGACCGCCGGAGAATTCCCTGTTGGTGGGATCAGATCGGGTTTCATGGCGGAATGATCGCCGACAGACAAGTCCAGAAGGTGTCCTGTTCGAATCCCAAAGAACCTGCCATAGATCAGATAAAAGGTTGGCACCAGTACCAACACCAGCACCGTCGACAGCATCAGTCCGAAGCACAGGCTGGTCGCCATGGGGATCACCAGCTGAGCCTGAAAGGACGTTTCCATCAGGATCGGCAACAGTCCCGCCACCGTCGTCAGCGATGTCAACAGGACGGGGCGAAATCGTCGCTGCCCCGCTTCCACAACCGCATCCGCCAATTCGACACCGCCTCTCACGCGGGCGTTGATGAAGTCCACCAGAACAATGGAGTCG
>JAGQPY010000767.1 GCA_020426485.1 Planctomycetaceae bacterium
CGATCTGCATTCGCTGCGTCAGGGCATTGGGATTGTGTTCCAGGACAGCTTTCTGTTCAGCAATACCGTAGCCGCCAACATTGCCTTCGGAACTCCGCACGCTCAGGAAGAACAAATCTGGCGTGCCGCCGAGATGGCATCAGCGGATGACTTCATTCGTGAGATGCCACAGGGGCTGCAGTCCATGATCGGTGAACACGGAGCAAATCTGTCCGGTGGCCAGCGTCAGCGGCTTTCGCTGGCTCGAGCCATTCTGACCAGTCCCGGAGTCCTGCTGCTGGACGACGCCACCGCTTCCGTCGATCCCGAAACCGAACACGAAATTCAGGAAGCCATGCTGAATGCCACGGAAAACCGAACCACCCTGATTGTTTCCAATCGACTCAGCACGCTGCGGCGTATGGACAGAATTCTGATTCTGAACGAAGGACAACTTCAGGCCGAAGGATCACATCAGGAACTTCGACAGACAAATCCCTGGTACCACATGATGGCTGAAATGCAGTTCGCCGATTCGTTTGTGTCGTGAAGCGAACCGTTCAGGATTTTTCTCATCGTCCGACACAACCGGACCTGCATGACTCAGAACCCCAAGCGAAAAAAGCTGCGTAACACTCTACCATGTCCCGCGTTTCCGTTGCTTCTCAAAGTCTCACACGTCACGTCGAACGAGAAGACGAACCTCGTCAGCGACCGCTGCAGTTTCGTCTGATTGCTCGCATGATGCAGCATACTCGACCGTATGCTTGCAAACGCAACTGGCTGCTGGTGTCGGTGCTGCTGCGCGCCGTCCAGCTGCCGGCTCTGACATGGATGGTGGCGGCCGTCATTCGAGGTCCGGTGGCGGCGGGTGATGCTTCAGGAGTTTTGTGGGGAGCGGGCGGCTTTGCACTGCTGGCCGTGTCGACTCAGATCGTGCTGCACTACCGACAAAAGCTGGCTCTGGAACTGGGCGAAGCCGTCGTGGGCGACCTGCGTAATCAGTTGTTCCGACACATCCAGCGAATGCCCATGCGCTGGTTTCATACGAACCGCATCGGGCGAGTCATCAGTCGCATGACGTCGGACATGGAAGATATCCGCATCGGCGTGCAGGAAATTCTGTATGTGTCTCTGGTGCAGTTTCTACAGATGCTGATTGCCGCGGCAGCGATGATCTGGTTCGACTGGTCGTTGTTTCTGATCGTGCTGGGACTGGCTCCGGTGATCTGGTTCACCAATCAGCACTTCCACCAGCGACTCAGCGTGGCCCTGCGAGACATGCGGGAATCATTCAGTCGAGTCACCGCGACTCTGGTGGAATCCGTCGCGGGAATTCGTGTCACTCAGAGCTTCAGCCGGCAGGCGGAAAACGCTCGCCTGTTTGATGCACTGGCCGAAGACCATTCCCGCTACAACACCGTTGTGCTGAAGACTCACGGCACGTTTCTGCCGCTGCTGGAACTGAACAATCAGATCTTTATCGTGCTGCTGTTGCTGGTCGGCGGTTACCGAGTACTCACGCCC
>JAGQPY010000768.1 GCA_020426485.1 Planctomycetaceae bacterium
AACTCGGGATGCGGGTTCCAGATCAGTTTGTAGCGTTCCGTGCGAATCGGGCGGCTGAGGTAGACGTTCATCATGCGGTCTCCGCTGTGAGTCGTGAAGATGCGATCACGATGTGAATCGGCTTCACCGCGAAGAACCGCCGCGAACGACCGGCCGTCCAGACGTTCGGGCGTCTTTCCGCCGACGATGTCGATCAGCGTGGGAAAGAGATCAACCCAGCTCACCATTGCGGCTGTGCGAGTCCCGGCCCGGATCGTTCCTGACCGAGCGATGAGCAGCGGAACTCGGATACCTTCGTCGTAAAGCGTCCATTTGCCGAACGGAAACTGGGCTCCGTGATCGCTGGAAAATACAAACAACCGATCCTTCGCCATGTGCTGAGCTACCAAGCCTCGGAGTTCGCCCAGAAACGCGTCGAGGTCTTTGACTTCCTGCAGGTACCGCGAACGCTGGACTCGGGTCTGCGGAGTATCCAGCAGTTTGGGCGGCAGCGTCATCGACTGAGCATCCACAGTGGACTCGGGTGGCCACGGCACGTGCGGGTTCGACGTGCCGACAAACAGAGCCAGCGGACGATCGTCCTGGCGGCTTTCCAGGAACGCGGTGACGGATTTTCTGAGGTCCGGGATGTCGGACTTCAGATCGATTGTTTCGAACCCATAGTCCGCTGCGCTGCGCGAATGAGCAACCTTACCGAAGGCAGCTGTCTGGTATCCCAGTTCATTCAGAATTCGAGGCAGTCGCAGAATGCCGTCGCGCGGATAGGTGTGATTTTCTTCCGCACCGTTGCGTGCCGGCATAAGCCCCGTCAGCAAAGCGGCTCGACTGGGAGCACACGAAGGGCTGGCCACAAACGCGCAATCAAACGTCATTCCCTCAGCGGCCAGTGCATCAATGGCGGGAGTCGAAATGTTCGTCCCGCCATAGACCGGCAGATCGGCAGCGGACAAATCGTCCGCCAGATAGACGACAATGTCGGGACGATCAGTTCGATCGTCCGCCATGGCAATGCCCGTGGGCAGCACAGCAGACCATGCAACCAGCATTCGAAGAAAACAATTCCTGATTGCCATGTTCGCTTTCCGTGTTTGAAGATTGTTGAGAGCAGGTGAGGCAGGCGTTTGGCTATCTGACCTCAACGCTGACGGTGCCGGAGACTTCGTTGGTCAGAATGAATCGACGGTGAGAGGCGTCATTAGCCTGCGCGTGTTGGGAAGACTGGAATGGGAACCGCGGTCTGCCGCCAACGCAAACATGACGTTCTTTCTCGCACCGGAGTTCGCATCGGTGCCGGAGACCGTTCGAAGAGCCCACTCGTGAAGCAACGTTCCGTCGCCGGTGGTCAGACGCACTCGGCGGATTCTGATGGTTCCGGCGGCTTGTGAGGGATCAATTCGAACAGCGACAACCGGCTGGCCCGCGGTGAACGCGACGGAGTACTCTCGCACTGTGCCGTCA
>JAGQPY010000769.1 GCA_020426485.1 Planctomycetaceae bacterium
TGACGCAGGTCGTCAGGCAGACCGAGGCACGTCTGAAACAGCTGATGAGCCTCGGAACAATGACCATCGATCTGACTCCGGTGGCGGTTGAACCATCGCTCGCCGTTCTGCCGGAACCGGACGCGCTGATCTCAGAAGCCATGACGTCTCGTCCGGATCTTCGAGCGGCCTCCTTTGCCGTGGCCGCAGCGCAGCATCGAGCACAACTGGCTCGTAAGCAGTGGCTGCGCTTTGATGCGGTGGCGGATGCGAATTCCGGTGGAGCGGGTCCCAGCAATTTTGGTCCTGGTTTCCGATTCGAAATCCCCATTTTCGATCGCAATCAGGGCGGCGTCCATTCTGCGGACTGGGCCGTCCAGCAGGCCATACAGAATTACAACGTCATTCGAGATCAGATTGTGGCGGACATTCAGACAGCCCTTTCGCAATACAGCGCGGCTGATCAGAATCTGACACAACTGCGAACCAACGTGATGACGTCCATGGAAGAAGCTGTCCAACTGGCCGGGCGAGCCTTCGCGGATGGCGGCACGTCCTACTTTCTGGTTCTGCAGACAACCTCGCTGTATCTCGATGCTCGAGTCCGTGAAATCCAGCTGACCGCCGATCTGCAGCGAGCGGCGGCCAATCTGGATCGCAGCGTCGGCCGGAATATCACCTGGAAACAACAGGCTTCCGTAGACACTGAAATTCTGCCCACGCTGGATGAGATTGTGCCACCGGGGCAAACACCGTCGCCGGATGACGATCCGTGACAAGCGGACACTGGTGTCACGCACAGCAGGTTCGGCACGCAGAATGCTGAGAAGCTTCAGGAACGGAACGTGTCCATGCAGCAGAACTTCGCGAAAGTGGTGACGGAGGCCGGTCTGCAAATTGAGCCAAACTCCACATCATGCAATGATGATTGGGTAATGCGGGCACCTCTTCAGGCAGCCACAGAAGGCAACGGCCGGATAACCGGCCATCGGCGTGTTGGTATTTGGAGTGCGACGCCTTGTCATCGCTTTGCTTTGAATTCAGCGGCTCCGGTCGTGTGGGAAGTGAAATGCAACCGTCCCAAAGTGTTGGCTGACCCGCCAAAACTGTTTCGCGGTGAATGACTGCGAACTCAGCGAAAGCCGAAACAAACTGGTCATTGCTTTCATCCTGACTTACCCACTTGATATCGCGCGGAGTCCGGAACACTGGGCCAATGTTGGTGATCCCACAAAAAACAAAGCGGTGACGAATCACCGCACTCCAAAGGAACGCTGGCCGATGAATGATCGAATGCAGAATGAGCTTCGCGGCCGGATTGTTGCCATCACCGCATGGGAGTCTGGCAATGATGCCAGTTGATGATTTGTTCGACGATGCCCCGTCGGTCGCCGCTGTGAAGTGTCTCGATCGTCGGATTCGTGAGAATTCGGAGACCATGGTCGTCGTCTCAGAAGTGTCACCACCTCTGA